>JAPLKD010000220.1 GCA_026388245.1 Pseudomonadota bacterium | reverse complement strand
ATTGCTCATATATCATCCTGCCCCATATATATAGATGCCTTCTGCTTTTGCACCAATTGTAACGCCTCCTCGAAATGCCTCTTTAATATAAGAAGTTTTGAGTCTTTCGCCCCCGGGCCTCTGTCCTCTGTCTTCTGACTTCTGCCCTTTACCCTTGAACCCTCGACCCCTCGACCCCTCGACCCCTCGACCCCTTGAACCCTCGACCCCTGGTTTATATATTCTCTTATTGCCAACATAGAGGCCTTCCGGCATAAAAACTCTATATCCGACCCGGCCAGATCGCCATCTTCCCTCGCCAATTCACGCAAATTCACATCCTTAGCGAGAGGTTTGTCTTTGGTGTGGATTCCGAATTAAGTTCTTCAATACCGTCCATTTCGGCCAGAAATTGGCTTACGACCCGTTCCGTCACGCCGGACTCCGCGATTCCCGAACCCCTTCTCGGAACGATGGCATCGAGCTCATCAAAAAATATGATTGACGGTGAAGCCTGCTTTGCCGTTTTGAATACTTCACGGACACCCTTCTCGCTTTCACCGACAAATTTTGACATGAGACTGGGCCCCTTTATGGAGATAAAATTGACCTTTGTCTCGCTTGCAACCGCCTTTGCAAGCAGGGTCTTTCCTGTACCCGGGGCTCCATAAAGCAGAATCCCCTTTGGCGGGTGTGTGCCGGCTGTCTTAAAGACATCGGCATATTTAATGGGCCACTCTACCGCCTCTTTTAATTCCTGCTTAATGTCCTCGAGGCCGCCCACGTCATTCCACCTTACGTCCGGCACCTCAACGAACACCTCCCGTATGGCAGAGGGTTCAACCTCTTTCATGGCATCGTAGAAGTCATCCATCGTCACTTCCAGCTTCAGGAGTGTTTCGTAAGGGATTTCATCCATTTCAAAATCAATATTCGGTAAAATCTTCCTGAGCGCAGACATGGCTGCCTCCCTTGCCAGCGCTTCAAGGTCTGCGCCTACGAAGCCATGGGTAATCTCGGCCAGTTTTTCCAGATCGACCCCGTTGGATGCCGCCCCGCTTCCCTGGCTGGTTTCTCCTGAGAGAGGCATGCCCCTCGTATGAATCTGCAATATATGCAATCTCCCGTTTTTATCGGGGATGGGGATTAATATTTCTCTGTCAAATCTTCCCGGCCTTCTTAGAGCCGGATCAAGGGTATTGGGAATATTTGTTGCCCCGATGACAATCACCTGTCCCCGCGACTGCAAACCGTCCAGCAGCGACAGGAGCTGGGCGACAACCCGCCGTTCAACCTGTTTCTCACCGCCCATGTCTTCCCTTTTCGGCGCAATGGCATCAATCTCGTCAATGAAGATTATGGCAGGGGTGTGCTTTTGGGCATCTTCAAATATGCCCCTCAGACGCCCCTCACTTTCCCCGTAAAATTTACCCATAATTTCCGGCCCGCTGATGCTTGTAAAGTAGGCTTCGGTCTCGTTCGCCACAGACCGGGCGATTAATGTTTTCCCTGTTCCGGGAGGCCCGTAGAGCAGCACACCTTTGGGCGGGTCAATCCCGAGTCTCTCGAATATCTGCGGGTATTTCAGGGGCAGTTCTATCATTTCTCTGATTCTTTGAATCTGATGCCCGAGTCCTCCGATGTCTTCATAGGAAATTTTTGTAGTCTTCTGCTCCCCTGGCTCTCTCGATTCTATTATTATCTGCGTTCCCGGATTTATTACCACCGCACCATCGGGGTTCGTGGTAAGAACCTTGAAATCGCTTGACCGGGAACCGAAAAGGGTAACCCTTACCCTGTCCCCTGTGATTACCGGCAACCCTTCGATAAGCGTACCGATATATCTGATATCCCTGTCTTTTTGAGGCAGGCCTGAAAGCGTCAGCGGAGAAAGTGTTATCCTTGTTGCAAGTTTGTGGTTTGCCTTCCGGATGTTTACCTTCTCGTCTATCCCGACCTTTGCATTCTCCCTCGTAATACCATCCATCTGGATAAGCCTTTTCCCTCTCTCTTCAACATAACAGGGCATCAGCTTCACAGGGGTCTTTCTTTTCCCTTCAATCTCCACGATATCGCCGACATCCAATGCGAGTATTTTCATGTCATCGGGATCAATCCTGACAATGGCCCTTCCGACATCCTTCGGCAGCGCCTCTTTCACCTTAAAAGCCATAATTGCCTCTTTATTTTTCTCTTTCATTGTTTCTCCGATCTTTTTTCAAATGTTCTGAAGGGTTGCCAGCCCTCGCCTGAAGGCCTCCCCGGTTTGGGGAGGCAGGCGGGGGTTTGCAGGGGGTTGTGTTGAGGGGGTTTTGCGGCATCTTTATTTCTCCATTTTATTGAATCAGCAATTCCTTAAAGTTACCCAGTGCATCAATGCCCTTCACTTCCCGCGGGTTCAGCGGGGTAACTGTAATCCGGATATCGCCCGTTTTTTTCCTTAAATATTCGATGTATGCTTCCTGTCCCTTTCTTTTCTCTCTACAGAAATCACAATGGTCGTTCTGTGGCACTACATTATTAATCACTAATTGTTTGACCTTTACCCCGTATGCATTCAGGTCGCTAATCATCCTCTGTGTTTCCTGAACAGCCATGTCCTCCGGGATTGTAACAACAATGAATTCGCATCGCTTACTGTCTTTGAAGAGACTGTGTATCCTGGTGACGGTTTTTTTCATTTCCACAAGAAAATCATCGCCTTCATCAGGCCTGTATTTACCGCCGAAGGTTGTCGCCACATAGCGGTATTTCCATCGCATCTTTGCCATGACCTTAATCCAGTCATCAAGCATATCCGGCAGCGTTAAAAGCCTCAATGCATGACCGGTAGGCGCTGTATCGACAATAAACTTGTCGAATCTCCCTTCTTCTATCAGGTCTATTATTGTTTTTAGCCCCATGACCTCATCTATGCCGGGGATGGGAAGGGCAAAGACCGATTCAACATCTTCCGGGTCTAAATAGGTAGAGGTATCAATAATTTTCTTAATTTCTTTTTCGTATTTTGCTTTGAAGGCCGAGAAGGCCTTTTTTGCGCTTATTTCGATTGCGCTGAGGTTTTTTACGGCTTTAATATCTTCAATGCCATCGCCAATCTTTTGCCCCAGACTGTCCGACAGGGAATGGGCAGGATCGGTAGAGATAATTAATGTTTTGAATGCTTCTGATAAATAGAGACCGGCACTCGCAGCGCAGGTTGTTTTTCCGACCCCGCCCTTACCGCCAAAGAGAATCAGTTTCAAAGAGGCATCGTTCAGTCCGGTCAGTCCCATCAAGAATCCCCATCATTTCGTTATTTTAATCTCCAGGATGCCATTTTTAAAAGAAGAGGTGAACGCCTTGTTCTTTCCCTCGGCCGGTAGAAGGATTTCCTTACGGTATTTCCTGTCTCCGCTTTTTGCAGAGATGTTCAGTATATCCCCTTTAATGTCAATCTTTATATCGTTCTCATTCACGCCAGGCATCTCCGCATATATCCGGATCTCATCTTTTTCATCAAAAATATCGGTG
>JAPLKD010000136.1 GCA_026388245.1 Pseudomonadota bacterium | reverse complement strand
ATCCCACGCCGTTTTATTTCCTGTGCCGCGATGGTATTCATTTGTTCCTCCTGGTACTTATTAGTGTACCTAAATGGTAGCCTAAATGAGTATGAATGTCAAGGGGCAAACCCACACAGAATTCACTCGTAGGACGATGGGAACGTTGTTGCAAATATTGCATTATTCCCTGCCTCCGTCGCTAAAAAACCGATTTTTCTGGTTGATAACAGTTATTCCTGCCCTTTTTTCCCATTTTACTATAATAAGATTTTAGTCCCTCAAAACAAAAAATACAACAATTTAAAATGGTTATTACACTCAGGAACGGCGAGTCTGTTTATCTCAACAACGGGAAAGGATTCCTCGATGGCGCGCTTCATCAGTTCATTCAATCGCTAAATGCAACTTTATTGCCTTTTCTGTTTCCTCAATCATCTCTTCAGGGAGTGCGCCTATATACCTCTTCAGTCGCCCCTTATCTACCGCCCTCATTTGGGGTATCTTGAGTTTCGAGTCAGTATCGAGTCCGCTTTCTTGTTTGCTTACAAAAACATCGAAGGGATATATCTTTTCCACTTTCGAAGAAAATGGGATAACCATTATTGTTTTCAAATATTTATTCGCCTCATTACAGGAAATGATGACGGCAGGCCTTATTTTTCTTATTTCTGCTCCGACGGACGGCTCAAAATCTACAAGATAAATGTCCCCGCGTTTCATTACTCTAACCCATCCTTGAGGGTATCTTCCCACTCCTTATAGACCTCATAATCCTCTTCCGCTGCCTCTCTATATGCAGCTTCAAGTTGTTTCCTGAACTTCCTTTTTTCTTCAGCCGACTGTTTCTCTTTTATAGCTTCCGCAATAAAGGCAGATTTATTTTTAATTTTGCGAAGACTCTCCCCAATCTCTGTCGGCAATGTTATGTTCAATCTTACTGTATCCATATACACCTCCTATCTGTATAATAATACATCATCATAAAGAGATGTTCAATACACAATGTAAATCTTATGTTTCCAATACAATCAAAGGGGTAAACATCTCCATGATAACCCTCCTGAGAATCTGTTCACGGTTCACAGTCACAGCAATCCAGTATCATACCATATGCGGGTGACAACAGTATTTCACCGTGAAAAAAATATTATTATGGCAGCATAACCCAGAGGCAGGGAAAGCACGGACAGGCGAAGGACTGCTAAGGTTTGGGCGTGGCAGGTTTTTCACTGCCCATGGCAAGGGTCTGAATATCGGCATAATCTCCGATAGCATGGGAATTGGTGTTATCTGCATCTGTCAGGATAGCAATCCCTGAGGCTACAGGATTTTTTTCTTCGTCTCCGAAAAGCTGCAGATAGTCAGTAAAAACGTTGCGTTTTTCTGTGACCCATGTTCCCATCAGTGCACGTCCGCTTCGAATCACGAGCAGCTTTGCCGAGCTGGAAAAGGGGGAGTTGAATGATGCTCCTATTGGTATTGTATCGCTCCATATGTATTTGATCGACTTAATGAAGGGCCAACTGCCAAAAACGACGTATACGCCGAGAACGCTATCGTCTCCATCTTTTATTCGCTCATTCGTGCCGCTCGGGAAAAGGATGGCACGCCACTGCCATTGAAGCATCGGAAATTCTCTCAATGCCCATTTTTTCTCATAACCGATTTGTACACTTGTGCCCTTTGCGTCTGCATGCAGGAACCTTTTATCTGTCTGTGCCTGCACTGCGTATACCTCCGCAGCCTTGCTCACGCTTCTGGAAGTCCAGTCGGAAGGAAATTTTCCGACTTCATCGGCTTCAAAGGTTATGTGGATTGGCGACTGGGCAAACAGAGCCACAGCTGAAAATGTGGGCAGGGCAATGAGTAATGCCGATATGAAAATTCTGGCCTGAAATATCAAAGCTTGCCTCTTGGAGTATACTTTGTATGTAAAAGGTGATGCGATTTTTCTCCTAAAGGCTCTATCAAAAATTCGTCATAAATCTTCTTTATTGACGGATTCTCATGTGATTTGCGGTATTTTAACGACTTGTCCTCGTTATATAATGCCTGCGCCCTCAGCGTTCTGATTTCATAGTTGACGGGTATCGGCTGTCCGCCGCCGCCAACACAGCCGCCGGGGCAGGCCATGATCTCGATGAAATGGTAATCTGCATCTCCATGTATAATCCTCTCCATGAGCTTTCTTGCGTTTCCAAGACCATGGGCAACGGCGACTTTGACGTCTCCTATGCCTTCGATAGGAATTGCTGCTTCTTTTATGCCTTCAAGGCCCCGTACAGCGACAAAGTCTAAATTCTCAAGGGTTTTGCCTGTAACAAGTTCGTATGCTGTCCGCAGCGCTGCCTCCATCACCCCGCCGGTTGCTCCGAAAATAGTTGCAGCGCCGGTGTATTCACCCATGGGGTTATCATATGTGCCGTCTTCGAGGTTACGGAAATCTATACCGGCTTCCCTGATCATTTTTGCGAACTCTCTCGTTGTGAGGACATAATCAACATCCTTAAAACCGCTGTCTGTCATCTCCGGCCTGCTGCATTCAAACTTCTTTGCAGTACAGGGCATGACGGATACGACAACAATATCCTTCGGGTTAACGCCTTCTTTTTCGGCGAAATATGTTTTTGACAATGCGCCAAGCATCTGGTGCGGTGATTTGCACGTGGAAAGATGCGGGAGAAGTTGAGGGTAGAAGTGTTCAATGAATTTAATCCAGCCCGGGCTGCAGCTCGTAATAAGGGGCAATTTGCCGCCTTCTTTTACCCTTTTCAGCAACTCACTCCCTTCTTCAACAATCGTAAGATCGGCAGCGAAGTTTGTATCAAAGACCCTGTCAAAACCGAGCCTTCTTGCCGCCGCGAGCATCTTGCCTGTGACAAGGGTTCCCGGTGGATATCCGAATTCTTCACCAAGCGCAGCCCTTACCGCAGGGGCATCCTGAATAATTACGAATTTGGAAGGGTCTGAAATGGCATCCCAGACCCCTTCGGTATCATCTTTTTCTGTGATTGCGCCAACAGGACACACGAGTGTACATTGCCCGCAATTTGTGCATGCAACGTTGCCCAGACCATTGCCGAAAGCGGTCTCAACCCTTGTTTCAAAGCCTCTCCCCTGTAAGGAAAGCGCATTTACGGACTGCACATTTTCGCATACAGTAACGCAGCGGCGGCACAGGATGCATTTACTGTTATCCCTTCTGATGGATGGTGATGAGTCGTCTATACCGCCTTTGCTTTTATCACCAATAAACCGTATTTCATTTACGCCTATTTCATGGGCAACCTTTTGTAATTCACAGTTAAGGTTACGGGCACAGGTAAGACAATCCATTGAATGATTGGATAGAAGCATCTCAACCGAGAATTTACGGGCCTTCCTTACCTTTTCTGTATTGGTGTGCACCTTAAGACCCTCTGTAGCTGGAAATACACATGCAGCCTGCAGGTTTCCTGTGCCTTCAACCTCCACCAGGCAGACCCTGCAAGCCCCTATTGCCTGAACCTCAGGTAAAAAGCAGAGGGTAGGGATGTGAATATTTGCCTTGCGCGCAGCCTGCAATATTGTGCTGCCATTTTCAGCTTGTATATTTTGACCATTGATGGCTAATGTAATCATAAAACCGTCTATATTCCTTATTGTTATTCCTCTTCCCGTATATAACAGTGGAGACATCTCTTTGCCTCTTCAACGGCCATTTTTACGGGATAGCCAAGGACAACCTCTTTAAAACTTTTGTATCTTTCTGAAAGCGGAAGCGCAGGTATTTCTTCCCGTTTTCTTTCTTTCTGATATGCCTCTTCGTTATAGGATACCTTCATTGAAAGAAGTTCGTCCCGGGATGATGAAACAAATACGCCATCGCCACCCAGGTATCTGTCAATTGACCTTGCAGATTCTTTACCATCTGCGATTGCCTGGACGACCGATGCAGGTCCCCGTACGTTATCTCCGGCTGCAAAAATACCTGCCTTTGTGGTTGCAAGGCTGGCGAGGTCCACTTCGATTGTGCCGTTTTTTGCTGTTTTAATGCCGTCGCCGTTCACATAGGATGTATCCGGTACCTGGCCTATAGCAGCAATGACGGTTTCTACATCAAGGGTAAACTCTGATCCTTCAATCTGGCTTGGTTTCCGCCGGCCGCCTGTGTCAAACTCACCCAGCGACATACGAAGGCATTCTATCTTTTTTACCTTACCATTTTTTTCGATGATCTTTTTCGGTGCAACGAGTGTATATATCTTCACTCCCTCGTGTTCTGCTTCAATAATTTCTTCCTCGTAGGCTGGCATGTCCTCCTTTTCGCGCCGGTAAAGGACAAACACTTCTTTAGCGCCTATCCTCAGGGCAGACCGCGCAGCGTCTATTGCCACATTTCCTCCGCCGATAACTGCAACGTTGCCTTCAACCTTAACGGCCTTTCCCAGGTTGAGATTGCGGAGAAAGGTGACCCCATCGAGTACACCGTCAGACTGTTCTCCGGCGATGCCGAGTTTCTGGCCTTTATGTGCACCGGTAGCAAGCAGTACAGCAGCATAACCGCCAGTTGAAATATCTTTAAATGTAAAGTCTCTT
>JAPLKD010000152.1 GCA_026388245.1 Pseudomonadota bacterium | reverse complement strand
TACGAGAGGAATCTGGGGAAAACGACGGAAAAGATCGCGCAGGCGATGAAGGCATTCGATCCGGACAAGGAATGGAAGAAGGTAGAATAAAAAGAGAACGGGGTGGCAGGCCTCGTTGTAGGAGGAATATAGAACGTTCCTACTATCCTGGTGCTCAGTTATCGTTCAAGCAGGACAAACACAAAAACAGGCAGCTACTGTAACATTTGTGAACCTGATAAATTGACTTGTGCCGGACAGTAGCAGATGCTGTATTGGTGACAAAAGCCAGAGGTGTTACTATGAAAAAACAGATTTCAATGATCCCTATTTTTATTGTAATGATATTCCTTTTTTCATCCCATGCTTTCGGAATAACGATATACACGAAAAGACCGCCCAACAATCTTTCGAAAGAACCCGTTTTCCGAATAGAAACCGGTATGCACACATCCCCTGCACGGCAGATCGGCGTTGACGGAGAGAACAGGTACATCGTTACCGGCTCTGACGACAAGACTGTCCGCATATGGGAATTTTCAACAGGGAACCTGTTGAAAACATTAAGGCCCCCCATAGGGGATCACTATGAAGGCAACATTTATTCCGTAGCCGTTTCTCCTGACAATAAAACCATTGCCTGCGGCGGGTGGACAATGGGAGGGGATATATTCCACAACATTTACCTGTTTGACCGTGAAAACGGCAGTATCAAAGGCAGGATACCGGATATTGTTAGCAGCATCCGCCATTTGCAGTACTCAAAAGACGGTAAATACCTTGTGGCAATGCTTGGGGGAAAAAACGGTTTCAACCTCTATAATGTTTCGGACAACTCACTTGCGGCAGAAGATAAAAACTATGATGCCGACTGTTACGGGGCGGATTTTGACAGCCAGAACAGGCTTGTTACCGCATCGTGGGACGGTTTCATCCGTCTCTATGACACGAATTTCAAGCTCGTCGCAAAAGTAAAATCCCGTGGAGGGAACAAACCTTTCTCTGTCAGATTTGCCCCTGACGGTTCAAAGGTAGTAGCGGGGTTTAATGATTCAACAAATGTGGATGTGCTTTCCGGAAAAGACCTTTCCTACCTTTATTCCCCTGATACTAAATTTGCAGATAACGGTAATCTGGAGGTCGTCTCCTGGTCGGATGACGGAAAATATCTCTATGCAGGCGGAAGATTCCAGGCAGATGCCCGGTTCCCTGTCTACAAATGGTCAGGTGAAGGCAAGGGTGGGGCATACAGGCTGGATGGTATACGGAACAGTATAACGGATATAGTTCCCCTGAAGGGTGGAGGAATAGCCTACTCTTCAGCAGATCCGTCATTTGGGGTATTCAATAGACATGATGAAAGGATACTCTACAAAAGCCCATCTATCGGAGATTATCGGAACAGGGAGGGGTTTTTGCTGTCCGACAACGGATTTATCGTCCAGTTCGAATACGGTGCACTGGACAAGACCTCCGGCAGATTCTCTATATTCAACCAGCAGCTTGAAATTATAAAAGAGGACGACGCGAAGCAGCGCGGGTCCGGAAACCTGAAGCCTGCGATTACCTCTGCAGAAACCCTTGGGATAACCGACTGGGAAGATTCGTATCATCCCAAGCTGAAGGGCGTGCCCCTGAAGCTTGACCAATATGAATTTTCCAGAAGCCTTTCCATTGCACCTGACAAGAGTGTGTTCCTCCTCGGGACGAGTTGGAACCTCCGCCTTTTTGACATATCCGGAACGGAAAAATGGCATGTTACCGTGCCGTCCACGCCCTGGGCATTAAATATTTCAGGAAACGGCAAGATTGCAGTTGTGGCTTTCGGGGACGGCGTAATCAGATGGTACCGTACTGTTGACGGCAAAAATATCCTGAACCTCTTTGCCCATAAAGACAAAAAGAGATGGGTCATATGGATGCCGGCCGGTTACTACGACGCCTCCGCAGGCGCTGAAGAACTCATCGGCTGGCATGTGAATAACAGTCCTGATATGGCATCCGATTTTTTCTCTATATCGCGGTTCAGAAACATCTACTACAGGCCTGATATGATCGAAAAAGTAATGGAAACACTTGATGAAAAAGAAGCAATCAGGGTTACCAACCAGGAGTCAGGGAAAAAGATGCAGGAAGAGGAGGTATCGGTAAAAAAGATGCTTCCGCCGGTGGTAAACATCATTTCCCCTGTTGATAATGCCCTTGTTTCAAATACAAATATCCTCGTAAAATTTACCGTACGTTCATCGTCAGAGGAACCAATAACTGACTTAAAGGCGCTGGTTAACGGTAGGCCTGTTGCAACAACACGAGATATGACTTTCGAAGAAGGCGATCCGAAAACAACAGGTATTTTAGAGCGGATGGAACAGGAGCAAGGGGTTGAGCCAAAAACTGGCAAAACTCCGGTGAGTCAAGAAAATGCGCAAACAACACAGACACAAAAGGAAAGTCCTACCCTGGACGGCACAAAACAGATTACCGTAGTAATTCCGCCCGAAGATGCTCAGATATCGATCATCGCATCAAATAAATTCGCTGCCAGTGAGCCTGCAACAGTCAGGATAAAATGGCAGGGGAAGATACAAAAGGATGAGTTCGTCATCTCTCCAAAGCTCTACATTCTTGCCATCGGCGTGGGAAAATATATTAATTTTCCCCCGGAAAATCAGCTCAAATATGCTGCAAAGGATGCCCATGATTTTGTAGAAGCAATGAAAGGTCAGAAAGGCAAGCTTTATCGGGATATAGGGGTACGTCTTCTCATTGATGATACTGCAACCAGGGATAACATACTGGATGGACTTGAATGGATACAGAAGGAGACTACAAGTAAAGATGTGGCCATGGTATTCCTTTCGGGACATGGGGTTAATGACAACACAGGGATATACTATTTTGTACCCACAAATTTTGATAAGAAGAGTATAAAACGTTCAGGTGTTCCCTATGGGGACATCAAAAACACCGTGGCTAACCTTGCAGGGAAAACCCTCGTTTTTGTTGATACCTGTCATTCAGGTAATGTCATGGGAACCCGTAAGGCCTTGGGCGACATTACAAACATTGCCAATGAGCTTGCAAGCGCAGAAAACGGCGCTGTGGTCTTTGCATCATCAACTGGAAGACAGTTCTCCCTGGAAAGGCCGGAATGGAATAATGGGGCATTTACAAAGGCGCTCATTGAGGGTCTTAACGGAAAGGCGGACTATACAAAAAAAGGTAAGGTCAGTATCAATATGCTTGACCTCTATCTTTCGGAAAGGGTAAAAGAACTTACCGACGGGCAGCAAACCCCGACAACTACAAAGCCACAGACCATACAGGATTTCCCGGTGGCGGTGGTAAGATAGGAGTGGTAGCAAAGGAGCGCAAAAATATACTTGTAAGTTGGGGTCAGACCAAGCCCCAGTGAAATAGAAAAACTTCATTGCCCATCGGCTTGACACACAAAGGTTTACCTCAGGGCAATTCTTTACACGGGGTAAACTAACCCATTAAAATAAATCGTTTTATGTATGGAAAATGGCCAATTTTAAGGCTTAAAGTGCTGTTTTTGGTGGCAATTTGTAGCAAAGGTTTATGGGCGGGGGGTGGGTGGGTGAGGCGGATAAACCAAAAAAACTCCCCGGGCAGGACTCGAACCTGCAACCTACTGGTTAACAGCCAGACGCTACTGCCGATTGAGCTACCGGGGAATATGACAATTAATAAACTATAAAAACCCCTCGTATGTCAAGGGATACTAAGCTTAAATTGCAAATTACAGGTGAAAATTGACACAGATTGCCACGTCGCTGCGCTCCTCGCAATGACTATTTACGAAATTATTTATTGATTGTTTATAATTACAAGTTTTTTGAATTTTCTTTTTCCAACCTTTATAACAAGTTCATCCCCTGGCGGGATTTCCTCGGTTATTACCTTTTCGCCGTTTATGGAAACACCGCCCTGATTGATCATCCGCTTTCCTTCGGTTGTAGAAGGAACCATGCCTATATTCAAGAGCAATTTGGGCAACCACTTCTCAACTTCCTCTTTTTTCAATGTTACAACTTCAATATCTTCAGGGATTTCCCTCATTTTAAAAATTTTCTCGAATGCTTCATGGGCAGATAGTGCAGCATGTTCTCCATGAAATCTTTCCACCATCTCTTTCGCAAAATTGACTTTCGCATCCCTTGGGTGAAGCCCTCCCGAGAGGATTCCCTCTTTCAGATGCTTTAATTCATCGATAGTAATATCGCTCAAGAGCTCATAATATTTCAGCATAAGCTCATCAGATATTGACATAAGCTTCCCGAACATCACTTCAGGAGGCTCGTCAATACCCACATAATTCCCATAACTCTTGCTCATCTTGTTGACACCGTCAGTGCCTTCAAGCAATGGAACGGTAACAACAATCTGCGCTTCCTGTCCATAGCTCTTCTGCAAGTCTCTTCCCACAAAGAGGTTGAATATCTGGTCATGACCGCCAAGTTCTACATCCGCCTTCAGCGCCACTGAATCATAACCCTGCACAAGGGGATAGAGAAATTCATGGATACTTATCGGCAGATTATTCACATACCTGTTCTTAAAGTCTTCCCTTTCCATAATCCTTGCCATCGTATACTGTGCACACAGCCTGATCATATCTGCGGCGTTCATCGATTCCATCCATTCACTGTTAAATCTGATCTCAGTTTTGTCCGGGTCAAGGATTTTAAAGACCTGTTCCTTGTATGTCTCGGCATTTTGAAGAAGCTCTTCTTTGGTTAAAGCCGGCCTCGTCTCAATCCTCCCTGTGGGGTCTCCTATCATGCCGGTAAAATCACCGATCAGAAAAATTGCAGTATGGCCAAGTTCCTGAAACTGTTTTAGTTTTTGAAGAACTACCGTGTGACCAAGATGCAAATCAGGAGCTGTAGGATCAAGGCCAAGCTTGACCCGCAACGGTCGCCCTTCTGCACGTGCTTTTGTAAGCTTGTTCCGTAATTCCTGTTCACTGATGAGGTCAACAGCACCACGTTTAATAATTTCGATTTGCCGCTCTATATCCATAAATTTATCCTAGCGTTCACTGTTCACGGTTCACTGTTCACGGTAGCAAAAACAAAAAACAATCCCATGCTTCATTAATGCTGTGAACTGTGAACTGTCAACCGTGAACTGTTTTTATGTTATTTTTTCTTTAATTCTCTCTATCTTCAGGCACTTCCTGGTTATGCCATCTATCGTGAGAAAAACCCCCTGCACCTCAACATCGTCTTTCCCCACTTCATATTTCTGGGGTAGCTGGGTTACAAATTTTTTCAATACTGCATCCTTATCCATACCTATTACAGAATCCGCAGAACCTGTCATTCCCACATCGGTGATATAGCCTGTTCCGTTTGGCAGAATCTTCTCATCAGCAGTCTGAACATGGGTATGGGTACCCAAAACTACCGAAACCTTTCCGTCAAGAAACCATCCCAATGCAATCTTCTCTGACGTAGCCTCTGCATGAAAATCAACCATAATGGGGGCATCATTCCCTATTTGGGCAATCAAGGCTTTCATAGAACGGAAAGGGCATTCGAGATGATTCATAAATACCCGGCCTTCCAGGTTCACAACCCATACACTCTTTCCATTCTTTTTCAGTAATGTATACCCGAAACCGGGCGTACCTTCAGGATAATTCAACGGTCTGATTACCCTCTTCTCCCCCATCAGGAAGGGAATCATATCTTTCTTCTTCCACACGTGATTGCCGGTAGTGATGAGGTCAACCCCAAAAGAAAGTATCTCTAATGCAACTTTAGGGGTTATCCCGATACCGCCGGCTAAGTTTTCTCCATTGATTATTTTGAAATCTGCGGTGGCATTCCTTACAAACTGCTCAACAGCCCTTCTTCCTGGCTTTCCAATAACATCACCGAGAAACAGGATACGTATCTCATTTTGCATACTCAACAGCCCTTGTTTCTCTTATGACAACTATCTTGATCTGGCCAGGATATGATAATTCTGTCTCAATCTTCTTCGCAATATCCCTTGAGATTGTATAGGTCTGTTCATCGTTGACCTTATCGCTGCTTACCACAATCCTTATTTCTCTTCCGGCCTGTATGGCATACGATTTATCGACACCGGCAAAGCTGTTCGCAATTCGTTCAAGTTCCTCAAGCCTCTTTACATAGGTTTCAAGCATCTCTCTTCTTGCACCAGGCCGTGCCCCGGATAAGGCATCGGCAGCCTGTACAATAACATCAAGCAAACTTGTTGTGGGAACATCTTCATGGTGCGCCTGAATCGAATGAACAATGTGTTCGCTCTCACCATACTTTTTGGCAAGGTCCGCCCCGATTGCAGCGTGTGATCCTTCGATTTCATGGTCTACGGCCTTTCCAATATCATGAAGGAGCCCTGCCCTCTTCGCCTCTTTCACGTTCATTCTTAATTCCGATGCAATAATACCGCAAATAAAGGCAACTTCAAGTGAGTGCTGGTAAACATTCTGAGCATAACTGCTCCTGAACTTTAACCTTCCCAATATTTTCACCAGTTCAAGGTGAACGTTATGAACGCCCAAATCAAAGATTGCCTGTTCACCGGCTTCCTTGATTTTATCTTCCATCTCTTCGGCAACCTTCGAGACTATCTCTTCAATCCTTGCAGGGTGTATTCTACCATCAGTGATAAGCCTTTCTATGGAGATCCTGGCAACTTCCCTTCTGATCGGATTAAAGCAGGACAGAATAACAGCCTCTGGCGTATCGTCAATAATGATATCAACACCTGTTGCGGCCTCCAGCGCCCGAATATTTCTTCCTTCCCTTCCTATAATCCTGCCCTTCATCTCTTCATTGGGAAGGGTAACGGTAGAAACCGTATCCTCACCCACATAATCGCCTGCGTACCTCTGAATGGCGAGGGCAATAATCTCTTTTGCCTTTTTATCTGCCTTTTCTCTTGCTTCCTCTTCTATCTTCTTACATATTTTAAGCGCTTCATACTTCGCCTCATCTTCCATCAACTGTATAAGCATCTTCTTCGCTTCTTCTGCAGTTAAACCTGATATTCTTTCTAACCTTTCCCTCTCTCTTATCAAAAGATTCTCATATTCCTTTATTCTATTATCCAGGTTAGACTGTTTACCCGTTATGTCTTTCTCTTTTTTCGCTAATTCATCTTCCTTTTTGTCAATAAAATCTATCTTTTTGTCTAAGTTGGATTCTTTCTGCGAAAGTCTTTTCTCAACATTCTGTAATTCAATGCGCCTTGTCTTTATTTCCTGTTCAAGTTCGTTTTTAGTCTGAATTGTGGCATCTTTGGCCTGGATGGATGCTTCCCTTACAAGCACATCGGCTTCTTTTTTCGCATCTTCCAGTATTTTTTTGCCTATTTTTTCGTATTCGCCGACTTTTTTCCGCTGGACAAACCTGGCGAGGATAAAACCTACGAAGAGTGCAACTATTGAACATGTAATAAGTAATATTGTATTCAATAAAATTGTATTCAAAACTATCCCCCTCATAAACAGCATATAGGGAGTTAGTGTGGTGAGGGAAGATAAAACCTTATATTTCTATGGTGATAAAGTTATTTTCTACCTCCGGATAACATAATATTATTTATGTTAAACCTCAATTTCCTCACAACTAACCCTGCAAAAAACCCCGCAGATGCCGTGTAAACAGTAATGTCTTGAACCTCTTGTTAAGGTGGGTATTTTGCTGTTGTTTCAGGCTTCTCGCAACGAGGCGAGCATGCACACCACAACAGGATAAAATTCCCAAAAAAGAGGTGTTGGCTCTAAGCCTACCGTTTATCACGAGCATCGCAGGGAACCTCGAATTCTTCAACTTTCTTTAATAGCTTCAAGGCCCGCCCCTCAAACCCTTCAGCTTGATCTCTCATATCCAGGTATTCATCCATAAGATCCATCATTGCCATAATCACTGCATTCAATGTATTCACAATGCCATAGTTGTTCCGGGCAGATACAATCTTCTCATCAATGCATTGCGCTACTCTCTTTATTCTCTCCTCATCATCGCCTATAAAGGTGAATGGTTGATTAAGTATCCTTACCTCAACCTTCTTTTCCATCAATCCCTTTTATAGTTCCGTTTTTTCTATCTTCTCTAAAATCCTGGTGATCTTGTCGATAATAACTTCTTTTTCGTTCTTGGTATCAGCCATTTTGCCTTTAAATTCTTTATTCTCAGTCTCTAATACTTTGATCCTGTTCAATAATGTTTCCCTTTCTGTCTTCATGGACTGATAGCTGGTTATCAGCTTCTCAATTTTCGCTTCAAGGTCACCTAATCTATTTTCACCAAATAGTTCCATAACTCTTTAATTATCCCTTTTTTGCTCAAAAGTCAAGTACAAAAGGTACGCCTTAATGAACCCGTCTATTTCCCCATCAAGCACTGCATCTGCATTATGTTCCTCAACTTTTGTCCGATGGTCCTTAACAAGTTTATATGGATGGAGGACGTAAGAACGTATCTGACTACCCCAGGCAATATCCTTCTTTTCCTTGTTCAGGGTGTTCATCTTCTCTTCCTGTTTTTTTTTCTCAAATTCATACAGTCTCGATTTTAATATTGCCATAGCTATGGCCTTGTTTTTGTGTTGAGACCTTTCGTTCTGGCACTGGACAACAATTCCCGTCGGGAGATGGGTAATCCTGATGGCAGATTCAGTTCTGTTCACATGCTGACCACCCGGGCCACTTGAGCGGAACGTGTCAATCCGCAAATCCTCTTCGTTAATTTCAACCGGTATATCATCGGGAAGTTCAGGGTATGAATAAACCGATGCGAAAGACGTGTGTCTTCTGCTGTTTGCATCAAAGGGGGAAACCCTCACGAGTCTGTGTATGCCTGTCTCGCACTTGAAATACCCGTACGCATAAGGACCCCTCAATAAAAACGTGACATTCTTGATACCAGCCTCTTCACCCGGTAGAATATCAACAACCTGTGTCTCGTAACCGCTCTTCTCTGCCCATTTTAAATACATCCTGAGGAGCATTTCGACCCAATCCTGGGCCTCAGTGCCGCCGGCACCGGCATTTATATAAACAATAGCGTTGCCATCATCGTTCTCATTACCAAGCATCCTTTTCATCTCGTATTTGCTCAGTAATTCGTCAAGTTCCTTAACCCGTGCAATCAATTCCTCCTGATCCTTCGAGTCCTGAGTCTCCCTGACAATATCGTTTAATATAAGAACCTCTTCAAGTTCCTTCTCTTTGTGCTCCCATCTTTCAATCTCTTCCTGAAATCTTGACCTTTCTTTCAGGACTTTTTGGGCATTTTCCTGATCTTCCCAGAATGCAGGCTTTGATATTTTGATGTCTAATTCGTTAATCTGGTTTTGAATAGAGGAGAGGTCAAAGATACCCTCTGAGAGAGTTCATTCTTGTTACTAATTCGTCAATTTTGGTTTTCAGTTCATCTAACATGTCATCCTCCTGTCTCATGGTTCATGGTTCACGGTTCACGGTTTAACGATATTTTAAGACAAAATACGGCTGTGAACCGTGAACTGTGAACATTTTTTACAGCCGTTTTTTTACTTCTTCCCCGAATTCCGAACATTTCACCGGTTTGACCCCTGCTTTCAGTCGGGCAAGGTCATATGTCATAATGCCGGCTTTTATTGTCTCTTCGATTGCCTTTTCAAGTAAAACGGATACCCTGTCAAGACCCATATATTTGAACATCATGGAAGCAGAGAGCAAGAATGAGGTAGGATTAATCATATCCTTACCTGCATACTTTGGAGCACTTCCATGTGTAGGTTCAAAAATAGCCACTTCATCGCCGATATTCGCCCCCGGAGCAACACCCAGACCTCCAATCAAAGCAGCGCATGCATCAGAGAGATAATCACCGTTGAGGTTAGGGCACAGAAGAATATCATAGTCCTCCGGTCTCAAGATGACCTGCATGAACATGTTGTCTGCGATTCTGTCGTTAAAAAACACTTTGTTGTCTGGTAAAATGGGGGTTAAGGGGGGATTATCAAATGTTATCTTTTCCCCGAACCCTTTTGCCGTATCATATGCCCATTCCCTGAATGCACCTTCCGTATATTTCATAATGTTGCCTTTATGGACAACGGTGATGGCATTTCTCCTGTTTTTTATCGCATAATCGATTACCCATTTCGTGAACCTCACTGTGCCGTGTCTGCTGATTGGCTTAACACCCACACCATTGTCGTCTGATAGCGTAACGTTCATCTTTTCCCTGAGAAAATGAATAAAAGTACTCGCCTCAGGGGTCCCCTCTTTCCATTCTATCCCTCTGTAAATGTCTTCCGTGTTTTCCCGGAAAATAATTATGTCCACCTTCTCCGGTGCTTTTAAGGGGCTTGGCAGCCCTTCAAAAAAACGGACAGGCCGCATACACACATAGAGATCGAATACCTGTCTCAGGTAGACATTTATGCTCCTGAAGCCTCCGCCAACCGGGGTTGTGAGCGGTCCCTTAATCGCTAACCGATGGAATTTAATACCCTCTATGGTTTCTTCCGGTAATAATGATCCTGTCTTCTCGAGTGCCTTCTGCCCTGCAAGGAGTTCTATCCACTCGATTCTTTTCTCAGCATCATAGGCCTTTAAAACTGATTCTTCCAGCACCTCTTTCGATGCCTTCCAGATATCCTCTCCAGTACCGTCACCAGCAATGTAAGGAATAACAATCTTTTCCATTAAACCTTCAGCCCTCCATATTTCCTGATATACCGGTCAAGTCCCCCTTCCCTCAAAATCTCCCGCATAATCGGCGGGAGCGGGGAAAATCTTTTTTCAATACCCTTTGTCTTATCCAGAAATTGGCCTTCATCTACTTTTATCTCGATTGTATCGCCCTCATCAATGTCATCCACATGACAGATAATCGCAGCGAGTCCCACATTTATTGCATTACGGTAGAATATACGCGCAAAAGACTTCGCCACAATGGCATCAATACCAGCCATTTTAATGATGAGCGGTGCATGTTCCCTGCTCGAGCCAAGACCAAAGTTTTTACCGCCCACAATAATATCGCCATGTGAAACTTTTGTATTAAAACCAGGGGCAATATCCTCAAAGATGTGCTCGGTCAGCTCTTCGAGATTAGATCGCAGATGATAAAACCTGCCGGGGGTTATATGATCGGTAGAGATATTGTCTCCAAATTTCCACGCCTTACCGCTCAGAACCATCAAAAAACCTCCCGCGGGTCTGCCAATTTTCCTTTCAGGGCGCTCGCGGCAGCAGTGGCAGGAGAAGCAAGGATGATATGTGAATCAGGGTTTCCCATCCTGCCCAAAAAGTTTCTATTCGATGTGGCAATACACACCTCCCCATCCCCCAGAACCCCCTGGTGAAGCCCGATGCAGGGACCGCATCCCGGCGGCAGTATTGTTGCCCCTGCCTCGAACAATGTGGTCAGAATACCTTCCTGCATTGCCTGCTGATAGACCGACCTTGAGGCCGGGCACACAAGAAATCTTACATCCTTATGCCTTTTTCTTCCCTTCATGATAACCGAGACTATTCGTAAATCCTCTATTCTTCCATTGGTACATGAGCCGATGAAAACCTGGTTAACAGCAATTGTTTTTGTTTCATGATCGGCGATGCTCCTTACATTATCCACTTCATGGGGAAGGCTGACCATAGGGGTCAGGGAAGTGAGATCAATTTCGTAGGTCTTTTCGTATCTGGCGTCTTCATCGGGTAAAATTTGAATATACTGTTTCTCCCTTCCGCAACGCCTGAGGTAAAGGTGTGTCATATCATCAGAGGGAAAGAGACCGCATTTTGCGCCGGCTTCTACCGCCATATTTGCAATGGTCATTCTGTCTTCTACATCAAGGTGTTTAATGGCATAACCGGTAAACTCCATCGATTTGTAAGTAGCGCCATCTGCGCCCAGCATGCCGATAATCTTAAGGATTAAGTCTTTGGGAAATACTCCGGGAGAAAACCTCCCTTCAACTACGAACTTCAAGCCTTCAGGAACCCTCATCCATGTCTTCCCCAGCCCCATTGCCACGGCAACGTC
>JAPLKD010000065.1 GCA_026388245.1 Pseudomonadota bacterium | reverse complement strand
TGGTTGCAGGTCTTCTATCGCCGTTCGGTGCATGTGGTGACATTGTTCGGATGATTTCCTCCGGCAACCTGACTTTGTGTGTTGATGCCCGTATCTTGTCCGAATACCATGAGGTATTAAGGCGTCCCAAGTTTCAGTTTGAGGAAGATAAGATTGGCACCATCCTTGATTATGTTGAACGTAATGGCCAAACCGTAGCATCTTCTCCACTTCTCACCTCTTTACCCGATGCCGACGACGAACCGTTTCTTGAGGTAGCCCTTATGGGTAGCGTAGAGTACTTGGTTACCGGCAATCAGGTCCATTTTCCTCCCAACTTATGCCAAGGAGTTCGGGTTATTTCACCAGCAGACTTTTTGAAGCTTTTTCTGAAACAAGAAGTGGCTGAGAAGAGCAGTACATAACGAGCGGATTCAGCCAATCAGCCTTAAACCCGGCCTCTGGCTGATCCTATTGTTAGCGGAGAATAAATGAAAACGATAATCGCATATGTATTGGTATTGCCTTTATCCTACTTAGCATTCAGGTTGGGCACATTTGTGGCTACCGCGCCAATAGCTTTCGCACTAATCAAGGCATCCGTCTGGGTTCGTTCTACAATCGCTGGCGTTGTTGCAGGTATCGGAGGTGTCGTTGCTGCAGTGGCATTTGGGTGGTGTGTCTTTAATTGGGTCGTGGGTCCTGGAACATTTACACTATTTCCGTTTTTCGCATCCGTGTTGATATTGACCATTTCAATCCAGAAGGACGTTCAGCTTGCGCAGAAGCAGGCGCAAACACGCGCAGAGTTCCAAACTTCCGGAAAAGAGTGGCTATCGAATCAAGTCGGAAACTTTTGGAGTGTAGTGGTCGGTGATGTATGTGGGCTCATCCTGGCAGCTGCGTGGTTCTTTCTGGTATAAAATATTTACCAAAAAGAACGCTAACCCGGCGCTACAGCCGATCGCTTCGCTCCGGCTGAGCTTTTCGTAAGGCCCCGCCAAGATAGATTGACATATGTATATGATAGAGATATACTTTGATTATGATATCTGACATGCTTGCGAAGTGTACCGGGTTTGAGTGGGACAAGCACAACTCTGAGAAGATCAAGAAAAAGCATGATGTGACATCGGTCGAGTGTGAACAGGTTTTCTTCAATCTTCCAGTTATTGCCGGTGATGACGAGAAGCATTCAGAAACAGAAAACCGCTTCTATGTGCTGGGACAGACAGGCTCTGGCAGGTTATTGTTCTTGGTCTTCACAGTTCGTAAAGACAAACTGAGGGTCATATCCGCAAGAGACATGAATAAGAAAGAAAGGAGGGTATACCAAACCCATGAAGAAGAAAATTCCCCAATTCAAGAGTGAGGAGGAAGAAAGGGATTTCTGGCAAAGTCACGATTCTACGGAATATGTTGATTGGAAGAGTGCAGAAAGGCTAACGCTGGCCAACCTGAAACCCTCGGTAAAAACAATTTCTTTACGGCTACCAGAGTCCATGCTTGAGGAACTGAAATTGTTGGCCAACAAGCGCGACGTACCCTATCAGTCTTTGGTCAAGGTTTTTCTATCCGATCGGATCGAACAAGAACTTATGGTGAAACAAGGGCATAACAAGTCAGTACAGCGAATCGCCAATAAAGCTGGCTCTCGCTGACCTCTGGGTTGGAACCAGATGATAGAAAAGAAATTCGTTTTCAGACCATGTTTGACGATTACAGACACTGCGTCTGTAGCATTTGCTCCAACTGTTGGAGCAAAGAGGAGCATCTCTGTAAAGCCAATACATGCTTTGGTTTGAACAATCATGTATTATTTATATTCACTGTGAATATATAATCTTGGAAACCTTTTGAAAAATGTCTTTATTTGAGTACAGGAAGGCAAAAAAGAAGGTTCCTGAAAATGGTAGGTTTTCATCTTATTGAAAGTTGAGATAAGAATAAAGACAAAAAACGAAAAAGCAGATATAATAAAACAAAAACATGGAAAAGCAGATAGAGGCAAAAAAGTTCCAACGAGCGCGTGCAGCCAATCGGCCATAAAGCTGGCTCTGGCTGATTTTTGCGTTATCACAAAAAAACCATTAAAATTGCAAAAACATGATATAATAGGTCTATGATTGCTGATAAAGATAAACAAACGATTGTGGAAATGGCCGCCAAATATCATGCGAAGCGAGTGCTTCTGTTTGGGTCCAGCATCTCCCCCGATGAAGAAAGCCACGATATCGACATCGGAGTGGAAGGTATTGAAGATAAAGACTTTTTCGTTTTCTATGGTGAACTTATGTGTGCCTTGTCAAAGCCAGTCGATATTATTGACCTATCCGGAAAAAGCCGTTTTGTTGAACTCATCAAGCTTGAAGGTGAACTCCTCTATGCCTGATTATTATCTCCGCATTGAAGCCGAATATGAAGCCATAGATGGTGCTCTCTCGGCTTTACCCGACCGTGCCTTATCAACGCTCTCTATGCTTGAACTTGCTGGAGTAGCAGCTCTGCTTCACAACTTTTACAACGGCATCGAAAATCTCCTGCCTGATCGTATCGAGCCGCTCGCATCAGATGCCAAGTCGGTATTCGCCACGTTCAAAAATGAAATTGAAAGGGCTATGCAATAACAAGGCAGCGCCAATCGCTGATGAAGCCGTGCTCTGGCTGAGCCGTATGTTCACTATTCCTCATTCACTATTCACTGCCTTCATCAGTATTCACGCAGGCTGAAGCCTGCGGCTACCTTTCACCTTTCACCTTTTACTTTTCACTGCCTTCAGCTACTTAAACGTCTTATAAGTAATCCTGCCCCCATCCGAGCATACCTGTATGAAACCATTGTCCTGTGTAGAGAGGACAGGGATGGAAAGTTCTTTGTAGCGGTCTAATGCCTCTTTGCCTGGCAACCCTTTGATCCCGGCGCCAACGCTCATAATGGCGAGGTCGGGTTTGACCGCCCGCAGGAATGCCACACTGCTTGAGTTTTTGCTCCCATGGTGGGGTATTTTCAGAATGTTGGCCTTGAGAGACATATGGGACATGATTAACATTTCTTCTATATCGGATTCGATATCGCCTGTCATCAAAAAGGCGGTATCTTTGTAAATAAACTTTAATACGAGGGATGACTTGTTGGGGTTTTCAGCAGGGTAGCCAGACGGAGGGTGCATGACCTGGATGTTCACATTATCTCTCAGGGTAAATGCATCGCCCTGTTTCCACAGTTGTAGTTCAATCCCTTTCTCCCGTATTATTTTTAAGACCTCAGAGAAATGTTCATCGTTCACCGAGTATCCACTTGTGGCAAAGGCATTAACATGAAAGGTGTTCAGAATGGAGGGAAGTCCTCCGATATGGTCTCCGTGTGGGTGGGTATTAATGACATAATCAAGCGTCAGAATCTTCTTTGATAAAAGGATGGGGGTTATTATGGTTCTGCCGGTATCGAAATTCCCCCGGTAGTCACTTCCCCCATCAATGAGAATTCTGATACCCTTCGGCGCTTCTATAAGAATAGCTTCGCCCAGGCCGACATCAATCAAATCAAAACAGAGTCTGTTATTAAATCTTTTTTCGCAGGCAAAGATGACACTGACAATGATGAGTGGAATTACTGCAAAATATAAGATGCGCCTTAGCGGTTTCTTGTTCAGAAATATGATACAAAGGATGAGCGCATAAAAAAGAAGAGTTTCAAAAAGGCCGGGGCGGATGACCGGAAAAATATATCCCACATTGATATAATTAAGAATCGCTACATTGATATTTATTATCTCTCCGGCAAGCCTGAGTAGATACTCGCCATATGGTACTATTATCCCCATTAGACTTACCGGGATTGAGACCATGCACATGAGGGGTATGGAGACGAGGTTATGAATCATACACAAGGGGTTTACTCCATAGAAATGGTATATAACGATTGGCAGGGTGCCTATGGTTGCGGTAGATGTTGTCAGTATTGATGAAAAAAACCATTTTATCCCTTTGTTTCTCTCCCTGATAAGTGGATAAAGTCTTTGCATTATGATGACAATAAAGAGGACGCTCATAAAAGATAACTGGAAAGACGGCATAAAAAGTGAGTGAGGATATAAGAGAAGGATAATGAGTGCGCTGAGGGCGATGGTGTTCACGGGTTCCCGCTGTCTCTCAAAGAAGAGAGAGAGCATGAAGATCGTTATCATGATTGTAGCCCTTATGGTGGACACCCCTGATCCCGATAAGAGCATGAATATAAAGGCAAAGGGAATTACTATAAGCGATGCGTACTTTTTATCCCTTCCGGAGAGCCTCAGGGCATAAGACCTCCCCAACAACCATCTCACAAGGATAAAGAAAAAACCGGCTATAATACCCACATGTAATCCAGATATGGCGAGAATATGAGAAGTCCCTGTCTTGAGGAAAAGGGTTTTTGTGTTGTCTTCGAGGGATGTTTTGTCGCCTATAGTGAGGGCTTTTATAATGCCGTACTCTTTTGCTCCTGACTCCTCAATCTTCTTCTTTATAGCATTTCTCGCTTGCTGGATAATGTTCTGTCCTGGTTCCACAGAGAGCACTGTACCCTTTATCTCATAATGTGTTCCTTCGAGGCGTTTCAGCCATTTCCATGATGTTATATACGGGTTTTTAAAGGTAGGGGCGAACTCTTTCATCTGTCCGTAAATACGCACTGAGTCGCTTATGCCAAGATTGTCATCTGTCCTGAAAACCGCCTTTATGCCCTTCAATGGCAGCGGTGATGATAGCCCGATAGTCTTGATTTGCCGGGATGATTCCACGACAGTGCCCGCAAAGATTGTGGGTTCTTCGGTTGCGATGTCGGGCTGTTTGCTGGAAAGCACTATCCCTATCCTTATCATGCCTGCAAGGACAAAACAGATAAGGATTAGGACCATGGAGAATCTTCGTTTTTTTGAAAGGACAAAGGGTATTACCATTGTAATTGCAAAAAGGGAAACAACAAGAGGGACTAACGTAACAGCATATATGGTCTGGAGGTATATACCGGCAATAAAAGATAAAACAGCAGTTATGAACAATGTCCCTGCATGCCTTCGAGAAACGAGCGGACGTTTATCCCCAGGTCGGGAATATAATAACCGCCCTCAAGGATAACAAAGGTGTGGGGATTGCCGGATATAAGCATGCCGGCCATCTCTCTGTAATCCCTGGTAAAAAGGAGCGATCCCCAATCCCTGATATATGTATCAAATCCTGCGGAGCACCCCACAATATCAAACGATGAGGCATCCTGCAGCGCTTCTGTAAATTGACTGAAAAAATCTTCCCGCGTAGAGGCATCGATGTTCCGAAAGGCAATGCGTTTATCTTCTTTCACAATATCGTATGTCCCGTTGCCGTAGTGGAGGTCTATGTCAACAATCAGCGCATCGCTTATGAACCCCCTGGAAAAGAGATTCATGAGGGCTATCGCCATGTTGTTAAAAAAACAGAAGCCGCCGTTGAAATTATATCCGGCATGGTGGCCAGGCGGTCTGATGAGCGCAAAGGAAGGCCTTTCCAGTGCAATTTCAGCGGCCCTGATCGCCCCGCCTGCAGCAAGTCTTGCCGTCTCGTAGACGACTTTATCCTTCATAACGAGTTTAATGATTGTTTCGCTGTGGCACAGTAAAAGATCGGATACTTCGCACAGTTCCGGCTCTATAAATTCTGCAATATTTTGAATTTCAGAAAAGATGGATGAAATCCTGTCGGGATTTTCACAATCCACTGTTATGTAGTCTGTAAGGAATTTTTCACTGTAGAGCGTTGGTATCATGAACACTTTTTATACCTCTCACAAGCTCTTTTCAAGTCCGGTGCTAACCTGTAGATACCTGACACGAGAAAAAAGGTGATTTTTCAGGTTAAGAAAAGGTGCAGAATACATGAGAATGTTTTAGCAGTTTTTGACATATCTTGTAAAGGATAGGTTTGAAGGTTTTATGCAATTCGGTCAAATGGTTTTTTTCGCTACCCTTCACCTCGTGCGTGCGTGGAGTAACCTTCTTTTTATAGACAAGTAACGCAGCAAGCTGGTCCAAGAGTTTATTCTTGTATAAAGCACAAACATAGCTTATGCTAAGGAGGAAAATAACAATGAGTTTTAAAAAATGGTTAGATAATAACAAAGATGGTTTTGGTGAGCTTCTATGGTCTCAATGGATAAAAGTAATAAAACTCATTCTTGTATTTTTGTTGTTATGTTTGGCTATTGCCTTTTATCAAAAATAGCTTATGCTAATATTGGAGGTGTAGTAACGTCTGGAACTGCACCCTCCGCTTCTATCTGCCTTTACATGCACGCTATACCTGGATAAGGCTATACAACACCATATAACCTTGCCTGCTTACGTTGATTTTAGAGCGTCCCGGACTGCAAGGCTGCCGTCCCAAAGGGTATGCCGGCGGGGGGGGGACGCCACCAACTTGTCGGAGATAACAATACTCCCTCCCTTGGGTGCGCCACAATTTTAAGGAAATTTATTTTTTGTTCATCCGTTTTTTTATGCGCTTGTATAAAATGTCTTTCTTCCTGATATACATAACATAACTTCCTCGCTAATTCTGCGATTTTGCTTGAAAAACACGATTACAGGTGCTAATAAATAAAATGTACATGTACTTTCCGTCGTAGACAACGTTATGGAGGGTGCCTCCCGTTGCTGCTATAGAGGCATAGAGGTATGAAGGACGAAACCAGGTATAAATTCTACACTGAGGCACACAAAGGCCTGACCGATGATCTTAATCACATTAGTGACGATTTGCTCAAAGCCAAGTGGTTTTTCCTCGCATCTATTGCGGCGCTCGGTACCGCTTACCTCAAAATATGCGATTCGGGTTGCCTGGCCGTTGACCAGAAAATGTGGGCTCTATGGATTGACCAGAAAATGTGGGCTCTATGGATTGTATGCCTGGTGGGAAATGTAATTTTCTGGCTCATCTGTGAATACGCCCTATCCCACGCATTTCTGTTTAGATTTGTTCAAGGTCAGTTGGCGAACATCGAGACCTTATTTGGGACATTAGGAACAATAAAGGATCCGACACAGGCAAGGAACTACATTAATTTCGAAACTGACCGACTCAAGATTGATTTTGTAATACCTGACCAGTTTGTCCCGATATATTGGGCATCTATATGGCTTATGCTAATTAATTCCTCTGCAAGCTTCTTCCTCCTATGGCGGTCCTTTTACCCTTGCCAAGATCAGTTGTTTATGTTCGGATGGCTACATATGGCAGTAACTTTTCCATTGATTTGGAAACTCTGGACCTACCACGCCTACAAGATAGACAAGTTCCTGCGTGAAATCTGTAAGTTGGTGTTCGTCCGCGGCGACTTGGGATATATAGATGAAGGCTCTTTGAATACGCACCTGTATTTTAAGTTCCCTACGTTGCCATCGGTAGTGGCTCTTCTCGTGGCGATGGCTTTTTGTCTTCTAATCTATGGTCGCTCCAGTCCGCACAAGTTCGTGTTCTGGGGTCTATGTGCCTATTTCTTCCTGGTGCCACTTGGGATAGTGGTACACGTTCTCCGGACTATACTGACTCTGGAGATACCTCCATGTTGCTTTCCTAAATTGCAAGGAGGCGAACGTTCCTCAACAGGGTGCAACGTGTATCGCGTTCTGCAAGGATCCTGCAGGAGGGTAGTGACTCTGTTCTATATGATCACTTGAAATCTATGATCATGCCCATAAGTAGTGAAAAATCCTTCCCTGCGATTACCGATCAAAACAAAAGATAATTGATCAGCTTAATACTGCTTCCACACAAACAAACGGATATGGGTAAACAATGAGTGTGCCCCTTGGCGATTTTGAAGAACCCTTGAATGTACTCGCTTTCAAAGCGTAATTATTGGCCTTCTCCTTTAACCCGGCTATTTGTTTGCAGGTGAAGTTATTACGTATAGGTAGGTGGAACGGCCATTTTTTCATAAAATGTATCCCGGTCTTAGATGATTGACGCAAGGGGTGCAGGGTGCCCTCATGCCCCGTAAAAAAATCACAATAACCTTGACACTTCTATTCCCAATGTTATGATACATGACAACATAGAGACTTCAGAAGACAATTTTGCCGATCATGCTTTACGGAATTTAGGTAATGTTAGAAAACAAATGAAAAAACTTTTTTATTTAGCCACAGATAACGGCGGATAAATGCGGATGGGATATTTTTTATACCCGCCGCACAAGCGGCATGGGTGTGGACTGTATTGACGGTTTATCACAATACAGGACACAGATTAAATTGTCATATCGTATTCATCGGTGTCCATCAGATTTTCATCTGTGGCTAAAAAAGAATTACAGAGGTTTTGATAAAACCGGTATTCAGGCGAAACATCCTGATAAAAACTATGATGCGGATGGAGTGATGAGTAACCTGGTGAAGTACAATATGAAGCCCGACCCCTTACCAGATGAAGTGGTGGAAACGTTTTCCACCGCGGCTCAAATCGCTGGAAAGACAGTAAGGACGCTGTTTAACTGGCTTTCGCTATTATAACTTTCCGATGAGATTCGGGCGGCAATTGTTCCTCCGCTGTCGGGATTTAATGCACTTTTTTAGCGTTTGTGTTGACCACTGTCTGCCATTTCCCGCTCGATTGCTTTCTTGATAAAATGATTCAGCGATATTCCCGCTGTCGTGGCTTTGATAAGGGCACTGATATGCAATTCCGTCGGTATACGGACATTAAAGCTGCCCTTGCATGATTTTAGCGGTTCTTTTCCTGTTTCCTTGCATAGAAGGACATAATCTTCAACGGCCTCAATAAAAGCCTCTTTCAATTCTTTTACGCTGTTACCTTCAAAGGTAATGAGATCGTTGATACCTTCAATCTTGCCATGAAATATCTCGTCATCAGCGTTATAATGGACTGTTCCGATAAATCCTTTATGCATCATAATGTCTTTCATTCTAATATCCCCTGTCTTTTTAATTCTTCAAGAACATCATCAATCTGATACTGTTTAAGCCCAGGATGAGGATGTGGTTTATGGAGCCTGATAATATGTCGTGTCTCAAGATTTATAAATGCAATCCTCGACCCTGACGTCTTACCTGTTTTGGCCTCCTCATATCCATATGCTGATAGCAATCGTTTCAACTCATCGTAAGTAAAATCTTTTGGTTTAGAAATTAACCGTTTCAGGGGCTTATCAGCTTTTCCCATGCTTTATAGTATAGCAAATGTTTTAAAATATGCAACCGATAATGTGTTGCAAACACTTTTATTTATCGTTTAAAGGATACTTTCAACTTGCAATGCCATATCATGCATTGTAGGCGCTACCTTTTGCAATTCATCCAATATTAATTATCCGTCTAAAGTCAACATCTAACACGTTGTAGTTTTTAGTCTTTTCAATGTTATCTATTTTGTGATAAGGTATAATCAAAACCATGATAGTTTCCATTGCCAATCAAAAAGGGGGTGTCGGGAAAACCACGACAGCGGTAAACCTGTCTGCTTCCATCGCAGTATCGGAAAGGAAGACGCTCATCGTCGATATGGACCCTCAATGCAATACAACGACCAGTTTCGGTATATCGTACAGCGGTCTATATGCACACCTGTACCATGTACTTATCGGCAGGAAGGATATCAAGGAAGTCATCAGAAGGACTGACATCCCTTTTCTGGATATAGTCCCTTCCCACCCTGACCTTATCGGAGCAGAGGTTGAGCTTCTTGATATGGAAGAGAGGGAGTTTGTATTGAAAAAGGCCTTTGAGAGGCTGCAGGATACATATTCATACATTTTTATTGATTGTCCTCCTTCCCTTGGGCTTTTGACGATCAATTCGCTTGTGGCATCTGATTTTGTTTTGATACCGCTGCAGTGTGAATATTTTGCCCTCGAGGGGCTTGCATTGCTGCTGAGATCAATCACGATTATCAAAAAAAGGTTAAACCCGAAACTCGACACGCTCGGTGTGCTCCTTACCATGTTTGACAAACGGAATAACCTTTCATTCAGGGTCATGGACGAAGTGAAGGGTTACTTTCACGACAGTGTTTTTAAAACAATGATTCCAAGGAATGTGAAGCTGAGTGAGGCGCCGAGCTATGGAAAGCCTGCCCTGCTTTACGATATATCATCCAAGGGGGCGCAAAGTTATCTCGAACTCGCATCAGAGATACTCGATAAGGGGGTTTAATGTTAAAAAAAGACCCGTTAGGTAAAGGTCTGTCTGCAATACTGAATGATGCTGTGGAAAAGGGAACGAGTAAACTCATTCCTGTGGCGGAAATTGCCCCTAACCCGACCCAGCCGAGGTTTGCAATAAAAGAGGATTCTCTTGTAGAGCTTGCTGCATCCATCAGGGAGAAGGGGGTCCTTCAGCCTCTTCTTTTAAGGAGGGAGGGAAAGGGCTATGAGATTATTGCCGGAGAGCGGAGATTTCGTGCGTCGGTTATGGCAGGGCTCAAAGAAGTTCCCGCAATCATCAAGGACGTTGATGAAAAAGAGGCTGTTGAGATTGCCCTCATTGAGAACCTTCAGAGGGAGGATTTAAACCCCGTTGAGATAGCCTCGGTATACGAAAGATTTATTGATGATTTCGGGTATACCCAGGAGGAACTTGCAAAGAAGATCGGTCTTGACAGGACCACCATTTCTAATTTTATAAGGCTTTTAAAGCTTCCCGAGTGGATAAAGAATCTCATAAGGGAAGGTAAATTGACCCAGGGGCATGCCAGGGTGCTCATTACCCTCAAAAACGAAAACGAACAGAGGAAATTCGTTGAGAGGATTTTGAAAGAAAATATCTCCGTGAGGGAGTTAGAGCGTGCAGTTAAAAAGAAATCAGCCGGCAGACATTCACCTTTTATCCATGTTGAAGAGATATTAAGAGAGATTCTGGGCACAAAAGTAAACATTACCTTCAAACAGAAGAAAGGCAAAATCATCATCGAATTCTATTCCAAAGAAGACCTTGAAAGAATTGCAGAACTGATTGCAAATGATTGAGCATTTTTAAGGAGATTTTCATGAGTTTTATCAGGGAGCCTGCGGTAAGTGGCATGTTTTACCCGGACAACCCCAAAACGCTCAAAAGAGATATTGAAAGATACCTCAGCGAGGCTGTCTTTGATCCAATAGCCGGTAATATCGTTGGCATTATATCTCCCCATGCAGGGTATATGTATTCCGGTCCTGTTGCTGCCTACGGCTATAAAGCTATAGCTGGCCGCGCATATGATACGGCCATTGTTATCGCTCCAAGCCACAGGAAATATTTCGAAGGGGCTGCCATCATTGAGAAGGGCGGGTACAAAACCCCTCTGGGAATCGTTGAAGTTGACGAAGAAATGGCCGGTATGGTTTTAAAAAAGAGCACAGCAGTACAGAGCAATATTGATGTCCACAGGGAGGAACATTCCCTTGAGGTTCAGCTTCCCTTTTTACAAATGATACTAAAGAGTTTTAAACTTGTGCCTCTGATTATGGGCACCCAGGATTTTTCCACATGTGAGGCCCTCTCTGCAGGTATTTATGAGGCGGTAAAAGACAGCGGGAAACAGATTTTGATCGTTGGAAGCACCGACCTTTCTCATTATTATTCATATGCCCATGCAGTTGAGCTTGACAGTATTGTGACAAAACGCCTTGATGATTTCGATATGAAAGGTCTCGTCGCTGACCTGGAGAAAAATAAATGCGAAGCCTGCGGCGCCGGTCCCATAATTACCACCATGATACTTTCCCGGAAATTAGGGGCAAAACAAGGCAAGGTTCTAAAATATGCAAACTCCGGCGATATCTCAGGTGACAAGAGTACGGTAGTGGGTTATGTATCTGCTATCTTTTATAAACATGAGGAAAAATGAACTTTGAACCTTTCCGAAAAAGATAAAAAACAACTAAAGGAATTGGCAAGGGACACCATAGAGGGCGTTCTTTTCGGAAAACAGAGAGACCATGCCCAAGTACCTGAGATTTTAAAAGAGAAAAGAGATGCCTTTGTTACCCTTAAAAAAAAGGGCGAATTAAAGGGGTGTATCGGCTATATCAGGGGCGTTCAGCCACTTCATGAAACAGTAAAAGAAATGGCCGTCCAGGCGGCTTTTCATGACCCGCGGTTTGCCCCTCTTGAGAAAAAAGAATGGAAGGATATTGATATAGAGATATCTGTGCTGACCCCCATGAAAAAGATACATGGCATCAATGAAATAGAGGTGGGCATCCACGGTTTGTACATTGAAAAGGGGCATAATTCTGGGCTTTTGCTTCCGCAGGTTGCTACAGAAAACCACTGGGACAGAGAAACCTTTCTCGATTATACGTGCTGGAAGGCAGGCCTGCCCAACGATGCATGGAAATCTCCGGACACGGATATTTATATTTTTTCAGCAGATGTATTTTGATGAAAACTTTTAAGGAGTGACTCGATGATTTACAAGCATATGTCGATTGATGATGTTGTAAAAACATACCCCGAAACTGTCGCTATCTTTGAAAGGCATGGATTGGGTTGTGTTGGATGCCAGGCCGCCCTTTTCGAAAATATTGAGCAGGGGGCTGAAATCCACGGGATTGATGTGAATGCACTGGTGGAAGACCTCAACAGGGCGGTCAACCTGCGTGAATTGAGGGATTTAGGAATTTAGGAATTTCCGATTAAATTTCAGGTATGGAAAAAATATACGCAGTGATACTGGCTGCCGGCACTTCAAGCAGGCTCGGTTTCAATAAATTAACGCTAAAGATAGATGGCCAGTCCGTCATCCAAATGGCGGTAATCCCATTTTTATTGCCCAGTATCAAAAAAGTCTTCGTCGTAACAAATCCGGATTATATAAACCTCAAAAACGAAGTTGACGAACTCAAAACTCAAAACTCAAAACTCATAACTTTTGTATGTAATCCTGATTACATGCAAGGTATGTCTTCATCAATTAAGGCTGTCACACCTTTCATCCAAGACGCAGATGCTGTTTTTTTTCAGCTTGGGGATAAACCCTTTATAAAAAAAGAGATGGTGGAGCAGATGATTGAACTCTATGTAAACAGAGAAAGGAATCTATTTGATATTATCGTTCCGGTCTATCGAGGCAAGAAAGGACACCCTGTGCTTATGGATATTAAGCCGTACATAAAGGAGATGCAAAACCTTAAAGGTGATAAGGGCTTAAGAGAAATCATAGATAATCATTCAGGAAGTGTGTTATTTATAGAGGGCGATGAGGGGAATATATTCGACATTGATACAGAAGGAGAGATACATACTCTCAGAGAAAGGGGATACATAATTGAAAAAGATTAAAGTTGAAAATGCTGTTGGTATGACCCTGGCCCACGATATTACTGAGGTGATACCAGGGAAAAAGAAGGATGTGGCCTTTAAGAGGGGAAAGGTTATTGAAAAGGGAGACATTGAAAGGCTTCTCGACCTCGGGAAAGAACATATTTTTGCCTTTGATAAAGGTATAAAGGGCATTCATGAGGATGAGGCAGGCATGAGGATTGCCCAATCGATCATGGATGAGCATATGGAGCCTGTGCCTCCAAAAGAAGGAAAGGTAAGTATAAAGAGTAAAGTGAATGGACTCTTTTACGTTAACGATAAAAACCTTTACGAAATCAACAGGATACCCAATGTCCTCCTGAGCACCGTTCCGAACAGACACCCTGTAAAAGCCGGGGACATCGTTGCAGCAACAAGGATCATCCCTCTTTACATAAAAGGGAATGAATTGAAAAGGGTAGAAAGGATTGGGGAAAAAGGGATTATTTCAATAAAACCCTTCAAATCTTTTAAAATAGGTCTTGTAATCACCGGAAGTGAGGTTTTTAGCGGGAGGATAAAAGACGGGTCATATGTGGTGGAGGAAAAGATTAAAGGCTATGGGCTCGATGTTATAGGAAAAACATTAGTCCCTGATGATATTAATGCGATTCGGGATGCTATTCAGGGACTTTTTAATACAGGCGCCGAGATTGTGATAACAACAGGAGGACTCTCTGTTGACCCTGATGATGTAACAAGGGAAGGGATAGAGGCAACAGGGGCTGAAGTGCTGTTCTACGGCACGCCTGTTTTTCCGGGGGCCATGTTCCTTGTGGCACGCCTGAAAGAGAAATATATCCTTGGTGCACCGGCATGCGTGTATTACAATAAAAATACTGTCTTTGATATAATACTTACCAGGATTATGGCAGGCGAAAAGATGCATAAACATGACATGGTGAAACTCTCATACGGCGGACTCTGCTTGAACTGTGAAGTTTGCCATTATCCGACATGTTTTTTTGGGAAAGGACCATGAAGAACAGCCAGAAGACAGAAGACAGAAGACAGAAGACAAAGCGTTTAAACTCAAAACTCATACGGTTCAATCCCGACAGCGGAGGGACAACTCAAAACTCAAAATTGATTATTGTTATCAAGGGTGCAGGTGAGATGGCAACAGGGATTGCCCACAGGTTATACATGGCCAATCTGAAAAACATCGTTATGACTGAGATAGAAAGACCTCTTACCGTTAGAAGGACGGTTGCATTCTCAGAATCAGTCTATACCGGCAAATGGGAAGTGGAAGGCGTGGGGGCAGTCCTGGTGAAAAATGTCAGTGAAGTGCCCGATGTCTGGAAGGATGGGAGGATCGCCGTAATTGTCGATCCTGAATGGAATGTCGTGGAATCATTAAAACCGGATATAGTGATTGATGCTATAATGGCAAAGAGAAACGTGGGGACAAAGAAGGGCGAAGCCCCTGTTGTAATCGGCGTGGGGCCTGGTTTTGCAGCGCCTCAGGATGTCCATGCAGTCGTTGAGAGTAACAGGGGGCACCATCTGGGCAGGGTTATTTACAATGGCTCTGCAGAACCGCATACAGGTATTCCCGGACCGGTGATGGGCATTACGAGCGAACGCGTTTTACGGTCACCACACGATGGTCTTGTAAAACACGTAAAGGGATTCGGAGATGAAGTAATAAAAGGAGACATCGTTCTCTATGTGCACAAAACCCCTGTTCCTGCTCCTATAGATGGTGTTCTGAGAGGGCTTATCCGGGAAATACATGTTAAAGCAAACGAAAAGATAGGCGATATAGACCCGAGAAGGGTAAAAGAATATTGCTATACTATCACGGAAAAAGCGAGGGCTATTGGTGGCGGGGTGCTTGAGGCGGTGATGCACCTTATAAATAGCGCGGAGCGTGGAGCATAGAGCGTAGAGTTAAAGAATTTGAGTTTTTTTACTCTCTGCCCTTAGCTCTCTGCCCTCTGCTAAACATGGAGGTGATATGGATTTATACGAAATCATTGAACAATATTTGAACGAAAGGAAGTCAGGCATACTGGCCACCATTATCTACCGGGCAGGGTCTGCACCCAGAGATGCGGGCGCCAAGATGTTTATCAGCGAGGATGGCAAAACCTATGGTACGGTGGGCGGTGGGCGTCTCGAATCGGATGCCCGTACAGAGGCATTGCAGATTATGGGTAAGGGGGGAACAAAGATACTCCACGTGAGAATGGATGGCAAAGAAGTAGCTGCAGAGGGAATGCTCTGCGGGGGAGACGTGGACATCCTTTTAGAGCCCATCAGCGAAAGCTACAGAGAAGTGTATAAAAACATCAGTGACTTCGAAAAAAAGGGTAAGAAAGGACTTGTTGTAACAAAATTCGGGCAAAATATCTTTTCAAAATCTTTTATTGACTACAATCTGGAATTTACCGGCGATGCCGTGTCGGATGAAGAAATGCTCTCTTTAAGAAATCATTTCACTGATACGAAACCTGTTGTATCCGATGGAGTTGTGATTGAGCCATTACAGGTATCATCGTTGCTGTATATTTTTGGTGCAGGTCATGTATCACAATATATCGCAAAAATAGCTAAATTAGTTGATTTTTACGTTGTAGTTGTTGACGATAGAGCGGAATTTGCCAACAAGGAAAGATTTCCTGAGGCGGATGAGATTATTGTGGACGATTTTCGTCATATATTTGATCGTGTGAAGTTCACCGGTGCTGAATTTGTTGCAATCGTTACGAGAGGACATGCATACGATGCAGATGTCCTGAAAGAAACGCTCAAGAGACAGGTTCGCTACGTTGGAATGATTGGCAGCAGGAGAAAGGTAAAGATAGTCTTTGACTATATGAAAGAGTGCGGTTTTGATGAAAAAACAATAGAAAGTGTTCATGCCCCTATCGGTCTTTCCATCCATGCCGAAACACCGCAGGAGATTGCAGTCAGTATTGTTGCCGAGCTTATTCAGGTTAGAGGAGAACATTAATTGATCGACAAAATATTGTCTGAAGAAGATAAAGACATCATGCACGAAATTGAAGACAAGAGCTTGTCCATCCCCTTTGATCCGCTGAAAAAATACCTTTCAGAAGTGTCTAAATATCCCGTACTTTCGAGGGAAGAGGAGTTGGAGGTGGCCACAAAGATACATGAAAACAAGGATATCGAAGCTGCACAGAAGATGGTGATTTCAAACCTAAGGCTTGTTGTCAAGATAGCTCTTGAATATTACAACACATACCTGAATATCCTTGACCTCATTCAGGAAGGGAATGTCGGTCTTCTGCACGCAGTAAAAAAGTATAATCCATACAGGGGAACCAAGTTTTCAACATATGCTGCTTTCTGGATCAGGGCCTACATTTTAAAATACATCATGGATTCCTGGAGTCTTGTAAAGATTGGAACAACACAGGGGCAGAGAAAGCTGTTTTACAGACTCAACAAGGAAAAACAGAAGCTTGAAGCGCTCGGAATCTTTCCTGCCCCGCAACTTCTCGCCAGCACACTTGACGTGAAGGAAGAAGAAGTGGAGAGCATGCAGAAGAGGCTTGCATATACCGACATCTCACTGGAAACTCCCATCCACGAAGAGGGTGACGATACTGTAATGGATATGATCAAGACAGGGGAGAACGTCGAAGAAATTGTTGCTGACAAGGAAATGAGCGATCTGCTTGCACAGAGGGTGGCGGAGTTTAAAAAGGGATTAAACGAAAAGGAATTATTTATATTCGGCAACAGGATAATGACTGATGAGTCCATGACTTTACAGGAGATAGGAGAGAAGTTCAAGATTTCACGGGAACGCGTAAGACAGATCGAGAATAAGGTGTTGAATAAGTTTAAAACAAGGTTTAAACAGGAGTTGAAGGAGCTGGACTTTTAAGGCAGTGAATAGTGAACAGTGAATAGTGAACAGTAAAAGGTAAAAGCGAAAGGGTCAGCCCTTACTTATCAGACTTCAGAACGTTAGCGCCTGCCCAAGTACAAGGCTCAGCTTTCCGAAATATGAAGTGATCAGTAATAAGCCAACGATAATAAGGAGTATCCCTAATATCTTCATCGAATACCTCACAAGGTGTCCGTAACGCTTCAAAAAGTCGAGCAGCCTGTTGCAAAGCAATGAAGAGATGAGGAAAGGTATTGCCATACCCAGAGAGTATAAGCCCAGAAGATAAACGCCTTTAAAGACATTTTCTGCTGTAGAGGCAATAATGAGGATGGAGGAGAGGGCAGGACCTATGCATGGTGTCCACCCTAATGAGAAAGTTATTCCTACGATAAAGGAACCAAAAATTCCGATAGGCTTTTCCTTAAGTTGAATAACCTTTTCCTGGTTTAAGATGGGTATCTTAATGATATTCAGGTAAAATAGCCCCATAACGATGAGAATCAGTCCGCCTGCCTTCACGATGTAGGTCTGATATGAGGACAGAATGTTTCCGATAAATGACGACGAAAACCCTAATGTCATAAAAACAAAAGAGAAACCAAGGACAAAGGCAATGGAATGGATGAGGACGTTTTTTCTGTATTTTGAAGACAGAACTTCATTATAATTATCAACAGATATGCCACTGATAAAAATGAGATACGAAGGGATAAGCGGGAGGACACAGGGACTGAAAAATGATAGAATACCGGAGCCGAAGGCAATTAATCCGCTTAGATCCATGAATAAGATTGTTCCATTGAAAAACATAAAGGCTATGATATGTATTTTCCCGTAAGGTTGTCAAATGAAATATGCGTGCATTGACATAGGCACCAATACGGTATTGCTGGCTATTGTTGAGAAAGCTGGCCAACCCGTGGATGTCCTTGATATTTCAACCATTACAAGGCTTGGAGAAGGGTTGAAAAAACGTGGTGTCCTCTCTGCGGCAGCAATGGAGCGGACATTCGCAGTCCTGCAGCGATATAGTGACATTATGAAAGAAAATAACGTTGGAAAATTGTTCTGTGTCGGGACCGCCTCACTGAGGGAGGCGGGAAACAGCAAGGGTTTTCTGGATGAGGTTAAGGAAAAGCTGGGGATTCCGATTACAATAATAAGTGAAAAGGAAGAGGCATTTTATACCTATCTTTCAGTGAAGGGCGATACGTTCGTTAAGGGGGGAAGTGTCATTATAACGGACATTGGCGGGGGAAGCACGGAAATTATTAAAGGAGATGAAGAAGGGTTTGTCGATTTCGTCTCGTTGCCGGTTGGCTCTGTAAAACTGACGGAGATGTTTATAAAAAATGACCCTCCATCAACAATGGAGATTTCTTCCCTGGTTGATTATGTGAAGAATCTGCTGAATATACCTTTCCGTGGGGATGGGTGCAGCACTCTTATTGGAACAGGCGGAACCGTAACAAACGCGGCCAGCATTATTTTTGGCATGGAGGTTTTTGAAAAGGAAAAGATACATGGTCATACAATAGCATTGAAGGAAATTGAAGGCATTATAGAAAAGCTCAAAGGGTTAACCTCACATGATCGGTCCCGCATTAAGGGAATGGAGAGAGGCAGGGAAGATATTATACTTCAGGGTATTCTCCTTTTAAAAGAGATTATGGAATATTTTGGTGCACAGGAACTGACTGTAAGCGCAAACGGCGTAAGGTATGGAGTCCTCTCCGAAGCGTTTGAGAAAAATTGTTAAAAAAGGACAGGCATTATGAAGGAAAATAAATCGTATGATGTCGGTTGGTTAAATTCGCTTCCCGTCAATGGAAAGGCAAGGGAAATGTTGGTTCAGACAGGCGAAAAACCGGATCCGGTGAGCATGTATGCTATTCAATTAGCAAAATGGGGTATTGAGGGTGGAAGAATAGAGGCGGAAAGTCCAGTGCTTGAAACAGTTGAGGCCATGATAACATGGAGGCCGGTGCGATTGGCAAATTTTTTTATGATAAGCTCTGATGGGGATTATAATCCGGCAGGTTGGGAAGATACACAAACACCGCTTGAACTGGCAACTGTTATATTAGACGAAATTGAAGAGAAGATGATGCTCCATTTCCCTTTGTATGGAAGCCTCTGAAGCTATCAGCTATCAGCAATGAGCTATGTGAGCTATGAGCTATGATATAATGCGTTTACGCATCAACCTGAAAGACAATGGAACAAGTATTATCACCATTCCAATCAGCCAGATAATATCCCATTTAACGTTCGAAAAATTACCCCATGCGAATGCACGGCAGATATTCGTCAGGTGAAAGAGCGGCGTAAATGATGCGATGCGGGAAATGACCGGTGGGAATGTATCAACAGGAAAAAATATGCCGGAAAAAAGGAACATGGGGGTCATGACGAGGGTATAAAAGTAGTTGAAGGAATCGATTCCCGGCACTATGGCAGTGCATATCATGGATAATTCCGCAAAAACCAGTCCGCTGAGGAACAGAACAGGGATAACAAGCAGGACAAGAGAGGAATCCACGAGACGAAACACAGAAAGGGTTGCGATAATAATCGTACCGTAGAACACACTTTTTGTGGCCGCCCAGATTAATTCTCCTGCTATGAGGTCGTCGATATTGACCGGTGTTGCAAGGATGGCATCGAAGGTTTTCTGAAAGGTCATCCTTATGTATGTACCATATGTACATTCGTAGGTTGCGGCAAACATGGAAGATGAGGCGATGATACCAGGGGCGATAAAGTTTACATAGGGCACCCCGTTAATGTCTTTTATGAAGGCCCCAAGGCCAACCCCCAGGGCAAGGAGATAGAGTATGGGCTCAACAAAGTTGAGAACAATGCTCGATTTATAGATCTTTGTATATACTGTAAAATGCCTCTGCCAGACTCTGAAGGCTCGTCTAATGTTCATAGCTCTTTTTAGTGTTCATGGTTCACGGTTCACGGTTCACAGCCATTCACAGATGATTGGATGATTGGAAGTTTAGCTAACCTTCTAACCCTCTAACCTTCTAACCTTCTGTTTTTCCTGCCTTTCACTATTCACTATCCACCATTCACTATTACCATCACTCCCCCAGCCACCTCCCTGTAAGTTTCAGATAGACATTTTCGAGGTTGCCGCCGTGTGTATCCATGAGATGTATTGGTGAGTCTATTGTTATAATTCTTCCCGAATCCATAATCGCTACCCTGTCACAAAGCTTTTCCGCCTCTTCCATATAGTGGGTGGTGAGAATAAGCGTTGTGTTATTCGATTTAAGGCCATGGAGTTTCTCCCAAACATTGTGCCTGCTGTGGGGATCAAGCCCTGTTGTGGGCTCATCGAGGATGAGGAGTTCGGGATTGTTGATCAATGCCCTTGCAAGGAGGAGGGCTCTTTTCATACCCCCTGAGAGACTTTTTATGTTCACATTTGTTTTTTCCGTTAAACCGGTATATTCGATAAGCCCTGCGGCTATCTTCGCAGATTGCGCCCTGGGAATGTCAAAATACCGTGCGTAGGTGATGAGGTTTTCCAGTACAGTAAGCTCAGGGTCCAGGTTGTCGTCCTGTGGCATAACGCCAATTCTGGATTTTATCACGGACGGTTGCTTTGTCACGTCCATTCCGAAAACTTTTATTTCTCCGCTCGTGGGGGCAATAAAGCAATAAAGCATACGCATGACCGTTGTTTTTCCGGCGCCGTTCGGCCCGAGAAAGCCGAAGCACTCACCCTCAAGGATTTCAAAGTCGATAGTATCCACTGCCCTTAGTGAGTCATAGTCCTTGCTTAATCCTTTTGCCGTAATAATCTGCATGAGCGGTCTTTATAATACCATATTTTGCTTCTAATATGGCAAATCACAGCTCAAACAATCCCAACGAAGATGCACACAACTTATGCTTAACCACAACCGCCTTTTTTCTCTCGCCTATCACCCCATCCACATCGTACCCCCTTGCCTGCCTGTGCCTGGGTTTGTGGCAGACAGGTTACAAATTGCCACTTGAATCACATCAGGGAGTTTTAAAAGTGAAATCGTGCGGAACAAGGTAGGATAAGACTTTTCAGAGATTTGAAGAACTGTCGCAACTGTTGCGACAAATTCACCCGACACCTGTTCGGGCCTCCGGTTATAGCTTCTGCCTGTATCGTACCCGGTCAGTTTCATGAAAAATACTTTTTTTGCCGCCTGTCTGCGTGCATCGCACAGGCAGGCCCGCTGTCGCTCGACAAATGCGGGACAAGAGCAGACAAAAGATTAGTTTTTTGCCCCGCCGACAATGGCGGGCCAAAATTCTCAGCCCTTACGGACGAATATATCTTATCATTTCATAGGCAAAAACAGCACTTTAAGCCCTGAAATTGGCCATTTTCCATACATAAAACGATTTATTTCAATTGGTTAGCTTGGTCCGACCCCAATCCGTCCGCCCGAGCTGCCGGCTTTTTATTGATGCTTTTTTGTTCGATATTGAAAAGACAAACTGGATAGTGTATAAGGTAGGCATGAGCAATCACAAGATTTTTATAGCTGATTCTCGTTCGATGTCGGAAATTCCGGATGAGTCCGTTCATCTCGTCATTACATCGCCGCCTTACTGGCAACTCAAGGATTACGACAGTGTCCAGCAGATCGGCTTTCATGATACCTACGAAGAATACATCAACAACCTGAACCTTGTATGGAAAGAATGCCACCGTGTTCTTCACGGCGGTTGCCGCCTGTGCATCAATATCGGTGATCAGTTCGCCAGATCTGTGTATTATGGCCGCTATAAAGTCATTCCCATCAGAACCGAGATCATCAAATTCTGTGAATTCTTCGGTTTCGACTATATGGGAGCAATTATCTGGCAGAAGGTGACGACCTGTAATACGACGGGCGGCGCCACGATTATGGGGTCGTACCCCTATCCCCGAAATGGAATTATCAAGATCGATTACGAATTTATCCTGCTCTTTAAAAAACCCGGGATTCCCCCGTTAGTCAACAAAGCGGTGAAAGAGCAGTCCAAGTTGTCTGTAGAAGAATGGAACGAATACTTCGCCGGACACTGGAATTTTCCAGGAGAGAAACAGGATAAGCATCTGGCCATGTTTCCCGAAGAACTTCCAAGGCGGTTGATCAGGATGTTCAGCTTTGTCGGGGAAACGGTTCTTGATCCCTTCCTGGGAAGCGGCACGACCTCCCTGACGGCAAAGCGTCTTCAAAGGTGCTCGATCGGATACGAGATCAATGAGTCCTTTTTACCGGTAATCAGAAAAAAAATCGGGGCTGAGCAGGCCGATATTTTCAGTCAGACCGCTATTGAAGTGTTTAAACCGGCACGGGCGGCCATCGATTACCGGCAGGAAATACAAAAAATGCCCTATGTATTTCGCGATCCAGTCCGATTCGATAAGAAGATCGATCCCAGAAAGATGACCTTCGGGTCAAAAATAGAAGCTAACGGAAACGGTAAAGAGCAGTATTTACATTTGAAGCGCGTGATCGCCCCCAACATGATGGAACTCAATAACGACATGATCGTCAGGTTAATCGGCGTCACAACCAAGGTCGGCAAAGAACCGGAAGCCATGAAGTGGCTTTGGGACAAATTAAAGGGGCAGAGCGTTTACCTGAAATTCGATCAGGCTAAATACGATGAGAACAGCCGGCTGCTTTCTTATCTATATCTGAAAAATAATACCTTTATCAATCTTCATTTTCTTCGCTCACATTTGGTCCAATTAGACGAGACCTTCCCATTCAGATACCATGAAAAGTTCAAAGCGATCCTGAAAGAGGAAATCCGACCATGAAGAAACTCAAGATGAGAAATGAGGAGATCACGCAATTGCTTGACGCCGACGTGGCTTCGTTTCCTAAATACGCCACCCAGCTTATAAATCTTGCAAATCAGAACGCCCAGGGAACAAGGCCGGAAGTTGTCGGTCAGATGAGTGAATTGATCCAGGAATTCCGGGGCAGGAAGCTGAAAGAATGGGAAAAGTGGTATTTGAGCAGCCACCCCGAAGCGATTGAAAAAGCGAAAATCAAAATCACGCAGATGATCGATAACTTCAAGCAGGTTATTACCAAGATAGATGAAGAAATGATCAAAGCATGGGTCAAAGACCTGGTCATCGTAAAAACGTTTGTCGGCCTGAAATTTCAGGAGGCGATTCTGAAACGTATCGCAGCATATACGGGAAAATCTTACAGGATATCCGTTCCTGAAGAAGAAGCAAAGGGGATCGACGGTTATATTGGCGGCAATCCCGTCAGCATTAAACCGCAGACGTATGAATCGAAGCAGATGTTATCGGAAAGCATCGGGGTGCAAATCATCTACTATGACAAGGTAAAGGACGGGATAAACATCTTTTTTGACGAATTCTGATCTAATCGAACCAATCAATCCAGATAACTCGTTACACTCGCGACTGATTTTTGCGTGTGTGCCGGGCACGGCACAGAACTTTGTCGTTTTGCTTTCACTGTGAAAGCAAAATAGAAACTCCCCGGAAAGCCTTATCCTGCATTGTTCCCTACGCAATAGAGCCTTGTTTTTTGCAGCGGTTCACATTCGGCAATCGGTAAGATCCAATCCCGCTGAGGGGAAAGCAAAAGGGGTTTTGCAAGACACATTCGGTAGCGATTGTCCCGCCTTCAGCAGGATTAAACCGTACGGATTTCGGATTACTTCAGTGAACAGTAATTTGTAATTGATTTGACCATTCACAACCAAGAAATGATAACAACGATAAAACGCTGATGCCTGCGATAAAATTATCACTGTAATCTTTTCTCTCCATCGCTGTAATCATGTTTTTCACTATTCACTATTTACTGCGCAAGGCGATCTCGAATCATTTTCAGAATTACGAAGGACTCGCGTTCCCGTTCTTCCAGTGAACCCGTGATATAGCCGATCGTTTCCCGGTAGTCCGGCATAAAGATCTTGGAGAGTGCGTTGCAGCGCCGTTGGGTCTTACGAAGTTCCAGGGCCAGCCGCATTACTGCATTTTCCAGCTCCGCCAATTCCGCAAGCAGGGGAAGCGCTTCAACGAAACAGCTCATGGCAACATCAGTATTCGCCGAAGTTCCACCCACACCAAACTGGACGCTGACCGGCTCCGTTCGCACCGTCACGTGGGGAATCTTAATACCCATCAGGTGCTGGTCCGAGACATCCACCCGGTGATCCATCCTCACGGCGAGAGCAGCCCGGTCGAGGGCCTCGGATCCTCCGTCCAACTGGGCCTCACGGAGGGCTTTAAATGCCCGGCGAAGGGCTTCAGCAGCGTTCCGTTCGGCATCACGGGCACGATTCAGGCGGCTCATCATTTCAAAGATAAGGATTTGTCGTTTTTGCTCGAGGAGGTCGTAGCCCTCTTCGGCGAAGGCAAGCTGTCGTTTCAGCACGAGCAGATTAGATTTGGTCGGTGCGATGTTCAGCTTTCCCATAGAACCATTCTACCCGGTTACGCCCCCTGAAGCGGCGGCGCACAGATAGGAGCCTCCTCTTTCTCGTGGTAGTATTTCTTCAACAGGGCGTCGCTCACGCGGTGCAACTCATCCTTAGGCAATGTTGACAGCACGTCCCAGCCGAGTTCGAGCGTAGTCTCGATAGACCGATTCTCGTATTCGCCCTGGTTC
>JAPLKD010000202.1 GCA_026388245.1 Pseudomonadota bacterium | reverse complement strand
GACACCTTGCTGGGCAAAAAGCTGCTGCGCACGGCTGCCCATACCTCCGGCTATGATGCAGTTGACGCCCTGCTGCGAAAGCCATGGGGGCAAAAGTCCCGGTTCGTGCGGCGGCGGGGTAACATAGGTCTCGTTTACAATTGTGCCGTCTTTATTGGCGTCAATGAGTGCAAATGCCTCACAATGGCCGAAATGGGCACACAACTTTCCCTCATTTGTTGGTACTGCAAATTTCATGAAATCCTCCTTTTTTGATATAGTGTTTCCTTCCCCGTCCTTTTTGTCCTGCGAGGTGAGAACTACAGGTATTTCTTTTTCAGTGTCCGTATTCGATGAGGTTTGTTCGCTTTTTTTAAAATGCGCAATGCGCTCAACAATTTCATCGAATTTTTGCGCGGTCTTTGTTTTGGAATAAAAGTGCATATACGGTTGCTCTTCATCTCCGCTCTTTACGATATCCGGGTCAAGGGGGATACTGCCCAGAAATGGTATTCCATAGTTTTTCGCCAATCTCTCACCACCACCGGAAGAGAATATGTTTACCTCCTTACCGCAGTCGGGGCAGACAAACCCGCTCATGTTTTCAATAATCCCTGCAATAGGAAGGTTGAGATGCCCGCAGAAGGTGATGCATTTCTCCACGTCAATAGTTGCCATCTGCTGGGGCGTGGTGACGATGATTGCGCTGCTTTTTGCACCCAAAAGTTGTGCAATGGTAAGCGGTTCATCACCCGTTCCGGGAGGGCAGTCTACCACAAGTGCATCAAGGTCACCCCAGGCAACATGCTGGAGAAATTCCCTTATCACATTCGCTTTCATCGGACCCCTCCATATGACGGCCTGTTCGTTCCCATCGAGCAGCAATCCCATAGAGACAACTTTAATCTGGCTGTATACCTCAATCGGAACGATCTCTTCGTTTGCAACACCTGCCCGCATCCCGGAAAGGCCGAGCAATTTCGGCACACTCGGGCCGTGGATATCCACATCGAGTATACCGGTCCTTAAACCCCGCAAAGAGAGACTCAATGCGAGATTAACTGCAACCGTACTTTTTCCCACGCCGCCCTTTCCGGAAAGAACGATAAAAACGCGGTCAATCCTGTCAAGCTTCTTTTTCATGGCCAGTTCATCAATTGATTCTTCACAACTCATACTTCCTCCAATATTTCGTGTAGTTTTGTATAGATTTCCCGTATTGACCCGCTTGCTGCGCAGTCAGGGGCAAAATCAAGGATTGTCTTCGCTTCTTTTTGTGCCTTGGTAATGGCTGTTTCGTAGGGGATCTCCCCGAGAAAAATGAGATTCTGTTCAGCGCAGTATTGTTTCATTTCTCTTGTGTATCCGGGGTGTATGTCCCATTTATTTACCACCAGAGCAGTTTTAACCTGAAAGTGATGTGTCAAGTCGACAATACGCTTAAGGTCATGGATGCCTGACGGGGTTGGCTCTGTCACCACAACCGCAAGATGTGTTCCCGTAATGGATGAAATCACAGGGCAGCCTATTCCCGGAGGACCATCAATGAGGATAAAGTTTACACCGGTTTTTACGGCTTCTTCACGGGCCTCGTTTCTGACCGCAGCAACAAGCTTTCCTGAATTGTCTTCGCCGGGCAGCAATTCTGCAAAGACGAAGCGCCCATTGCCGGAGATGCTACAGATGTAATAATGTCCTGCGAGTCGAGTGGAAAAATTGACTGCCATTGCGGAGCAGAAAAAATAACAGGCACCGCAGCCTTCACAGGAAAACGGGTCTATTGTAAAATCTTCGGATATTGCATCATAACGGCAAACCTCCCTACATGTACCGCACTTAGTGCAGCGTTCCGGGTCGATCTTTGCCTTTTTTCCTCCTGTGAACTCTTTTGTCTGGAGTACTTCCTCCGGTTGGAGGATCAAGTGGAGGTTGGCGGCGTCTACATCGCAATCTGCTATTACCTTACCCTGAAATAGAGAGGAAAGTGCTCCCGCAAGGGAGGTTTTTCCTGTTCCGCCTTTGCCGCTTACAATTACCATTTCTTTTATGTGTGTCATCTCACCTCCTGTCCTTTGTCTTCCCCAGCAGCCTTCCAATGTTGACGGCAAGTTCCATAAACTGGTCTATGTAGAGAGGGAGGGCCTTGATAATAAGTTCGCCCTGGGAATAGCAGCGGGCGATCTCTATGTCTTCAGGCAGCACCATAAGTACAGGTAGGCTGTTGTTTAACAGATATGTTACGAGCGGGGGGAATTCACCATTCTGCCGGTTAATAACAATCCCGATCGGTTTTCCCAGATTCTGAGCCACAGAAACAGCGATTTGCAGATCATGGAGCCCGAAAGGGGTTGGTTCTGTTACCATTACGACAACATCCGCATCGTGAATAGTTTTTACCACCGGGCACGATGTCCCGGGAGGGGCATCGATGATCCGGATATGCTCTTTTTTGTATTGGCGTTTTACCTCATGAATAATAGGACCAGCCATGGGTTCGCCAACATTGAGAATGCCATGAACAAAATCGATATTCTGGATTGCCTTTCCCTTCTCGATGAATCCTATTTCCCGCTCACCTTCGTGGATTGCCCCTTCCGGGCAGATACGAACACAGAGCCCGCAGCCGTGACAGAGCTCGGGGAAAAGAAGCGTATTCGACGGGAGGGTTACAAGTGCGTTGAACTGGCATTTTTCACTGCATTCACCGCAGTGGGTACATTTATCCTGGTCAATGACAGGTACCATCACCTTTGCCGCGGTTCTTGTATGAATCTCGGGTTTTAAGAATATATGTCCGTTCGGTTCTTCCACATCACAGTCCAGATATTGCACCTGCTGCTGGGAATAGGCGAGAAAAAAGGCCAGGTTTACCGCTATGGTGGTCTTACCTGTCCCTCCCTTGCCGCTTGCGAAGGCTATGTTCATATCTCTCATCACCTTCAGGCCCTCGTCATGGATGTATTGCACTTCGGGCACTTCTGCTCGAAGCAGGGTATCCCCCGCTGATGGGGCGCCTTTTCTCCGCATTGAGGACATACGCACTCGCCGTCCGGTCCTAATCCTTTTCCGCCCATCCTGCCTCTGCCTCCTCCACTGCCGGCTCCACCACCTGCTCCTGCACCTCTGCCACTACCTGCCCCTCCACCTGTTCCTTTGCCTCCTGTCATTGGTCCCATTCCAGTGGGTCCTGTTCCATCTCCTCTCGGCATAACACATACCTCCTTTTTTACCAGTGCCCGCTTACATCGGGACCGGCCAGTTTAGCAAGTTTCCCTTGCTCGTACGCTTGAATTGCCTGTGTTACAGTCATGCTGGATGCAGTGTACACATCAACACCGGCTGTCTGGAGCACGCGAAAGGCATTGGGCCCCAGATGCCCGCTGATGACAGCGCCTGCGCCGGAATTAACGACATTTTGCGCACTCTGAATGCCGGCTCCCTGCGGAGAATTCATGTTTTTCTCATTGTCAACAACTTCATGGTTTTTACTCTCACTGTCATAGATAATAAGCTTTCTGCTTCTCCCGAAACGTTCATCCACTATCCCGTCCAGGGTTCCGTCAACGCTTGTTATTGCGATCTTCATTATTCCTCCTTGTTTTCCTTCTTTATTGGGGAATGCATCCCCTTTTTGAGATACAAGTTTTTCCTTCCACCCATGCCTGCACATATGGCGCCAACCGCATGGCGGGGTGAACCTTTCATCGATCGTGACGTTTCCTCCCTCAATCCTCAATGCCTTGCCATTGACAACAGCGTGGGCCATCTTTTCATGGGCCGATAAGAGGAGACGGTGAAATGTGGGCTGCGAGACATTCATCTGTTTTGCTGCCTCTTCCTGAGGAATTCCGAGGAGGTCTTTCAGCCTTATTGCTTCCAGTTCATCGTGGTGGAGAACAACTTCCTCAATCTCCCCCAACCTTACCCCCGCAGGTTTGAAGTATGTTACCTGAGGAAAAAAACCGATATTGCTTTTGCAGCGTGGACGTGGCATTTATTGAATCACCTCATATTTATTTAGTATTAACAGCGAGTTATTTGTCATGTAATGAATATATATTCAATTAAGAAATTTGTCAATGTAAAAATAAGATGGCAAAAAAAACGATTCATGATAATCTTTAAGCGGCCACCTTTCTTTATTTTTTGATTGCAAAACTTGATGGTTTTGTAGAAAGTTATATGTTGGATTTTGACAGGCTATTCTCCAAAGTGGTTTGAAATTGGAATTGAAAACACAGGGAAAGTCGGATATGATTCCGTATAGTTGATAAAATAGGAGGTTTTTTCAAATGAAGATGATTCAATTTGCGGTTGCTGCTATTTTCATATGTGTTTCCTGCGTCATCCCGTTAAATGCTTTCGGGGAGGAATTGTTGGTTTTTGCCGGCGCTGCAAGCAAACCGCCAACGGAAGAAATTGCAAAGGCATTTGAAAAGAAAACAGGCGTAAAAGTAAATGTCACTTTTGGCGGGTCCGGTTTTGTCCTTTCCCAGATGTCCCTTGCAAAAAAAGGGGATATCTATTTACCAGGTTCATCAGATTATATGGAACTCGCTAAGAAGAAAGGGTTTGTTTTTCCTGAAACAGAAAAATATGTTGTGTATCTTGTACCCGCAATCAATGTACAAAAGGGAAATCCAAAAGGCATAAAGCTGCTCGTTGACCTTACAAGACCAGGTTTACGTGTTGCCATAGCAAACCCGGAAGGGGTTTGTGTAGGATTGTACGCTGTTGAAATTATACAGAAAAATCTTAATTCAGAACAAAAGGCAGCGTTCAGGCAAAATCTTGTAAATTACACGGAAAGCTGTGAAAAGACGGCAACGGCTATTTCATTAAAGACAGTTGATGCTGTCCTCGGCTGGAGGGTTTTTCAATACTGGGACCCTGAAAGAATTGAGACCGTTCCGTTAAAAAAGCATGAAGTAGTAAGGGTTGGATATATCCCCATCGCAATTTCTAAATTTACGAAAAATAAGGTGCTTTCTCAAAAATTCATAGATTTTGTCCTTTCCGATGAAGGTAAAGCAACTTTCAGGAAATACCATTACTTCATGAGT
>JAPLKD010000027.1 GCA_026388245.1 Pseudomonadota bacterium | reverse complement strand
GCACGAACAGTGGGTGACAGAGTAACAGCAGATGAGATCAAAAGGTATATACAGCGCCATAAAGATAATAAGAGCACACAAATGGAGCTTTTTTAGAAGTTAGCAGGATGCCCCGCCTTGTAGGCGGGGAGCTTCACTTTTGAAACTTTTTTCTGAGGGATTATATTAATCCTTTAATCCATCAATCTTTAATCCAGCTTTCGCCTACCGGTTTTGTCTTGAAAAAAATGCGTCTTTGTGACATTGTATGTTGTAATGGGTATTCCATGAAAATCATACGCTTTTTGTCACTTCCTCTGCTTTTTTTAACCCTTTTGCTCTGGAGTCCTTTAGCCCGGGGTGAAGACAAGTCTTTGTCCTGGATAGAGATGATAAAAAAGGAAGAGGCACTTCTCCTTGATGCGAAAAAGGAACTCGAAAAATATATCTCAGAACAGCCCGACCGGATACAAAAGGTAAGGGAAAAAACTGAAGAACTGAATCAGCAGCTTCGCAAACTGATCATTATCTATAATATCGAAGAAGGCAATCCTTTTGAATTAAGAGACAAACTCAAGCAGATAGAACATATACGCCGTGAAGGCCAGGACATAACAGGCCCTTTAAATAATGAAATGGAATCGATCGAGTTGTTTGAAAAGGCCTTCCGGGAAAACCTGAAAGAATACGAGCAATTATCTGAGGAGGGTTTTGTAAGGGAAAAGAAGACCATTCTCGGTGAATACATTCTTGAACTTAAGCGTACGCTGGATCTGGCTGCCACGGCACGACAGCTCATCGCGATTATCCCGAATTCGGTTGACGAGCTCGTTATACGGCTCGACAACAAGAAGTCAGAAATCGAAAAGGATCTTTTCAAATCATGGAAGACATTTTTTTTACGGCCTTTGCCTGTATATTATTTCTCTGCCGAAGGCTGGAAAAGTGCCTATGAGAGCATGCAGCAATGGGTCCGTTTTGTTCCCTACTGGCAGATTTCCCTCAAGCAAAGCTGGGGTACTTTCCGAAATAACCTTATGATGGCCCTTGCTGCAGGCGTCATTATTATCGTCCTTTCCTTATTTATTCTGGGAAGGGCGGAGAGGAGATTCCATCTCGCTATTCTAAGGAGACATCTCTTCCCTTCGTGTCTCTGGCTGGGCTTCGGACTGCCCCTCTATGTAATGATTACGACTTGCGGGTTAAGCCAGTTCGGTATTTACCGTTTCCCTGCGGAAGCGCTCCTTGCAGGGGGGATCGTTTCACTCGCATGGCGTATGCGTATGCTTTCGCCGACGCATGAAGTCTCATCAAAGCATAACATTCTCTGGCCCCTCTGGTGCGTGTTCACCGCCGCGATTGCGGCAATGACAAATCATTTCCCGGCGGCGATGTTTGCTCCCATCATGGCCCTCCTGCTCATTGTGTGCGCACTCTATCTTTTTAATATACGAAAGGGATTCCGGGGTGAGTTTGAGAAAAAAATCGGGGTAGTATCGCCCTGGCTCTTGCTTATCCTTTCGTTCATATCATTATCAAAATGGGGGAACCTTTCCATCCTCATTGCAACGATATGGTTCCTGCTGCTTCTTAATATTGAATTCGGCTCCAACATTATACTTATTATGGAGCACTTAAACCGGACGAGCAAAGAAAGGCTTGTTACCCACAATATCGTAAACGGTATTTTATTCCCCCTTCTTCTCCTTGGAATTTCTACCACTACCGCTGCTTGGATATGCATGTTCATCGGCGGGATGCCGTTGCTCAACAGTATCATCCAGTGGCGTATCAATTTCGGATTATTTGCTCTTAATCTTTCCATGGTCATTGTAATTGTGGCAGTCTTCTTCATAGTCCGCTCGATCACGGCCCTTCTGTACAGGGCTTTGGATGCCATCAGCAGACGACGTGAAGAGATCCAGATGGGAACCATTAAATCGATTCAAGCCATCCTGGCCTATATCGTCTGGTGTCTCTATATTCTTTTCTCCCTGAACCTTCTTGGGGTGAAGCTTGAACACATTGCCCTGATTGCCGGTGGTCTGTCTATCGGAGTAGGTTTCGGTCTTCAGGATATGATAAAGAATTTTTTTAGTGGCCTCATACTCCTCTTTAGCCGTTCTATTCATCCCGGGGATGAGATTCAGATCGAAGATGTCCGGGGAACGGTGATGAATATAAACATCCGCAATACTATAGTGCAGACGAACGAAGATTCCACGATTTTTATACCCAACTCCGATCTTGCCTATAAAAAGATTGCAAACTGGACATACAAGGACCCGAAAGGGCGTGCAGAAGTTGTTGTCGGTGTCGCATATGGTTCGGATACGGATCGTGTGAGAACGCTTCTCGTCGAGTGCGCCCTTGCACATCCGCAGGTTTTACGGGAACCGCTCCCCTATGTACTGTTTTATGATTTTGGCGAAAGCGCACTTGTTTTTCATTTGAGATTCTGGATTAAGAACATGATTCAGCAGAGAGACAAGGTTACTTCGGCAATCCGTTTTGAAATCGACACAATTTTCAGAGAACACAACATTGAGATCGCCTTCCCGCAGCACGATATTCGCATACGATAATTATCCTCCGATGTTCCGAAGGCTGCGCTGACATTTTCTTATCTGCCCCATCTCGCCCTTTCTTTCAGGTTTTACCTTGACGGTTTCCCTGATGAAGGCCTTAATTTCTTCATCACTGGCGCTGCTTCTCAGAAGTTTCTTTACATCGTATTCCACGTCGGAAAAGAGGCATGGACGGAGCTTGCCCCCGGAAGTGAGCCGTATCCGGTTGCATTCACTGCAGATATGTGTGGAGACAGGACTTATGAATCCTATTTTTCCTTTACTTCCTTTAATATCGAACATCCTGGCTGGTCCCCTGTCGTTGCTCTTGGACGGTTCGAGGGTGTATCGGGTTTTGAGAGTCTCTTCGATTTGCTGCGATGAGATGATTGTGGCAGCATCCCAGAGGTCGAAGCTACCAAAGGGCATGAATTCAATGAATCTGATGTGTTGGCCCCATTTCTCGGCGAGCCTTGCAAAGTCGAGGATCTCATCATCGTTAAAGCCCTTAATGATAACCGTATTAATCTTAATGGGATTCATACCGGCATAGATGGATTTTTCGATACTCATGAGCACATCATCAAAGGCATTGACCCCTGTTATAAATGCAAATCTTTCTTTTTTCAAGGTGTCGAGGCTTATATTTACCCTTTTTAGGCCTGCATCTTTTAATTCAAGGATTTTTTCTCCGAGAAACACTGCATTGGTTGTGAGGCTTATGTCGTCAATACCCTCAATGTTGTTTAACTCTTTCAGGAGATAGGAAATTCCCTTTCTTGCGAGAGGTTCCCCGCCGGTCAAACGGACTTTGCTTACACCGAGTTGGGCGCTTATCCTTACAAACCTGATAATCTCCTCGTATGACAGTATCTCCGAATGTGGTATAAATGGAAATGCTCCATCCACGCAGTATTTGCATCTCAGATTACACCGGTCAGTAACGGAAACTCTGATATAATTGATGATCCTGTTGAAATTATCAATCAGCATAACTTTAGTTCACAGTTCACAGTTCACAGTTCACAGAAAAAGCAGCACAAAACCCTATTTGTTTTTGCCGTGAACCGTGAACATACTTTATCCTTCCTGTCTCTTCCGTATTATATCCACCCAACTGCTCAAGTCTCTGCTTAAATTCATCGGAATTTATCAAATCCATAAGGAGATTAAACCTCCTGTCTTCAGCAAATTCTTTGCTGACAAGAAGATCGTAGTCTTCTTCTGCGAGGGGAATAAAATCAAGAGAAAACACCTTTGCCATTGAGTAAATAGCAATGCCGGTATCTGCAATGGATTCTCTTACCAGGATTCCTATGGCAGTATGGGTTGATTCTTCTTTCTCGTAACCATTGATTTGATGTTTTTCAATACCGTTCTCTTTGAGCAATGCATCGAAGAGTATCCTTGTACCGGAGCCGGATTGCCTGTTAATAAATTTTACATCCGGCCTTGATAAATCACCGATTCCTTTTATGCCCCTGGGGTTTTCTTTCCGGACAAGAAGTCCCTGGAGCCTTTTTGCAATATGTATAAGCATACAAGGCTTATCGGGGAGATATTTTTGGATTGCAGGGATATTGTACGTCTTTTCTTTCTCATCAAGAACATGTGTGGTGCATACATATGCGACGTCTTTTGACATGGCTATGATTCCGCTCAAGCTTCCTGTGTGGGTTGAGATTATGTCAACGCCTGTATGGTGAGCTTTTATCATATCTCTCAAGACATCCAGGGAAAGGTCATGGCTGCCGATAATGTGGATTCTCCGCTTTAATGCTCCTTTATTCGTAAGAAGTTCGCAGGGGATTTCTTCGCCTTCGCTAAAGCCTTCCACGTCTTCGGGTATCCGTACAAGCCCGTCAGCCCGTGCCATTGATGAAAAAATGCTTGCCCCTCTGGGTAACGGGATGGCATAATAAACCCCCTGATTTTCAATAAGATTGACCCTGATGATTTCTTCTATTCCAAGACGTGACGGGATTTTATAAGGGGTAATGCAGTTTATGTAAGCCTTGATCGACGATGAGCCTGTCATCTTGTCGTAGAGTGGCTTTACGAAGGTGCTGAACGTTAATGAGGCAGACACGGGATACCCCGGAATTCCAAATACAGGTTTACCCTTAACCATGCCGAACATGGCAGGCTTGCCGGGCATCATGGAAATACCGTGGAATACAAGCGTTCCCAGTTCTTTTATAGTTTCTTCGGTATAGTCTTCTCTTCCAGCACTGGAACCGGCGTTTATCAGCATCACATCGAACTCATCGATGGCATTTTTGATATTTCTCTGTAAATCTTCTTTTGTGTATGCTATTTCGGAGATGGTGCCTTCAAACCCTGTATCTTCTGCGAGGTTCAGGAGCATATAGGAGTTGAAGTCTATCAATCCCCCCGATTTCGAGGGAAGGCCGGGGGGATTATATGGGTCGATCAATTCCTTGCCGGTTGGTATTATGACGATTTTAGGTTTTTTTCTCACATGGATATGTGATACGCCTCCTGAAATAAGCATACCAATATCGAAAACACTAATTTTATGATTCGTCGGGATTAACATATCTCCTTCAATGATGTCCTCACCGATCATGCGGACATTCTGCCACAGGTAGACTGGTTTCCGTATGGTAATAAAGGAATCTGCATCCTCAACGTCTTCTACCATAATTACTGCATTTGTACCTTTTGGAAGGGGGTCACCGGTATTTACAGGAGCGGCTTCTTTGTATTTTGTCAACGAAAGAGGACTTGTAAGATCGGCCTGGAGTGTCTTTTCGTAGTCTGTCGCATACCCGTCCATGGCGGTACACATAAAAGGGGGATTCGAAATTTGAGCATAAATAGGTCTTGAACTGATGCGACCCCTGCATTTATATGTGGGAAGATATTCTTCACCCTCCAGGGGTTTGATATGTTCAAGCATCTTTTCTACTGCTTCTTTACTTCGTATGGTCTTCAGATACCGTTTCATGTTTAATTAATGCCGTTCATCACCAAACAAATACCTCCACTTCCTCTCCCTTCTCGTATCCTTCAAGTCCTTCAGGCACAACAATATAACCTGCTGCCTGTGCCAGCGAAGATATTACTGAGGATTTTGCAAAAAGAGGACTTATGGTGTAACCTTCGTCGGTGGATTTTATTGTAACCCTGATGTATTCTTCGATCCCATAAGATGAGGGGACGTTTGTTGCGAGTATCCCTTTCATTTTCCTGGCTGCTGTTTGAAGCTCCCCCTTTAATTTCATCAGGAGTGGGAGGACAAACCGTATCACAACCATTATACACGAAACCGGATGACCTGGAAGTCCAAAAACCGGTTTATCCCACAATGCTCCAAAAATAACCGGTTTTCCTGGCTTTATGTTAACCCCATGGAACAGGATTTTGCCTCCGAGCTTTTCAATGGCGTCTACGATAAAATCTCTTTCACCCTTTGAGCTTCCCCCGGAAACGAGTATCATTTCGTATTCCCTTGCCGCTTCAAGCTTAGCCATTATATCCTGAATAGTGTCTTTTGCTGTGCCGAGGAAATCACATCGGGCGCCTTCTTTTTTTAAAAGATTCGCGACGGTATATTTGTTGATATCCCTGACCGTGCCGGCGGGAGGGGGTTCATCTATGTCAACAATTTCATCGCCGGAAGAGATTATCGCTATTTTCGGCCTTTTGTAGACGGGAATTTTTGACATTCCAAGCGCCGCACACACTCCAAGATCAAATGGCGATAACCTCTCGCCTCTCACCTTCAATCTCTCACCTTTTTTAATGTCCTCACCTTTAAAGCAGATGTTTTCACCCCTGAAAACGGGTCTTGTAACTTCAATTTCATCATGCAGCCGCCTGGCATGTTCTTCCATGATAACGCCATTGGCGTTTTCAGGGAGCATGGCGCCTGTTGTTATAGATATGGCATTGCCATCTTTAACCGCTATAGTTGACTCCTCTCCGACCCGCACTTCGCCGTTAACAAAAAGGAGGGATGGATTCGTTTCTTTTGCCCCCTGTGTATCTTTAACTTTAACGGCATATCCATCAACCAGAGAACGGGAAAAAGACGGGATGTCTTCGCCGGAGACAATGTCCTCAGCCAGCACCCTGTCGAGCGCCGCTTCAATATGTATCATTTCTCTTCCCTGTGTTACCTGGAATGACTTGATTATCTCAAGGGCCTTATCCGGGGGGATTGATGTTAAGAATTCTCTTTTCATTTCATATAAAGACCATATTTATATCAAAAAAACAAAGGTGTTGTTCAGGATTCTTTGTCAAGGCCATGAATGCATTCGGCGATAGTCTGGCAGTGGTCGGATATTCTCTCAAGATTAACGAGCATATCGACAAAGATCGGGCCTGCCTCTGCAAGGCAGGCTTTTTGATAAAATCTCTCCAGGTGTTGTTCGGTTGCCTTTTTGACACAAATTTTGACTCTCCTGTTTCTCTCAAAAATTATACTTATCTTCATTGTATCTTTTGTTTCAATAAGAAAAGCTGCATCATCAAGGTTGTTAATAATCAATGTGCTGATTTCTTTCAGCTCGTCTTGAGCTGCCTCTGAAAAGAGAGCCCTTCTTTTGTGCTTCTCTTCAGATAACTCAACCAGGTTTGTCGATCGATCACCGACCCTTTCAATTTCATAGACTATCTTTGAAAAAGCGAAGAGTTTTTTTGATGATGACGGTGAAAGTTGCCCGCAGGAGATATTCCATAGATAACTTACTATTTCAGCCAGCAGGTTGTCCACAACGAGTTCGATATAATTAATATCTTTCTTCCTTGCCTCGCTGAATTCTGTTACAAGTTTTAAGCTTTCGGTGAACATCCTCCGGGCAAGCAAAATCTCCCTTGATAATTCACGCTTGACGCAAAAAAGTGCATCTTCCGGCCTCACAAGGCATTTTGTATCCAGATATTCAGGCCAGAGCGGCAGCGTGACGTCTTCCCCCGGGAGGATTTTTTCAATAAGAGTTGACAACGGCTTCAGGAAAGGAATAAAGACGGCTGCAAGGAGGACATTGAAGATAAAATGGCCCAGCGCAATCTGTTGGGCGATGCTTGAAGAGAGGTGCTGCAAAAGGAGAAGGAAGGCGGGAAGGGCAATGAGACATATTGTTACCCCGGCCAGCTTAAATAGGACGTGGGCGAAGGCGCTCCTCTTACCGTTAATGTTCGCTGCTATGCTCCCCATAATGGCCGTTATGGTGGTGCCGATATTTGCCCCGAGCACGATGGGTATAGCGTTTTCGAGCGTTATCAGGCCCTGCTGACCCATGATGGTGACGATACTGATGGGAATGGCCGAAGAATGTATGAGAGCGGTAAAGAGTGCGCCGATAACGACACCGATGAATGGATTTTCTGTGTGACGAAAGAGATCCAGGAAAAACCTGTTTTCCTTGAGCGGGGCTGTGGCATCTGCAGTAAGTTGCAACCCGAAAAAGATGAGCCCAAAGTAGAAAAGGGCTTCACCGGTCTGTTTCCATTTTTCCTTTGTTGAGAAGAGGAGGGTTCCACCGACAAAGAGTATCAGTGGTGAAATAGAAGTAAACTTCCATACAACGAGCTGTACCGTAAGTGTGGTTCCGATGTCTGCACCGAGAATAATCCCAAGGGAGTGGAAAAAACTGATTAATCCGGCGCTGACTATCCCTATAGTAAGGAGGGTTGTGGCCGAGCTGCTCTGGAAGAGAATGGTCGTTACAATCCCCATAATAAGCCCGTAAACGGGTTTTTTTACAGAAAACCTTATATACTCCCTCATCCGGGCGCCAAAAAGCTGCTGCATGAACGTGCTGAGCTTCAGCATGCCGAAGAGAAAGAGGGCAAGACCGGATATGAAGAGGAAAAGTCCGTTAATCATAGCAATAAATAAAAGGGTTCAAGGGGCCGAGGGGCCGAGGGTTCAAGGGTTTGAGGCCTGCCCAACGCTATACGCTGCACGCTGCATGATAATTGCTGGAATATGGTCACTTTTTGACCATATTTCTTAATATTCCGATCCCTTCAATTTCTACTTCCACCACATCGCCCGCTTCTATCGGTCCGACTCCCGGAGGGGTTCCGGTAATGATCACATCACCAGGAAGCAAGGTCATGATTCTGGATATATAGGAAACCAGCTCATAGACATCAAAAACCATATTATTTGTATTCGATTGCTGTTTTACTGTCCCGTTGACCCTTGTGGATATCGCCAGGTGTGTCGGGTCAATGTTTGGTACCACCTTCGGGCCCAGAGGGCAGAAGGTATCGAATGATTTTGATCGTGTCCACTGACTATCAAGTCTTTGCAGGTCTCTCGCTGTCACATCATTTGCGCAGGTATAGCCTGCGATGTGACGTGGTGCATCCTCTTTTGTGATATTTCTGGTTTTGCTTTTTATGATGACTGCAAGCTCGCCTTCATAGTGGAGTTCTTTTGTCATGGGCGGATAAACGATGTAATCACCATTTTGAATAACTGCTGTCGGAGGCTTCAGGAAAATGATCGGATATTCTGGAATTTCGTAATGCATCTCCTTTGCATGATCCCGATAATTGAGCCCTATTGCAATAATCTTGGTTGGATGGAACATGTGTGAACCTCCATGTGTAGTTTCGACCTATGAACTTCGAGTATGATTCTATAATAGACAATCTTACTAATCAATCATATCTATTGTTTAAGCATCCTTTTTTTCATTAAAGAAATGAACTACCCCGCGGCAAGCCCGGGGTATGGACCCGCGGGGTAATCAAGACGATGGTTCCTTATTTCATTGACACACAAGATTGTTCTTTTTATAATTTCACGTCACAAAAGCAATGTTTTATCAAACATGTTCTTTGTTACTGTAAACAAATTCAATAAGGAGGAGGTAAAATTTATGAAAAAAATAGGTTGTTTCTGTCTGATATTGTGTTTAGTCATTCTTACCGGAAGCGTACATGCGAATCAGAAAAATATAAAAGGAACTTCTGAGCTGACTATGTTGACGGAAGAATACCCGCCGGTCACGTTCATGAAAGATGGGAAGGCCACCGGTTTTGTTACGGACATAGTACGTGAGATTATTGCCCGTCAGGGCATTCCGGATAAAATCCGGTTAACCTCCTGGGATGAGGCTTACAGTGTGGCGTTGAACACCCCTAATGTGGTGCTCTTCAGTGCCGAGAGAACGGAAAAACGGGAGAAGCTGTTTCAGTGGGTGGGGCCGGTCGGTAAAAACAGCGCGATATTTTACGCAAAGAAAGGCTCCGGCATAAAAATTAACAGCCTGGAAGAAGCCGGAAAGCTTGCCGCTATTGCTACTACTACCAACTGGTTTACTGAACAGTACCTTAAAAGCAGAGGGTTTACTAATCTGGTCAGTTCTCCTCTTCCCACCACCAACGTTAAGCAGCTCATGGACGGAAGCGTTCAGATTTCGGTCTTTACCGATATTACGATCCCGGAGATTGTGAAAAAGGCGGGATACAGCATGAACGATCTGGAACCGGTCTTTCCTGTGAGCAATACCTATTTTTACATTGCGGTGTCACTTGGGACTCCGGTCGAGATGGTTACAAAATGGCAGTCGGTCCTGGATGGCATGAAAGTAGACGGCACCTTCGAAAAGATATACCGGAGCTACATTCCCACTGCGGATCTGAAGGATCTGCTGAAAAACTGATTATTTTTAATGGCATTCAATAGCCCCATGGGGAAAATTATTACTTGCAAATTAAATAAGATTGCAGGACAATGAAGAAAGTGATGATCAGGGTTTCCGGATGGAGGCAGGATAAGATATCTGCCGACCAGCCAGTGGTCAAAATAAACGAATGAGGAGGGATGATGAATTTACAGAACAACTCAGTAACAAAGTTGAAGAAAAACTGGGCGTGGTATCTCGTATACGGTGTGATTCTGGTCATCGCAGGGTTTATCCTGCTCGGAGCTCCGGCAGTGGCAACAATTCTGGCAGCTACTTTTTTCGGAGTTATGCTACTCATCCAGGGGATTATCCATATCATTCATGCCCTTTTTTCCCGTGACAAGGGATGGGCGTGGTCGCTTTTTCTCGGCATCATTTCTGCCATCGCGGGTATCTTCCTTTTCGCAGACCCTGTTGCCGGGGTGCTTGGCCTGACATTCCTGATTGCGGTATTACTCATTGCAAACGGAATCTCAAAAGTAATCCTTTCGTTCCAGTTGAAGCCGCATAGTGGCTGGGGGATCATATTAACGAATGGCATCATCTCAATAATCTTAGGCTTTATGATTTATGGCCAGTGGCCTGTTTCGGGACTTTGGGCAATAGGATTCTTTTTGGGCATCGATACAGTGATTGCCGGATTCGGGTGGATTTGTGCCGCTTTCGCTGCAAAGAAGGTCTCTGGAATAGCATAATCCACCGGGGAATAACGCATGAAAGAATTGAAAATAGGGGTGCTTCTGCTGGTATGCTTTTCTTTGTCTGTGGTTATGCATGGATGCAGCTCTCTTGGAGATGCTCAGTTGAGAGGTATCCGTACAGCCTATAACGTGAGTGTTCAGGGGGGAGACAACGAAGAACTGCTGCTGAATCTTGTGAGGCTTCGCTATAATGAAGCGCCCACCTTCCTGAGGGTTGGTTCCATTACATCGTCAATGGCCCTTGACCTTGGCGGAGAAGCAGGGGCAAACTTCAATCAGGGGGCACTGCTCTATCAGGTCATACCGCGGTGGGTCTTTCAGCCACGGGTTTTCGGCAGCTTTTCACAAACGCCAACCACCACATACAAACCACTGAAAGGCGAACAGTATATGAAGGACTTACTTGCCGAGATTGAATTGGACAGGCTCTGGTATCTTCTCAATTCAGGCTGGAAGGCCGATCTCCTTCTGGGCATCCTCGTAAAGTCTCTCGATGATTTCCCTATCCCCACAGTTCAGGACCCCATCGAAGAGGCTGACAGGCATTTCTACGACAGGTATTTTAAAATGCTCCATTATTTGTCCAAATTACAAGCCAGACGAGGGGTGGAGTTCTTTTATACTGAACGGACACAGGAGCAGCCTGCCCGAATCCTGCTGGAGTTACGGCTTAAAAACATGGCAGAGGTAGGGGAAATGGGCTCCCTCTTCACTAAAGAAATTCCCTATACACAAACCGGGAATGGCATGTACATTGTGAGGGTTGCCCTGGTTCACAAAGAGCATTCCCGCATAACGTCAAGCGTTCATGACAATACCTATATAGTACCCGTCAAGCTGAGAAGTTTTTTGGAGGTATTGTCTCTTCTCTCGTGGTCAGTAGATATCCCGGAAGTTGACATACGGAGCGGAATTGCTGTTCCTCCGGCCAAAGGAACGATTTTACTCGCTTCTCTAACTCCGGGTGTTATCTCGGTGAAATGCGACTATGGTGAAGGAGATGTTTACATTGCAACCAATTACAAAGGAAACCGTTTCTATGTCGCGGACAATGATCTCTCATCAAAGAAGGTCTTCGCTTTTCTTGGAGTCCTGTATTCCTTGCAGGTGAGCGAGCTGAAAGGAGATTTTCCCGTGCTGACGTTGCCTGTAAAAAGATAGGGAGGTCAGATGAAAGACCCATCCGGCACACATCCGGAATTAATCGAAGAGATATCCGTCTTAAAACAGAGAATCAAAGAACTGGAACATGCGGAATCAGAGCGCCTGTCTGCCGAACAGGCAGACAGGCGGGCGGAGGAGATGCTTCTTATCATTAAGAAGGCAGTCGAAAGTGCCAGTGATGCAATCGGGATATCAGACCTCCAGGGGCACCATTTCTATCAGAACAAGTCCTTTACCGATTTGTTTGAATACACTGCGGAGGAACTTGAGGCTGCAGGTGGTGGTCAAGTAGCCTTTTCAAGTAGTGATACAGCCCGCGCGGTCTTCGATGCAATTATGAACGACAGGTCATGGAGTGGTGAGACAGAGATGACATCCAAGAGCGGGCGCAGGTTCCCCATTTTTCTGCGTGCAGACGTCATAAAGGATGATGTAGGAAGAATTATCAGCGTCTTAGGAACTTTTACCGACATCACCGAGCGAAAAAACACTGATGAAGAATTACGTTTAGCGCATAAACAACTTTTCGATATCATTGATTTTCTCCCCGATGCAACCCTTGTGATTGACCGTGATAAAAGGGTGGTTGCATGGAACCGGGCAATTGAGGAGATGACAGGAATACCCAAGGAAGAGATGATTGGCAAGGGTGATTATGCCTATGCAATCCCTTTTTATGGTGAACAAAGACCCATAACCATCGATTTGTTGTTCGAAACGGATATTGAGATTGAGGAAAAGTACGATTTTGTGAACAAGATCGGGAACACCTACTTTGTGGAGGTCTTTATTCCAGGTATGTATGCCGGTAAAGGCGCATACCTATGGGCATCAGCCTCAAAACTCCTTGATTCTGAGGGTAATGTAATCGGCGCTATGGAATCCATCCGTGATGTTACCGAGCGAAAAAATGCAGAAGCGCGCATTCTGGAGAGTGAGGAAAAGTACAGGGGTATCTTCGTAAATGCTGTGGAAGGCATGTTTCAGACCACACCTGATGGGCAGTACATCAGTGTCAATCCTGCCCTTGCGAGGATGATGGGATTTGATTCACCTGAGCAGATGATAAAGACTTTCACCGATATTGCAAGGCATCACTATGTAATGCCTTCTGAACGGATGAAATACAGGAGGCTTCTTGAGGAACATGGTTTTGTAAGGGCATTTGAGGCTGAGGTATATCGTAAGGGTGGAGATAAGATCTGGATTTCTATAAGCGCCCGGGCTATGTTTGACAAGCTCGGTAAGTTAGACTATTACGAAGGCACCATAGTGGATATTACAAGCCGCAAAGAGGCTGAGCTGGCAATAGAACAGGCATACAGGACTACCCGTTCCATCGTTGAAAATGCGCCGTTCGGGGTTTATGTCGTCAACGAGGAGGGCTTTATTGAGTATGCTAACGTCCAGATGAGCAGGATATCAGGCATTGATATAGAGCAATTCAAAGCTATCAACGTCCTTGATCTCCAGACTTACAAGAGCTTGGGGATTACAGAAAAAATCAAATCCACCTTAAATGGGGTTCCTTTCTCAACAGAACCTTTTGAATACACCTCACATTTCAGCAATAAAACAACGTTCCGGAAATATGCCGGCATCCCGATCGAGGAGGCAGGTAAACGAAAAGCGCTTATATTTGTTGAGGATTTAACAGAATTAAAGAGGGCTGAGGAACAACTAAAGAAAGAACGGGAGACCTTCTTCTCTATCATCGAAAACTCCCCTGACGGTGTCATGTTTGTTGGAAGCCATGGAAGATTTGATTATGTCAACCCCGAATTTACGCATATTACGGGTTATACCAAAGAAGATGTGCCCGATGGAAAACAGTGGTTTCAGAAGGCGTATCCTGATTCCGCATACAGGCGGTTTGTCATTGATGAATGGAAGAAAGACGTACAATTGGGAAGGAAAGGAAGGGATTTAGAATTTAAGGTGACATGTAAGGACGGACAGGTAAAGGGCATAGATTTCAGGGTAACCCATATGGAGGATGGGAGTGCAGTAACGGTAATAGCTGATGTGACCGAATTAAGGGAAGCTGAAAGGGCGCGGCGTGAAAGCGAAGAAAAGTTCCGTTCCCTTTTTGAGAGCTCACGGGATGCAATCTATATTGCCACACGGGATGGCAGGTTCATTGATGTGAATCAGGCGTTTATCGAACTATTTGGGTATACAAGGGATGAGACATTGAAGCTCAATGCGAAGAGCGCTTACTTTGCAATCGAGGACCGTGAAAGATTCAAGCGGGTAATGAAAGAGAATAATTTTGTGAGGGATTTTGAAATCAAGCTGAAAAAGAGAGATGGGACGGTTATAGACTGCCTTTTAACTGTCACATGTAAAAGGGATGAAAAAGGGAAGATTGCTCAATATCAGGGGATAGCCCGTGACATCACGGAGCGAAAGAGGACAGAAGAAACGATCAGATATATGGCTTTTCATGATGCCCTGACCGGCCTTCCCAACCGTTCATTGTTTAATGACCGTCTTATTATGTCAATGGCCCACGCTGAACGCTTTGACGAGAAAGTTGCTGTGATGATGCTTGACCTGGATAGGTTTAAGGATGTGAACGACACATACGGTCATAGTGTGGGAGACCTCCTTTTAAAAGCTGTTGCAGAAAGACTTGGCAGGCAGACACGGAAAGGTGATACGGTTGCAAGGATGGGCGGCGACGAGTTTATGCTGATTTTTGCCGACCTTAAACAGACGGACGATGTACATGCCATTGTGGAAAAGATTCTTGAGGATTTTCAGGCACATGTTACCATTAATAATCATATTATATCTATCACGACTAGTATTGGTATTGCTGTCTACCCTGACCATGGCGGGGATATAGACACCCTTGTAAAGAATGCAGACATTGCGATGTATAGCGTTAAGCAGACGGGAAGGAATGGGTATAGATATTATTGTGAAAGGTGAAAGGTGAAAAGTGAAAGGTGAACAAAACCTGTTCACAGTTCACAGTTCACAGTAAAAGCATGTAGCCGCAGGTTTTAACCTGCGTGGATAGTGATTAGATTGCGGATTGCGGATTTGTTTTCACTTGAACCCTTGAACCCTCGACTCCTTGAACCCTTTTTCCGGTTACACGTCGCTATTCCTCACCCCGGATGGACGCCACGCAGGAGAAATAACCCCAGGGCCTTCTTCCCGGGTCATTATTGACGCAAATGTGATTGTATGTTCACCGAACTTGTCGTTGACGGTATCAACGGCCTTTGCAAGGGCGGCTTTCTTCTCCCGATCCGTTTCTTGAAAGAGAAGCATCTGATCCCCATCTTTTCCGAGACACGAGAGAGAAATGCCGAGAAGCCGTACGCTCTTACGGAGGTGTATCCCATCAAGGATGGCGACTGCATAGCGGTAGATTTCTCCGGTATCGTTCGTGTGGACAGACAAGGCAATCTGCTTCGTAAAGGTTTTGAAATCTGCATACCTGACAGTGAGGGTAATCTTCCTGCCTTTGTGGCCATAGCGTCTTGCCCTCCGCCCGACCTTTTCGCTCAGCCGGAGAAGGCAGCTCGTAATTTCCTCCAGTTTCCATATGTCTTTCGGGAGGGTGATACTGTGGCCTATAGATTTCGGTTCAGGAGGCGCTATCTCTAATGGCCGCTCCAACTTTCCGTTACCCATGGCCTTGAGGCGTTCCCCGATAATGCCGAACTTTTTTGTCAGAAGAGAAAGAGGCGCTCTACCCAGCGCACCGCACGTTGTGATGCCCATGGCACGTAGTTTCTCCTCGGTATGAGATCCGATACCCCACAGCTTTTTCACAGGAAGCGTCTCAAAAACAGATGCCACGGTATCCTCGCCTATCCACTTGAAACCATCGGGTTTTGCAAGGTCGCTGGCCAGCTTGGCGATAAGGATATTCGGCCCCATGCCCACCGTGCAGGTAATTCCCAGCTCGTTCTTTACCGTATCCTTGATGGTACGGGCTAGATTTTCAGGGCCGCCCGAAAGGTGGTGTGAACCGGTGATGTCGAGGAAGACCTCATCAATGGAATAGATTTCGATATCTGGTGTGAACCGGAGACAGATTTCTTCCAGCCTCCTGCAGACCTGAGTGTACTTCCTGTTGTCCCCTGTCACGAAGATGATATGCGGGCACAGTCTCTTCGCCTTGTAGATGGTCATGCCCGTTTTAACCCCGTATACGCGCGCCTCGTATGAAGAAGTCGTTATGACCGTTCTCTCCCCGGCGCCGGTTATGGCTATGGGTTTACCTCTCAGGGCCGGGTTGTCCCGTTGTTCTACGGAAGCAAAGAAGGCGTCCATGTCGACACATACAATTATCCTTGCCATGTGTGATTATACCAAAATTCTGAATGAAGAAACAACCTGGACAGTTTTTTAAGAGTAATTTTCGGTGGAGATAGACTGAATAATAATTTTCTTGAAGTGTTAAGGCAAAGTTTGTGGTACTATAAGTGATCCATTTTAAAATTTAAGGGAGGAAGCAGGTATGAAAAGAATGAGTGTAGTAATGGCAGTATGTCTGGCAGTATTTGTTGTTTTTGCAGCAGGTACTTTGTTCTCGCAGGATGCAGAGACCATGAAACTTGTCCGTGAGAAAATCCGTGTAGACAAGAAATTGTTGATCGCATCAAACATGGAGCTGACAGAAGTTGAAGGTAAGGTCTTCTGGCCCATCTATGATGCTTACCAGAATGATCTTGCCAAGTTGGCTGTACGTGGATTGAAACTGCTGGAGGATTATGCAAAGAATTATCAGGTCATGACAAATGATATTGCAAAGAAGACATTGGATGAACAAATGGCTATCGAATCAGAGAAGCTCAAACTCCGTCAGGCCTACCTACCCACATTCCGGAAAGCCCTGTCTGATATAAAGGTTGCCCGCTATTACCAGCTTGAGAATAAAATCCAGGCTGTTGTAAATTACGAGCTTGCCGATATGATTCCCCTTGTAAAGTGAGATGCGATAATTTTATTGCCATTTAGCTATTGAGCCTCTTGTAAAACTCGTATATTCGTACGTTTTGCAAGAGGCTCTATTATTTTGCAAGAGGCTCTATTATATGGAAATCACGATAAAGCACATAGGAACACACATAAACAAGGGAGACGAATCAGACGTAACAAACACTTACAGGGTCATAGATAATGGCAATGAGTTCATAATTACCTTCAGAACTCACAGGCACGGCGGTAATCTTGGTCTGGCCGGACAGAAAGGAATCCTCTACACAGACCATGACAGTAACACAGTATGCAGGCAGGTACTGGATATCGGCAAGGGATTGCGGTCTGAAGATCGAAAGCGATGAACCGGTTGAAGGATTGTCTCCCTGGTCAATCCGCGGGGTGATACTTGCAGACCGGAGCAACGAAACAAGAGAGATTACATTAACAACCGGGAGGCCGGAGAGTGGTAGTGACAAACCGGTTATGTTCATAGAAGGTCAGATTACAGGCTTGTATCAAGATTTATAATTGGTGGAGCCAGTCCCAGACTGCATCATATTTTTTAAGGTAAATCTGTGTTTCTGCCGGAACCCTTGAAGACCAGTTTCCCCCGTATCTGTCCATGGCTCCCTTTGTCTTTCCTGATCCGCAGTTGTATGCAGAGGCGAGGAACCTTCCCAGTGCTTGCGGGTCGTTCATGATGCGTTCTTTCCTCCCGTTGTTCAGAACGCGCATATCAGCGTCAAAAAGAAGAAATGAGGCCTTTGCAGCGTTTTCATGATCCTCCATCCCCTGGATAAAATCATTTTTTAATCCAGCCTGCGGGTATAATCTTGCAATTCTCTTATACGTGTCGGGGATAAACTGAAAGAGACCCCTTGCTCCGGCCTTTGATGCTGAGTAGCGATAAGCGCTCTGCTTGTTTGTCCCCATGATGACGAGCGTTTCATGGATAAGTTTTTCCGTTGTATATTTTCCGCTCTCAAATTTGAGGGGATCAATGTGTTCGATAATTGCCAGTGTGAGAGAGACATCGTCTGCGATAAACTTATTGCCCGACAAGGGTCTGACTTTTCTCTCAACGAGGTCACTTTTTGCCATGCCGAGGGTGTTTTTCAGATATTCCAGCCCTGCCTTTCTCACTTCGGGAATATCCAGACCATCAGAATAGGGGGTATAGACGACTTCTTTAAACGTTGTCCCCTGACGTACCGGTCTTTTAAGCGCCAGCACGATATGCTGCTCCGGGTATACGATGGTGAATTTCGTATTGACGCCGTTTGACTTACCACGCTCAACCACAACGCCTTCTGACTGCGCGCCGAGAGTCGGGTGGACCCTGACAACCTGAATGTCTCTGGTTTTTACGTTCTCAATGGCAAGGAGGATGGTGAATTCGCCCAATTCGTTCTTCTCACTCATTTTCGCCTTGTTTGCTTTTTTTGCCTTGTTCCCTTTTTTTGCCTTGTTCCCTTTTGTCACCTTTTTAGATTTTACAACCTGTTTCGATTTTACAACCTGGAAGCCGCACCGCTCTTTTTCAAGAAGTGCCTTTGCCCTGTCTATATCCTCAAAGATATTGAAATTTATCATGCCGTGCAATTCCGATGAGGGGGTAAATTCGATCGAGTCCTCAACGTTTACTTCCTCCACTTCGTCTTCGTTGATTTCAGCCATGTAGGAAGAAGAGGGGAAGGGATTAAACATGACAAAACAGAGTAATATGAAAAGAAAAAAGAAGAGTGGTACGCAGATGTTTTTTTTCAGGGGGTTCATTGTACCCAAGATAGCATACGAAGCGAGGTAATTCCACCTTTTTCACAGGGAAAGTGTCCAGTTAGTTGCCACAGCCTTTATTCTTAACAATTGACAAAGTGTGTGGTGAGCGTATAGAACTGTAACAGAAGAAAGAAAGGAGGATGACATGCGCGTACTGATCTTAAACGGGAGTGCCAGAAGGGAAAAAGGGGTAACGGGAAGATTGTTGAGAAGCATTGTAAAAGGACTTTCTGAAGGGGGAGCCCTTGTAACGCAATTTCAGATACAAGATTTGAAAATATCGCCCTGTACGGCATGCCTTTCATGTATGCATCGAAAAACCGGTGAATGTGCCTTGAAAGATGACATGAATCTGATTTACGAAGAACTGAAAACATCCGATGTCCTGATATTGGCAACACCTGTCTACCTTGACGGCATGAGCGCCCAATTGAAGATGGTCATTGACCGGTGCATGTGTTGTATGGAGCCGTTCCTCACAAAGGACCATTCCGGAAGGGTAAGGCACACGTATGCCTGGCGGATGCCGAAGAAAATGATGCTAATCTCCACGGCAGGCTTCCCCGAAATGGAAACCTTTGATCCGCTCATTCCAACCTTTAATGCACAGGTTGCAAATTTCGGTTCGGAATCGATCGCTGAAATTTGCATCCCTGGTACGATAGCTCTCCAGGTGGAGCCGCAAACATTAGATCATCATTTAGAATTACTTGAGGAAGCGGGAGCGAACATCGCCATAAATGGACAACTAAGCACTGATATTATTGAGAAGTTGAACAGTCCGCCGCTGACCGTCGACCAATACCTTGCAATATCTGCCAAATATGAATCATGGTGCAGAAAACAGTTAGCCGCGGTACTCGCTGGGTAGATTCCCACGGGCTTACCCGTGGGAATCTATGAGCCTTTCAATGCGGGATCTTACCTCATGCATCAACCGGACCTTGGCGGAATTCCCTTCTTTTGTTGTATATACCGGTTCACCTATTTTTATATATACCTGCCCTTTTTCTCTCGGAATAAAACAGCCTGCCGGTTGCAATTTTCCCGTTCCACTGATGCCCACCGGTATTATAGGCACACCGGTACGAAGGGCAAGAGAAAATGCCCCTTTTTTAAAAGGCAGAAGTTTGCCGTCC
>JAPLKD010000017.1 GCA_026388245.1 Pseudomonadota bacterium | reverse complement strand
TACACTTGGAATCGGTCCAGACAGGCTTTGAAGAACGCCAGTCACCGGTTAAGTACTCACTGGCATTACCAACCTCCTCGATGACGCATCCCACATTAAGTTCGTGCCATTTGTATTGATCCATTGGTTTTGCCATATAGGAACCCCCTCGGGTATATTTGAAAATATTTCAAAGTACATCTTTCATACATCAAAGACAAAATAATTAAATATGTGTGAATAAAATAACAATAAATAAAAAATACATCACGTATTTTGGCCATTATTTTTAGTATAAAGTTTTTAGTATAAAGATCGTCCTATTGCAACACAAAAATACCATAAAACGTATCATGAGAAAATTATTGCATGTTATTTTCCGTCTAATTACCCTTAAAAAGAAAAAAAGTTGTTGACAATAAATCCTTCTCAATTAAAATATAGGAAAGAAAGGGGGTGATTATATGCCAATATATATTATGCTAAGCACATTAACAGACGGCGGCAGGAAAACGATTAAGAAACATCCGGAAAGGATCGAGGAAGTAAACAGAGAGATCGAAAATATGGGTGCAAAGGTGCTTGCCCAGTACGCTGTATTGGGGCAGTATGATTTTATCAGTATCCTTGATGCCGCCAACAATGAAGCCATAGCGAAAATCTCTATTGATCTTGGCGCAAGAGGTACGGTACAGATCGTAACCCTACCTGCTATTCCGGTAGACGAATTCATCACAAAAATGACGTGATTTTTGTGATCAGTCATCAGCATTCAGCTATTGATATGTACGGTTTTCTGGTAGCTGAATGCTGATGACTGAAATAGTTAGCATGTAATTTCCATAATACTCTATAATCATAAAAGGTAAAAAATGGGTGTATTAACGTATAAAGATGCTGGAGTGGACATACATAAGGCAGACAGACTAATGGGCAATTTAAAAGACAAGATTCATGCTACATTTAACCCTTTTGTATTAAACCGTATAGGCGGTTTTGGTTCCCTCACAGAGATGCCTGGTGGATACAAAAACCCTATCCTCGTAACCTCTACGGATGGGGTGGGAACAAAACTGAAAATAGCATTCATGAGCGGTAAACACGATACAATAGGTATTGACCTTGTCGCCATGTCTGTTAATGATATCCTTACATTGGGCGCAAAACCGTTTTTCTTTCTCGATTATTTTGCCTGCGGCAGTATAGAAGAAAAGATTTACAAAGATGTAATTTCAGGTATCTGCGATGGATGCTCATTGGCCGGGTGTGCACTCATAGGCGGTGAAACTGCAGAAATGTCCTCTTTCTACAAGGAAGGCGAATATGATCTTGCAGGTTTTGCAATAGGGTTCGTTGACAAAGAAAACATCATTGACGGCTCAGATATAAAGGATGGAGATAGAATAATTGCCTTATCTTCCAACGGATTACATAGCAACGGTTACTCGCTCGTACGAAAGGTTCTCCTTGAAATACACAATCTTGATCTGAATGAAAAGTTTGAGGGACTGCATGACAAACTATATGAAGAACTCCTGAAGCCAACAAGAATTTATGTAAAATCCATCAACAACATCCTCGATAAGTTTTCGATAAAAGGCATGGCCCACATTACAGGCAGTGGTCTGCCCGGGAATATTAAAAGGATTATCCCTGACGGACTTTCTGCAAGAATAGACATGTCCGATTATGAAATTCCACCTATTTTCAAGTTTATCATGAAACTGGGGAATGTACCTCTGGATGAAATGTATTCAACGTTCAATATGGGCATCGGGTTTATAATTATTGCCAATACAGCCGACGAAAAGGCAATTATTGGACAGCTTATGGAGTGTGGAGAGAATGCATTTGAAATAGGCTCTATTCAAAAGGCCCCGGACGGAGAAAAGGTTCATATCAGTTATTAGTAGCTAATTTACAAACTAAATTCTATCCTTGTCCCCTTCTAAGGGACATCCTGAACATACCGGCACTTTTCTGCAATGAATCTGGCACAAGTAAACAATGAGCGCATGGAATTCGTTAAATACATAAACATCAGGCCTGAGGTTGTCCATAAAGAATTTCTGTATCTCGTGGTAATCACCGTCGCCATTATACAGGTTATGGTTTTTTAAGAATCTTTTTGTATAGGCATCAACGACAAAAACTGGCTTATTTAATGCATAAAGCAAAATGCTGTCAGCGGTTTCAGGTCCAATCCCGTTTATGCTGAGCAATAGATTACGCAATGTATATGTTTTGATATTTTCTATATTTTCAATAGTTGCATTATGCTTATTATAGATTACATTAATTATATTTTTTAACCTCTTGGATTTTATATTAAAAAAACCTGATGGTCTTATGATTTCACTCAATTTTTCGGGGCTTATCTCGTAGAGCCTCTCAACATCTAATATCCCCTCATTTTTCATGTTTTTAATAGCTTTTTCAACGTTTTTCCAGGAGGTATTCTGTGTTAATATGGCGCCGACAACAATTTCCAGAGGTGTTTCTCCGGGCCACCAGTTTCTCTTACCGAAAGATGTGAGAAGAATGTTAAAGATTTTTAGGAGTCTTTGCTTTGTGGTCATCACTTTTCATATAAAAGATCGCGTGTGTCAATGCAATTAAATCGCCGTCTTCCCGGTGGACCTTTATATCGATCCTTCCGATCTTTTTGCCTTTATGTATAAGTGTTGCCTCTGCAAAAACAGTCTCGCCCTCTTTGGCTCCTTTCATGTACTGTATCGACGATTCAAGCAACGTGGACACCTTCCCGAGGCTGTTTCCACAAGCCCCGCCAACTTGGTCTGCTAATGTAAAGAGTATACCTCCATGGGCATTACCGAATGCATTGATATGTTCTCTTTTTATGGTAAGCTTCCCTTTTGCCCTGCCCTCTTCTATTTCGTAGACCTCTATGCCAAGAAGTCTGCCAACATTACACTCGTTAAATAGTTTTTGTATGTATTCTTCATGCATGACACAGTATATCACAAAAAATACTATTGCATTCAAGATTAACACATGCTAAAGAAATCACCAGTACAATAAATTCAACCTTTCAAGGGAAGGGAAGTGAAAATCTTCCGCTGTCCCGCAACTGTGATGGGTTTAAGGCAACGCACGGGTAATGCCGGCCACTGTTCAGCTTCATTGGAATGGGAAGGCGCGTGAGCTACATCCCTCAGTCAGGAAACCTTGGGTTGAATTCTTAACGACATAGTCCTTACGAGGCATAGGGAGGTTGCTCATGCAACAGAAAATCTTGGTTTATTTAGTGTTTTTCGTTTTTTTAACAGCAGGGTCAGCTTTTCCACAGGAAGTTCCCTACAAGCTTGACGACATTGTGGTAACGGCAACACGCGTCGGGACTCCCTTAAAAGAAGCACCGGCAAATATTACCATTATTACAAAGGAAGAACTTGAAGAGAAAGGCGTACGGAGCTTAGTAGACGCATTCAGCGAAGAACCGGGTGTGTTTACAAATAACCTTATGGGCAACCCGAAATTTTCTACGGTAGACATCAGAGGGTATGGAGAAACAGCACCGCAGAATACCCTTTTTCTCATTGACGGGAGAAGGGTAAATAATATTGACATGTCCGGCGCAGACCTTTCTCAGATACCAATTGATATGATTGAAAGGATTGAGATATACAGGGGGCCGGCAAGCGTGCTGTTTGGAGACAATGCGATAGGTGGAGCAATAAATATAATCCTTAAACAAGGGGATGGAAAACCAAAAATAAAGGCAGGAATATACACGGGTAGCTATGATCTTTATAATCCATACCTGAGCATATTCGGGAAAGAAGAAAAGCTTTCGTATTACCTCCTCACTTCATCGTACGATACGAGCGGCTACAGACACAACAACGGGTTGCACAGCAAGGATATTGCAGGCAATTTTTCCTTTGAAGCCACGAAAAATATTACATTCGACATCAAGGTAAACCACCATAAGGACAGGTATGAGCTTCCCGGCCCTCTCACATTTCAGGACTTAACAAATGGTCTCCTCGGGCCGAAAGACACAAAGACACCTTATGATACCGGAACTACAGAAGACAATTCAATTGAAGCAGGAGTACGATTAAATTTCGGGGATAATATCTCACTCTCACTTAATGGCTCTTACAGGAACAGGCATAATTCCTTTTTTTACGACTTCGGGACAGGAACATTTAATTCAATGAGAAAGTTCGAAACATATTCATTTACACCAAAGTTAACGCTGAACAAAGAGATTTTCTCAATAAAAAATAAATTTACAGGAGGAATGGATTATTACAGGAATCCTACGCACAGCAACGATAATGGGTTTGTCTCATCAAATACGAATATCGACAAAAACGAATACGGTTTTTATCTAAACGATGAGATATCTCTTCGCAAGGATTTACTTCTCAACCTTGGTTATCGGGTAACTAAAGTGAGTTATGATTTTGATTACCGTGATAATACAGGCTTGGTAATTAATGATACTGTCTGGAAAGAAAAAGACGCCTTCCGGGTAGGGGCCAATTATATATTTAATAAAGATGGCAATATATTCTTAACGTATGCAACGGGATTCCGTTTTCCTGCAACGGATGAATTTTTCAGCCCCTGGTCTGTCCCGCCGGTTAACCAGAACCTTGAACCCCAGACCACGAAAGAGATTGATCTGGGTATCAGGTGGAAATTTTTGAAGAATATGGGTGGAAGCGCAACTATCTATTCATCAAAAAACAAAAACGAGATATTCTATAATCCCCTTACCTTTGCAAATGAAAATTATGACAGAACAAAACGCGACGGGATAGAGGCAAGCCTGTTTTATCTCATTACAGAAGGGTTGAAGCTGGATTTAAATTATACGTATATAAAAGCAAAATTTGATGGGGGGCAATTCGATGGGAACGATATACCATTAGTCCCGAAACATAAGCTTTCAGGCAAGGTCTCGTACATCCTTAACGATTTTACATTTACGTTTGTGTCAACATACATAGGCGAACGATATCTGGTAAGCGACCAGCAGAACACATCCCCTGCCCTCCCCGGTGTCACTACCTTTGATATGAACGTTCTTTACAAATATAAAAGGTTTAGCGCCTTCCTGGGTATAAAAAACCTCACAGAGAAGCAATACAGCGATTATGGCGCCCTTAATGCGGCAACCTCTGTCAGGTATTTTTATCCATCTGCCGGAAGACAATTCATGTTCGGAATTGAATATAATTTTGATAAATAGTGCGGGAAGGTGTAGAACTTGAAAAGTGAAGGCGTGGGATCATGAATAATAAAAAATCATTAAAATGTATCGTGCTTATACTTTCCCTTGCTGCTGTCATTACGAGTTCCGTTATTCAGGACATAGCGTTTTGTCATCCCGGTCGTCATCTTAGAATCATATCCCTCAGTCCCGTCATAACAGAAGGGCTTTACCTTCTCGGCATGGAAGACAGTATCGTCGGTGTTACTATATATTGTCAGAAACCGTTGCGTGCTAAGGAAAAAGAGAAGGTCGGAGCAGTGGTAGAGGCTGATGTGGAAAAAATCATAAGCCTTAAACCCGATGTGGTATTTGCAATGAGCCTCACAAACACAAAGGATATTAAGAAACTTAGAGATATGGGTGTCAATGTAATTACCTTTGATATTCCGAAGACATTTGAAAGATTGTGTGAAATATTCCTCGAAATGGGCAAATCAATAGGGAAAGAGCGTGAAGCGAGGTATATTATCAATGCTTCGAAAAGGAAAGTCTCTGATATTAAGAAAAAAATGTCAACACTACCGAAACAGAAGGTTTTTATCCAGATAGGTGCAAAACCACTTTTTGCGGCTACAAACGAATTTTTTGTGAATGATTACATCGAACTTGCCGGAGGAATTAACATTTTTAAGGAAGCCGGATCAGGTCTTATAAGCCGGGAAGAAGTGTTAAAAAGAAACCCTGATGTAATTTTGATAGCAACCATGGGGAT
>JAPLKD010000286.1 GCA_026388245.1 Pseudomonadota bacterium | reverse complement strand
TCAAAGAGGTCATGGTCCTCCTGTTCATACCAGCGTACAACTTCACCTTCTTTTTCAGCGACCTTCCCCGCTGATGTGGAGGTTTCTTTTGTTTGTTTTTTGCGATCCAGCGCCTTAAGAAGCCAGCTTCGTGAGAGTATTGCATGGGCCATCAGAAATTCTATGGGAGCGTCACCACTCATCTCCGAGGAGATCACGCTTTTCAGATAATCCTCAAGGCCGATTTCATTGATGGCAGTGGTCGTTCCGTCCTCCCGGGGCAGGAGAATCAGGTCTCCCTGAAAGGTCTGGTCTTCTCTCCTCTCCCAGTGAAAGCGTTTTCCAATGGTCACATGAAGGAGCGTAAAGGTCGAATCTTTACGGGCTGCAAGCCTGATCAAGGGGGCACGGGAGATTTCATGGTTGTGTTCATCGGTAAGCACGACCATCCCGGACGTCGCTTTTGCTGAAAACCTGCCTGACGTGGGCCCGAACCCATCCCCGTAAAAATTCCCCTCCATACGTCCGGTAACCTCGGTCATGTGATCCATGATGCCAACGGAGATAGTGGGTTCAAGAAGTTCAGGGGTAGGGGAGTCAAGGCCTGCCCTGCTAAGGCGTTGTTGCAGTGCTTGGCCAAGGCTTTAGCCTGCGTGGGCAACTTCCGCAATCCAAAATCCGATATCCGAAATGGGACGTAGGGCAAAGTGAAAACACCGCCTTTACAGAAAGGCAAGACCAAGCAGATAATTGGCGATTTTGCCAGATTATGTGAAAAGGTTGATAACCCTCCTTGACATTTATTAAATGTATTGTATAAACATTAATGATATTAAAAAATTGAGAATTGAGAATTGAGAATTGAGAATTGAGAAAGTGGGGAAGTGGGAAAACAGAATGTTTGAGGTTTAGAGGGTTAGCTAAACTTCCAATCATCCAAACATCTAATCATCTATTCTTCACAGCTTCCTAACTTCTCGCCTTAAAGAGGCGCGTATCATGGAAATAAAGAATTGCCGAATTTCGATTGCCGAATTATCCGTTGTAGCCTTGCTGAACTTATTGCATAATATACAGGAGGTAAGAGAATATGATTATTGTAGAGGGAATTGAAATAGATCCCAAAGTAATGATGGGTAAACCGGTTATACAAGGGACAAGAATAACGGCGGAGTTGATTCTTAGAAAACTGAGCGAAGGAGCAACAGAAAACGATCTTTTTGATGCATACCCAAGGCTTACAAGGGATGGCATCCATGCTGCGATGCGTTACGCCGCTGATGTATTGGCCCATGAAGAGATAATAATCAAAGAACAAAAATCGGCAGTAGGGTAATCAGGAAATGCAGTTTCTCGCTGATGAAAGTTGCGATTTTGCTGTTGTACGCGCTCTCAGGGCAAATGGCCATGATGTAATCTCCGTCTCCGAAGTCGCTCCGCGTGCGGATGATTCCGAAGTCATAGCGTTTGCAGTTCGAGAAAAGCGTATACTCCTTACTGAAGATAAGGATTTCGGACAGTTGGTATTTGCCCACGGGAAGGAAGCATCCGGGGTTATATTTATACGTTATCATATAGCGGCTCAAACACGGCTTGCGGAAGATATTGTACAACTTGTAGCTGAGTATGGAGAAAAATTAAAATGGTGTTTTGCAACAATTCGACCTGGATATATCAGATTTAGGGGACAAATTGAAGGGATGAGCAAACTATAGAAACCTGGACAACCCAGACATTCATAAAGAAAGGGATGCCGTGACTTTCGGCAAGCCTTTTTGCATCTTCGTTGATAATACCCAGTTGCAGCCAGATACATCCCGGTTTTATCCTGACGGCTTCCTCCGCTAAGGGAAGCACTTTTTCTGATCTCATGAAAATATCAACGATATCAACATGCTCAGGGATATCCGTAAGGGTTTTGTAACACTTCCTTCCAAGTATCTCATCGTATTGAGGATTTACCGGAATGACCGTATACCCTGCGGCAATTAAATACCGGGCCACCATGTTGCTCGGTTTGCCTTCTGTCGGGGAAAGCCCGACTATTGCAATAGTTTTCGACTGCCTCAGTATTTCCTTTTCTCTTTCATCCATTGTTTCCATATTTAAATTTATATCCAATGTTCGTTTTTTTGTAAAGGGAATAGTGATATGAAAAAATGGCATTGACACAGATAAACAGACTTGTTAGCATTAATTGGAACGAGAAAAGAAATTGAAAGGCGGTTCGATTGGACAGGGATCAATTTGGTCATGACCCTCAGGTAAGGTTTTTGAGGCGTGCCTTTGCAGGAATGGAGGAGACACAGAATAAATTCCTGAAAGACATGAATATTTCGCCATTCGACAGCAGGCTGCGCCGTATGCGTGAAATGGCGCTCAATCTTTTTGAGAAGGTGTGGATGGTTTACAACAGGCGGGGGGCATCTATAGACGAACAGGAAATGACGGACACTTATGTCTGCTGCCTTGTCCATATCCTTGATTCTCAGAGGATTAAGGTCCCCGGAGGATTGCTTCCTGCCAACGAAAAGATTGAAAAACTCATCAAGGAGGTTACGAAATGATCCGGCTGCGCCTTTTCGGGCGCTGTCGTATTTATCACGATCCTGTAGCCCCTGTTCTTCGCGCCCCGGCTCAGATAGGGTGGAATGCGTGGTTTCGCTCTATTGATCTTGTGACCCCGCAGCCATTAAAGGGCGAAGAACTTTTGAGGAGAACACGCGGGTGGTGGACGGTAGAACCTCTTGAAGTGGCCGAAGCAGTAAAGAAACATGGACGTCTTGTGGTGGGTGAGGAAGGCGAGCTTATGGTGGAATTCGAAGACCGGAAGGCCGCAGACGCTTTAGCCGCCGCACTGAAAGAACGTTTTAACGATCAGATACTTCTTGCACCATGAAAAGGTCTATTTTTTTACATTATGGTAGATAAAAATACTGAAAAACTCCTGAGGCACCTCATCCATCTTTGTGAAAGGATATCGCAAGAGCGGTGCGGCAATCCGGGCGAACTTTTTGAGCTTACAAAAACAGCCGCATATCCGCAAATTATCACAGAACTCGCTGAGTCCTTCGGCATGATGATGGTGAAGGTAGATGCCCGTGAATACCGGCTGGAACAAATAGTGGAAGAATTGAAAAAAGCACAGTCAGATCTCGCTGCAGCCAAAGAACGCCTCGCCCATGAAAACATTGCCCTGAAGCTAAACCTCCGCCAGAAGTTCTCGCCGACAAATATCCTCGGGAAGAGCCAGCAGATAAGAAACATCCTCTCAACGGTGGGAAAAATAGCTGATACACCGATAAATGTCCTGATAACAGGTGAAACAGGCACCGGAAAAGAGCTTATTGCAAAGGCTATTCACTACAACAGCAGCCGCAGCAATAAGCCTTTCGTTGTTTTAAACTGCTCTGCAATTCCTGAAACAATCTTTGAGAGCGAAATATTCGGAATAGAAAAGGGTGTTGCCACAGGCGTTGAAAAACGGATGGGGAAGATAGAGCAGGCAAACTACGGTACCCTCTTTCTCGACGAGATTGCAGATATGCCCCTCACAAGCCAGGCAAAAATATTACGTGTTATCGAAGACCATGAAATTGAATGGGTGGGTGGGCGGAAAACCGTTCCCGTTGACATACGGATCATAGCAGCCACAAACAAGGAATTAAAAGAGGAAGTGGAAAACGATAATTTCCGGGAAGATCTTTTCTACAGGCTTAACGTGATAAATATCCATGTGCCGCCCCTCCGGGATCGAAAAGATGATATACCTATACTCTTCAATTTCTTTCTTGATGAGTATTCAAGGAAGTTCGGGAAGGACAAAATACAGGCATCCCGGGATGTTATAGAATTTTTGAAGCAGTATTCGTGGCCGGGTAATGTGAGAGAACTGGAAAACGAGGCAGAACGTTTGGTAGCGCTGGCATACAACGATACAATTACCGTAGATGACTTTTCGGAAAATTTACGGGAGCCGGCTATAAGATCTGTTTTAGAGCAAAAGAACCTGTCCATCAAAAAGGCGGAAGAACTCCTGATCAAAAATGCCCTGAAGGAGGCCGGGGGGAACAAGACAAAGGCCGCACGGACTTTGGGACTGAGCAGGGAAGGACTCAGAAAAAAATTGAAGAAGTACGGCCTCGATTCTTAATTGCTCAGGGCATCGCGCAATTTGCCTACTATTCGCTTTTCGAGCTGCTGAACGCGCTGCCGCGTAAGACCAAGTCTTCTTCCCACCTTCTGCAATGTCATCGGAAGGTCCCCATTGAGACCAAATCTCATCACGACTATCTGCCTTTCCCTCTCGGAAAGCCCTGACATGGCTTGATTTACTTTGATATGCGCGTTCGTCTTTTCCTCCTTTGACACGAGAATATCAAGCGGGTTCTCCTGCAGGCCATCTTCGTAATCACATATGTTCTCAATATCGATATACGTGTTGTATATGGAACAGTTTTTCCGCGCCTCCATAAGGTGTTTCATAGACTTCAATGATACTCCCACCATAGGTGATATCTCCTCCACCGTGGGTTCTCTGCCGTTTTGACTGGCAAAGCTGTTGGCAAACTTGTTTACCCGCCGAGTTCTCTCCCACACATAAGCAGGCTTTATCACCACACCGCACTGCATGTATGCTGCCCTTACAATGTTCTGCAATACACGATATTTTGCATAGGTTGCGAAACTCGCCTTCCTATCAAGATCAAACTTGTCTGCTGCAATGAGCAGACCCACATTACCTTCACCGATCAGATCAGATAACTGATTATTCTTGTTGGAAAACTTTTTTGCAATGCTGATAACGAGCTTCAGGTTTGATTCGATAACCCTTCCCTTCGCCCTGATATCCCCTGCGCTTGCCTTCTTTAGCAGTTCCGTCTCTTCTTCACGTGAAAGACGCTGCGATTTCTTGATATCCTTTATATAAAGGGAATAGGCATTCACGTCGTCGGCGTAATAGCTGTTTGTCTCACCATTAAGGTTTTGTGCGCTGCATGTTGCATATCCTTTATGTGTCATTGTAACCACCTCCATACCTTTCTATAGGCAATAATTGTGCCAATGGTGGTGGTGCTTTAAACAACAACGATATCGCATGGATATGGATTATGATGGGTTTTGATGGTGGAATACTGCTGCCAAATGTAGCGTCTTAATGCCAACATAGTTGGCGGATAGATCATCCTGTATTAATACTCTTTTCCAAGAATTTTATCTATCTGTTCATATCCTCTTTTAGCAAAAGGATTGTTCGGGTCAAATTTGAGCGCTGTTGCAAAAGATTCCTTTGCCTTCTCAAGGTTTCCCATACCGCCATAGGCATCGCCCATTATCACATATGCATGGGCATCCTTGGGTAAACGGTCTGTAACGGTTTTCATTTCTTTCAGGGCGCTGTCAAAATCCCTTTTATTGAAGAGGCAATGTGCAATCCCATACTTTGCCTTTGTCCATTCTGTTGGCGGAGGGCTGATTTTTTCGGTTCTGGCAACAATGCTTCTATATACATTCATGGAAGACGTGGTGTCGCCCGAAGCGTAATAAATCTCGCCTTGCATTAAAAGGTATGTTGCATCATCGGGTCGTAACGCCATAGCCTTTTTAAGATACTCCAGGGCGTCTTTATATTTCTTTTCACCTAACTTCAGCTTCACAATAGATTCATAAATAGTAGGATTATTCTTATCCATGGACATAAGTTTGTTTACTGATTGCTCGACAAATTCAGAGGGCTTACTGATAATACCCTTTTTTAATGCTATCGAATCAATATCCATCCGATGAATAAAAATATATATATCAAAAGGATTCATCCGGTGTGCTTTTTCAAGAATCGCAACACCTTTTTTGTAAGCCCCGGCATCTCCTGTTTCATTCAATCTCTTTATGTAGAGCAACCCCGCCATATCATAATAGTAGAAATCATCGGGCATAAATTCAAGTCCTTCCTTGATGTTTGACTCTATTTGGGGCCAATCTTTTGTCGGGCTTAACATCTGGGATTTCCAGAAAAGTCTGTCTGCATTAATTCTGTTTATGGCATCAACAGAAAGAAAAATGAGCGCTATACCACAGAGAGCACCAAAGGCATATCCGGTAGGCTTTTTCCACCCGGCAAGGTTCATCTTCTGATTTTCAATACTGCTAAGAGCAACGCTAAGACCGAGTATTGTCCAGAAAAGAGGGGTAAGGGCAATTTCAAGCCAACCGGTAAGATCTTGTATGAGGTGACCTGCGATCGAGGCTACGAATCCCGAGTATAGAAACCGCATGTCAATGTTTTGGGTCCTCCTGAACGCCTTTATCAAAAAAACAAAGACAAAAAGCACCAAAACCATGTACAAAACAAGGGCAGGTATGCCATTTGTCAGGGCAGTCTGGATATACCCGTTATGGACCATTGTTGGTATGGTATCCTTGTGATATATGTTGTCTTCAAATAACCTGTATTTAGGATAAACGATTCTGTAATTCTCGAAACCAACACCAAGGATAGGGTAGTCCTTTATACCATTGATTGCAGCTTTATAATAAACCAGTCTCGCGAGAATGTTTACATCTGTTTTAATATCGGATATCGTTTTAATCCTGTTCGTAATTTTTGCCATGCCGCCATGGCTGAAGGCTGCAAAAACAAAAGCAAGAACAACGAGGGGAATAATGAAAATAATAATCTTTTTAAAATAGGTTTTAAATTTCCTCAAATTCATCATAAAAATAATTATGAAAGAAACAATTATTGCCGCAAAAGGTCCCCTGCTGAGCGTAGTAATGATCCCAACGAGGAATAACGCAGCTATAACCCCCCAGTATATCCTCACAGCGTTACTTTTGGTTACGAAAAGCAATACGACAATAAAAGGAAAAGTAAGAGATAAAACTGCACCAAGTATTACAGGATTTCCAATAGTAGAAGCCGATCTCCCTATCGGCCAGGGGAAGGGGTCAAACCCATAAAACTGAATGATGGCATACAGCGCAACCGGTACAAATGCTGCAACGAATATCTTGAGGATCCTTTCAACTCTTTTAGCATCCATCGGGATGGTTGCCATGATGAAGAAGAGCAGTAGATAAATCTCGTGGTTCAGGAGGGCATTGTATCTGCCATAGACGCCGTGAATCGCCGTGGGTACATGCACGGCAAAAAAGGTGGTAAATATCCACCAGAGACCCAATGCTATTCCTGTGAAAAGCACCGGCTTGGGTATCGCTTTTATTTCTCCGATTTTTATCCGATATATCCAGATGAGCACGATGAAAAACGAGGAAATTCTTAGCGCTGCAAGCTTCGGGAGGGTGAAGTGAACCTGGATTTTAGTCGTAAATACAAGTGCCACAGAGAAAAATAAAACTGCTAAGGCAATATCCTCAACGAGAACAAGCTTATTGAGGGAGTATTGTGAAAACAGGCCTTCTTTCTTCTTTTTGGTCTTTGCAACCTCTGACCTTTCTGCAACGTTTTCCTTATCCCTCTTTGCCCTCGATTTCTTTCCCATACATCAAACCCCGTGACTATTTTGCGGTTTTGTTACGGGATTATAACCCAAACCCGAAAAAAATGTATAGATGTAAATGGCCTGTGTGATAAAGGTCATTTACAAAACTAAATATTTGGTTATAATATTACTATGGTGTTAAAAAAGCTCTCAGCTCTCAGCTCTCAGCTCTCAGCAGCTTCCCGGCAATAATTACATTGATGGGGAAGTAATCATAAAGTATAAAGAAACCGCCACTGAGGCAGCAAAAAAGGAGCTTGCCGATAAACATTCCTTAAAAACCATCCGTACAATCAAGCGTTTCAACATGCAGCACATGAAGCTTCCCCCGGGCGCAAATGTGGAGGCATTCGTTCAAAAACTGAAAAAGGAACGTCACATCGAATATGCTGAGCCAAACTACAAAAGAAAACCGCTTGGGGTTATTCCCGATGACCCGAGTTGGAGCCAGCAATGGGGGATGGAAAAGATTTCCATGCCTTACGCATGGGAAATAAATAAAGGCTCCAAAAATGTTATTGTTGCGGTCATTGACACAGGCGTAGATTACAATCATCCCGACCTTACAGGGAATATCTGGAACAACACCGCAGATAGCTCCATTAACGGGATTGACGATGACGGCAACACACGTATTGACGATATCAGGGGCTGGAATTTTTACTGTCCTGATAACACCGACAATATCAGTTGCGAAGGCGACAATAACCCTATGGACACATACGGCCATGGCACCAATGTGGCAGGCGTTATCGGAGCAACAGGCAATAATGGTACGGGCGTTACCGGAGTGAATTGGAACGTAACCATTATGCCTTTAAAGTTCATGGACGGCACCGGAGGGGTAGCAGCCGAAGTGAAGGCCATCGACTATGCAATTACGATGGGCGCAAAGGTTATAAATGCGAGTTACGGCGATGATACCTTTTCCATCGCAGAATATGAAGCTATAAAACATGCCGCTGAACACGGCATTCTCGTTGTTGCCGCAGCAGGTAACAGTTCTATTAATAATGACAGTTCTGAAAGCAGAAACTACCCGGCGTCATACTCCATAAAAAACACCATTGGAACAAATGTTTTCCCGCCACTGTCCAATATTATTTCCGTTGCAGCCACAATAAAGGATGATCCCCTCGACCCAAATAAGGATGATGCCCTCGCAAGTTCTTCAAATTACGGGGCAACGAGTGTCCATCTCGGGGCGCCTGGTTCATCAATCTACAGCACGTATAAAAATGGCGGCTATCAATCGACGTCAGGCACCTCCATGGCGACACCTTTCGTGACCGGTACAGCAGCATTACTTTGGGCGCAAAGACCAGCCGCAACATACACCCAGATTAAAGAGGCCATTCTCCAATCGGTCGATACTGTCCCAGCCCTCGCTGATAAAGTTTTAACTGGCGGCAGGCTCAACGCATTCAAGGCCCTTCAGAAAATCAACGAATTTTTTGTCGAGATCCCGTTACAGACTGGCTGGAACTTCATCTCCACGCCCATTGAACCAATAGACCCCTCAATGAATGCTGTCCTGAAAGATATCTCACCCAACGTACGGATTATATGGGGCTACAATAACGAACAGAAACAATGGCTGAGTTACAGGGGTCAGGGGTCAGGGGTCAGGGTTCAGAATACACTCACATCCATAGAAGCAGGTAAAGGATACTGGGCATACATGGATAACCCTGCAACGCTTACCATATCAGGTCAGCCAACAACGCTTTCTCCTCAATCCGTCAGTTTATACAACGGATGGAATCTTGTAGGATT
>JAPLKD010000171.1 GCA_026388245.1 Pseudomonadota bacterium | reverse complement strand
AATACCCGCATCAGCACTTTTATCGTGTTAGCCGGAAAAGGCAATATCGATATCGAAGACTTTAAAACACATATTAAAGGCCGGCCGGGAGGTCGTGCCACATCAGCAGTTGTGCCTGAAAACCTCATGCAGGAATTCATTAGCAAAAGGTATTCGATTATTATTACCGATGACCATGCACCTGTTGATAACCTCGTAGCCCCTGTTTTTGAAGAGAGATTCGGCTATAACAGGAAAAGCTGAAAAATATTGATTTAACGTTTCAAATCTTTTAATATTATACACAATGCGGGCGTAACTCAGTTGGTAGAGTGCAAGCTTCCCAAGCTTGATGTCGCGGGTTCGAGCCCCGTCGCCCGCTCCATTTAACTCCTTTAAATTGTCCTTGCCTTTGCACAACCATAACAAAGACGAGAACCCCTAATACCCCTTAATGAACGGTTTCAACCTGACCGGCAGAAGGGCTGTGGCTCGTTGAGCTTCTTAATACTTTATAAGGTCAATTGTTGTCAATACCGTCAGGGCAGAGACTCTGGGGGCATTTACCATGTGCCATGCCACATACTGTTCGGGATAGGTGCTTTCGGCGGACATCCCGTCAACAGGGACAATCGCCTGCATGCCCCTCAGTGTTGCCCCGCTTGCCGTATACAGAACTGCACCATGGGCTGCTGTTCCCACGGCAATTACCGTTTTAATGCCTTTTTCCTTAAGGATTTTCTCAAGATCGGTTCCAAGAAATTTATCCGGTCCCGACGTGACAACAGGTTCCTTGGCAAGGGGGGTAAGTTCTTTGGCGATATCGGTCACTGCTGCCCCTGGCGACAGGCTGAAAATCACGTAAACTCCTTTTGCACGGGCTTCAGTAAGGAGTTTTTTTACTTTCGGAATTGAAGCAATGCAACGAGGACGCCTTTCGTCATTACATGTCTGTTTGTTGAAGTCCAGCATAAGTAGGGCCGTTACCTTTGGATCTATTGTAACGGATTTTAATTCCGGTTTGGCCGGGGCTTTCACTATGTTCCATTCTTCAATGATATTCTGAGCATACAGAGGGTAATGGAGAAAAAGGGTTGAACCAATTAAACAACAAACAAGGAGAAAACCATACCAATGAATGCTTTTCTGTGTCTTTTTCATATCCATCTCCTTTTTCATGATACTATCACAAAAGAATAATATTATGTAGCAACCGTTTCAAATTCATCATACTTTTAATTTACCACTACACATAAAATCTTGCTATAATTAAGTATAAATTACTACAGGAGGACAAAGATGAATCTCAGCGAATATTTTGAAAATGCAACCGGCCGGGGCGTATTGGCAACAGCAGACTCACAGGGCAAAGTAGATGTAGCTGTTTATTCAAGACCTCACTTCATTGATGAGGAAACCGTCGCATATATCATGACCGAACGCCTGACCCATGAGAACTTAAAATCGAACCCCCATGCTGCATATATTTTTATGGAGGCTGGAGAAAAATTTGCCGGTAAAAGATTATACCTTACCAGGATAAAAGAAGAAACCGACCCTGAGGTCATTGCAAAAATAAGGTGGAGAAAGTCCTACACGGTGCCCGAAAATCAGCAAAATGAAAAGCGATACCTTGTCTATTTCCACATAGATAAAGTATTGCCGTTGATTGGTGATAAAGAGTAGCGGAAGGAGCTTTATAATGACACAACCGGATGTTTCAACACCAACCGATTTCATTCGTGATATTATCGATGATCATTTAAAAACGAACAAACACGGCGGGCGGGTTGCCACACGTTTTCCGCCGGAACCGAACGGCTATCTCCACATCGGGCATGCCAAATCAATCTGCCTCAATTTTGGGATTGCCGCACAGTATAAAGGGACGTGCAACCTTAGGATGGATGATACCGATCCTGCCGGTGAATCTCTGGAGTATGTCGAATCAATCATAAACGATGTTCACTGGCTCGGGTTCGACTGGGATGAGCGCCTCTTTTATGCCTCTGACTACTTTGAGAACCTCTATCAGTTTGCAGTTGAGCTTATCAGGATTGGCAAGGCTTATGTCTGCAGTTTGAGCGCAGATGAAATCAGGGAATACCGCGGAACGCTTACCGTGCCAGGCAGAGAAAGTCCTTACCGGAACCGCTCTGTTGAGGAGAATCTCGATCTGTTTGCCCGCATGCGTGCCGGTGAATTCAAGGACGGGGCACATGTGCTTCGTGCTAAAATAGATATGTCTTCTCCCAATGTTGTCATGCGCGATCCCGTCATCTACCGCATCAAACAGGCGCCCCACTACCGGACAGGTAACAAATGGGTAATCTACCCCATGTACGACTTTGCCCACTGCCTTTCAGATTCCATCGAGAGAATCACCCATTCAATCTGCACACTTGAGTTTGAAAATAACCGCCCTTTGTATGATTGGATTGTTAATCAGTTGATTGAACATGACCGCCCCAACCAGATTGAATTCGCCCGCCTCAATCTCAGCTATACGATTCTCAGCAAGCGGAAACTCATCGAATTAGTTGAAAACAGACACGTGACGGGCTGGGATGATCCACGCATGCCCACCGTAGCGGGCATGAGAAGACGCGGCTATATGCCCGAGTCGATCAGAACATTTTGTGCAAAAATCGGTGTGGCCAAGAATGAAAATCTTGTCGATATTTCCCTTCTTGAGCATTGTGTCCGCGATGATTTGAATGAACAGGCGCCGCGGGCAATGGGGGTTTTGCGGCCCCTCCGCGTTGTAATCAATAACTACCCCGAAGGACAGACAGAGGAATTTGAATGCGCCAATCACCCCCAGAATCCCGATATGGGTACACGGAAGGTTCTTTTCTCTAAGATACTTTACATCGAACAAGACGATTTCGATGAAAACCCTCCGAAGAAGTACAAACGTCTCGGTCCGGGACGGGAGGTTCGTCTCCGCAATGCCTATGTTATCAAATTCGAGGGTGTGGTTAAAGATGAGAAAACCGGTGAAATTGTGGAGTTGCATTGCACCTATGATCCAGAGACCCGGAATGCACCGCCGTCAGACGGAAGGAAGGTTGAAGGGGTCATTCACTGGGTATCGGCGCATCATGCGGTACCCGTGGAAGTACGATTGTACGACCGCCTTTTTCAAGTCGCTGATCCGGCAACTATCGGAGATGACCTTATAAAATACCTGAATCCGGGGTCTCTGGAAACCCTTACCTCCTGCCATGTGGAGCCGTGTCTGAAAGATGCGGCGCCGGGAAACAGATACCAGTTCGAAAGGCTCGGCTATTTCTGTGTCGATATAAGAGATTCCTTGCCCGGAAAACTCGTATTTAACAGGGTTGTTGCACTTCGTGATTCATGGGGTAAAATTGCCGGTCAGGAAAATAAAAAATAAAATCTTCCCCAGAAGAAGCGGGATAGCGGGCCTTATCGCCCTGTTCCTCTTCCTGTGCCCTCTCTTTGCACAGGCGGAATTGACATCCTTCGCCATTATCAGCGACACACATACAGGATCAGAGGATTCGGTTTACCCTGCCTTTATCCGGATAGTGGAGGAGCAAAACATAGAGGTTATCATCCATACAGGCGATGCCATCCACAATCCCGGGAGATCAAGCCAGTGGAAAAGATTCCTTGAGATTACAGGGCCGGGTAGAATACTGCACCTTGCACCCGGGAATCACGACATACAGGATAAAAGGTCACTCGCAGTATATCTGAAGTTCTTCCCCGAATTGTACTATTCTTTTTCCGATGGAGATACCCTCTTTGTTATGTTGAACACAGAGATTCCCGGTGAGGAGGGGATGATAGCAGGGGAGCAGCTTGCATGGCTTAAGACCGAACTGGAACGGCCGTTCCAGTACAAGTTTGTGTTCCTTCACAGATCGCTATTTCCAATTGTGTCACTCCATGGCCTCGACCAATACAAAACAGCCCGGGATGAGCTTCATCAACTCTTCGTGCAAAAAGGGGTTTCTCTCGTGGTTTCCGGCCACGACCACCTCTATAAACGGTTTATGAAGGAGGGCATTATCTATGTGATTGCCGCAGGAAGCGGCGGACAAAGCCAGTTCTCTGCATTTACAGACACCGCTTATTACTTCCGTTACATTGTGGGAACCAGAACAGGCAAGGGCTACTCGTTCATTGTCAGGGACATGCAAGGCGGCACAGGGGATGAGTTCTCTGTGACCCGGTAAATACTGACCCCTGATGTCAATAGGCCGTTGTCCACACAGGTTGGGGCCTGCGGCTACTCACTCTCCGCTCTACGCTCCTTCTAATGTCAAGAATAAAGATTTGACCCTCAGCTTTTTTGATTGATGATGTCTGATTGCTAACTACTTTTAATTATTGGTTTTATGACCATTTTAAAAGTTTGTGCAACTGTTGCAGGAAATGTTTCTTTGCCCCGTCCTTTTTTCCCGCTTTCCCGTTTCGCGTTACTCAATTCCCATTAGAATCTCAGGGGGGCGTTTTAAAAGTGAAATCGTGCGAAACAAGGTGGGATAAGACTTTCCAGAGAATTCGATAATTGCCCCAACTGTTGGGGCAATTCCCTCACTTATTCCGCCATCCTCCGGGACGGTTTCAGTCTCTGTAATTGCCAAATCTCTATGAAATACAACGAGGAAACCGCACAAATTCCCTTTAGTCCTGAATATTTTCCTTGATATATCTGCTCAACCTGCTAACATTATAATCACCAGGGACAAAATTCGGCTCCATGCCGTGTGAGCTTCGGGCAGTGCCAAGAGGCTCCTCCATATTCATACATTCAATCCTGTTTTTTTCGACCCTTTGTATCCCAGGATAAAGATTTGACACTCTGTGTTTTTTACTCATGTCATAGCTCGGCGTCACAGCTTGTCACAGCTCCGTGTCGCAGCTTGTCACAGTCAGTTACCCACGAATGCCCTCCATCAGCACGTAGCGCTTCGTCGGATCCGTCGGACTTGTGGCTTTTTCGATCACAACCCTTTTTTCGATCATGGCTTTCAGGTCCCGTTGCAGAGACCGCCGATTGACATCGGGACAGAGGCTCTCGAAACCATGAATAGTTAGGCTGCCGCGCTCTATGATGTGTCCGATGGCCTTGGCCTGACGATCCGAAAGGCTGTGTTCCTTACTGATTACATCCCGGCGGATAGCCCGCTCTCCGCTCTTAACTGCAGTAGATAGTCGTTAGTGAATAGTCGTTAGTCAAAAACCTATTTACCATTCACAACATATCATATTTTTTACCTTTTTAACTATTCACTATCTACTATCAACTATTCACTGCCTTTTTCACAATTGTGGGGGCTTTTTCTTCTCCGGCGCGGGTTCCGGGGCAATCGGTATCCGCATTTCCACTAAAGCACAGAAAACATGTAACTCATCAAGAAGCGCCTGAAGGTCTGGTTTTGTGTATTTTTTGGCGCCCATCTCAATAAATGATTCTACGGATCGTAAGACGGCAACATGCTTCGTTATGGATGGGAGCTTTATGGCGCCCGGTTCCGGTTTGACCTTCTTGTATGCTGTAAGCATGGCCTGCAGGGTAGTATTGGTAACCGGCGTCTTCAGGATGACCTCAAAAATCTTGTCACGATCAGGGCAATCCAGATTCTCAGCGAAAATATATCCTTGCGAAACGGACAGTGTCTCTTGTCGAATAGCCGCCTGAATCTCATCAGGATTTTTCAAAAGTGAAATCGTTCTGTGCAGCGTCCGTATTGACTTTCCGGAGATTTCAAGCGTTGCTGCCACTGTGGCAGCAACTTGTTCTGTTAAGTCTTCAAGTCTCCGGTTATAACTTACTAATATACCCATTACCCCATCCACATCATAGTTTTTGTCCGGATGTTTCGCCTGAATATATGCCAATATGCCCTTTGCCTGGTCCATGGGATTGAAGTCTTCCCGCTGGAGATTCTCTGTCAACTGGAAGGCAAGTATTTCATCCTTCTGAGTTACTGCATCGATGACCCGAACGGGGATGGATGTAAGTCCCAGTTTCTGGGCAGCAAGATAACGACGTTCCCCGCAGAGAAGCAGATATTTGCCGTCTTTCGGTGTCACAATAATGGGTTCCAAGACGCCCCGTTCTTTAATAGATTCCACAAGGGCCTTAAAAGACTCACTCTCCGTATCGATCCCTGAGCGAATCTGTTCTTCCACGATAATGTCTTCCAGGGACAGATACATAAACTCTGCACTGCCACTCTTTTCCTGTTCAGTCATTCTTTATTCTCCTTGTTTACTAATGGAACCAGCGGAGCTACGTCCTCCCGTCCCAGTTTATCCATCTTCGTACTGCCGCTTTGTGAGGTGATCCTTTTCAATGTATTTCAAAGCCTTCCTTTATAGACTTTAGTATTTCGTTAATGGCACGCACAGCTTCCTCTGTTGGAGCTATTTTGGCGTCTCCAAGCTCGATGCGAAGATGAAAGCGTATTGGAGTATTGGACTTTGCCTTTACCTCCAAAAGCTTAGGCATTGCGTCACCAAGGTCTTGAATCTGCGATGGTTCTAAGTCGGCATTGGCTACAGCCATATAGGGCACTTTTTGTTCTTTCACTGTATCGCCGCCTGATCCCGTACCTGCTCCTGCAGTCACCTTGAATTTGACAAACTGGGCGGAAGGGAAATCGCAGGGCCAATCACGGGAACCCTCGACAAGTTCAATGAATCGTGCCTGCAAAGCAGAGGTTATGGCGTCTCTCACCGTTACCCAGGGCAGAGTTTTGCCGGCTTTTTGAGACAGGGCAGTAGCCACAGAAAGTCCCGAAGCAATACCGTTTTGCCATGCGTCGCTCAAGTTCTCCGGAAGGACCTCGGCTGCGGCAATGATCGCTGGCGGCACACAAAGCCTGGCATTTGCTGTTAGTACTCCGGTCGGTATCGGTTCACCCAAAATGCTGGCTGGACCGGAGAGCAGCCACAGCAATCCCTTTTCAACTGCACTACCAATGGCCTTATCGATGGCTGCCTGCTCGGCCATGGGAATCTGCATCGGCTCTGTATAACCCTCGCGCTCAATTTGCGCAATATTCGACCCATTGAAGTACTCGGCCACGGCTTTAGCGGTAATCTCATCACCCGACCAAAGACCGGGCAACTTCTTCGGGGTTAGCAGTATATGGCTCAGTTCGCCCAATTCCGCCGCTTCGGGTAGAACAAGCTCCATGGCCGGATCGTTAAGGGCATTCTCATCCGGTCTTACCATCCACCAGGTACGTACTGATTTGTCCGGCCGGATGAGTCTCAGAACAAAGGTACCCTTCTCACATCCATCAGCGAGCGTCTCAATAATGGCGCTGGCCTTCAGCATCTTCGGCATATGGGGAAGCTGCGCAAAGGCTCCGGATAGGTCTTTGACTCGCCGTGATGTTTCACCGGGACGCCAGAGATTGTAAGGTCCGTCCGGCAGAAGGGCTTCGGCTGTGACGGCAGTCTCCTGAATACGCGACCGCTTGTCGCTCTTAATGATATTGAAGTGGGGTTCTTCTGTGACAGTGATCTTGAATGCCTGCACCTCGTCCTTCTCCGATACTGTCACGACAATAGAGTAAGCCTGCCTGATCGCCTCGGGAATCCGTCCCTTAGCCCTGTCGATGTTAATTCGCAGTGTTTGGGCTCGGGCCGGATCAACATTTCCATCTTTCTGTTGTTTCTTAATCTCCTCCTGGACTGTGAGCCATCCGAGATGGTCCCGGATTCGCGCCAGGGCAAGTTCCAGTCCGTCTTTCGACGGGGCAAGGAGGATGACGGAGTTCCGGTATACGCGAGGCTTGTCAGGACCTGTGGTTTCATCCAGAAATCGTTTGGCCTCGGGGCTCGGCTTGCCTGATTCGGATGCGGCGGCAGGTGCCAGGACAGCGTAATGAAAGTTGCCGTCGTCTTCGATGTCCTTTGGTCTGGTCGGCAGGGTATGGACATGCACCCCTGCTGCTGATGCGTTAGCCGTCAGAGTTTTTACCTTACTGATCTCATCGAGCAATACGGCCCGGACCATGTCTTCCTGGATATTTCTTGCGGCAACAGCATGCATCTGGGTGAGGTTAGGCCGGTTACCCAGCCGCCATGTACCGGGGAGCTGCCCTTCTGACGCCAAAGAATAGAGATCATCGAGCCAGTAGCTTGTCTGTGCCCAGCGTGAAAGACCCTTTTCGAGTTCTATTTTGTCCGGACGCGTGGAGCCCAGAAGGACCGCCAGATCCCTCGTTCTCGCGTTCTGGCCTATGGGTTGGGAATGCAAGAAAGTTGCCACCACGGCCTGTTCAATCTCCCTGAACTTCAGGCCCACCGACTCCGTTTGTATCTGTTTTGCCTGTGAAAACTCATTGTCCAGGATGCCGGTCCAGGCCTGCTTCTTGCCCTCCCACTCTTCCGTATCGGCAACGGTTACCAGTTCCCGAAGGGATTCCGAGAGGCCCCCTTTATCCGGCGCACAAAGGAAAGCGGCAGGGCCGATAAGAGGACTCGTATCCCATCTTTCGGCTTCGCGCAACGCCAGTGCAAACGTTCGCAGGACACCGCGTGTGCGCTGGAACCGGTCGAGCTGAGTCCACTTGGAATAGAGCACTTCCGTCAGGTCCGGATGGAAGGGGTAACTCTTTAGAAAGCGATCTTCCGCATCTACTCCCTGCTTGGCTGTCTGTTCGTCCACGGCGGAAATGCCTTTCAGAGCGGCCACAACGTGCTGCCGAAACAACTCTCTGTCCTTCAGCGACTCAGGTGTGAAGAACCGGCGACGGAGAACCTCGGCTACATCTTCTTTGGCAACCGGCTCAACCGTCTCCTCCCTTTGACGTTGAAAGATATCGTAGAGATGGCTCTTGATCTTACGGCCGAGTTCATCTTCCGATGTAGGCTCGCTTGTCAGAAGAGAAGCCACAACACAGCACCGGTCAACCTTAGTGGCTGCCCCGGTCAGATACTGGAAGAAGTTCACCAGGCTGTTGAGTCTGACATTATCGTAGCCGACCTTTTCGCGGGCGTACATCAATACCTCATCTATCAGTACAAGAGTGCCCAGACCTTCCTTAGCGGGCAGCTCAAGAAGTTCACTCATAAGGTTTTCGGCAGGAGCAGAATCCCGTTCTTCGGCTTTGCCATCGGAATGGAGAAACTTCAGGCCATTTTCGCCGGCAATTTGATACGCGAGCACACTCCATGGTTGCTTCAGCGTTCGTGTCTTATTGTCAGGCGAGCGGACATTCATACCCTTTTCAACATCAAGTTTGTCGAAGCAAAGTCCTGCCACGCGACACCGTGGCGGTTTCTGGCCTATGTCCTGAATAAACTCTTCAACAGCAGGAAGATTCGGAAGATGCTCAGGGTCGTGGACAAGATGGTGAAGCGTGATGAGCGTATGGGTCTTGCCACCGCCATACGTCAGTTCCAACTGCCTCACCGCCTTATCGTTCTTGCCGGCAAGCCGCAGGATCACATCCCGCACGAGGTGCCGCAGGTTGAAGGTCGGGAACGTGAGGGCAAAGAAGTTTTCCGGCTTTTCATAGACAGGGCGTTTTCCCCGCTGCATCATGACCTCATAGAGGTCGGCGGCAAACATATGGAGCGGAAGTTCGCCGGACCGTAAATCATCCCGCAGTTTTACTACTTCATGCCAGGGTTTCCAAGGTAGTTTCGCCATGGTGTTTATTCTCCTGATTATTGGTTTTTGTTATCCCTGATGAGCGTTTGAAAGAATCTCTATTGCAACATACATTGCAACTTGGCAACATATGGTTGCAATTCCAACCAGCAGTAATCAATAACAATTCTGGTGCTATACTTTTAAAGTATATGCAACTCATTGCAACTTATCCTTTGAATTGTCAGGCTCGGCATGGGGGTTTAATGGATACCAGAGAGCTGACCTTGTCCGTCCTACGGAAAATACCTTAGCGTCTTTCTTTAACTCCCTGAGAAGGACTTGAATCTGACTGCGTGAATGTCCTGGCAATACTTGTCGAAAATCATCCATTTTGCTGCCTTCTTGAGCGTTGTCCTTGATATGTTTCAATAGAAGATGCTTGTTTGTCTCACGATCCAGTCCTCTGCGGCGCGTATAAGCCCCTTTCCTTTGTATTGTTGCATAATATCGTCGTGAAAGCATATACTGTGTTCCCCTTCCCCTCCCTATACTTTCAATAACACCCAAATCAACAAGGTTCCTTAATCGTGGTTGCAAATCAGGCGGTACCGGCTCTTCGCGCCTCACAAAATCAAGCACAAGAAAATCGTGGGTTCCAAAAGACGCAACCTTTTCGCTCCCAATCTTCTCAAGGAATTGCACAAAACCGGTATACTGAACCTCACCGTGAAGTGTAAGGACAACATTGTAGGCATCTGTACCCGTAAAGTCTGGCCTGCGTTTACCCTGTTGAATGCTCTGTTCAAACATCAGGTTCATGCCCTGACCGGAACGTTCCACCAAGCCACACTTTGCAAAGACGTCAGCTATCCGGCGATTACGGGGCAACTGTCGGTCGAGAATATTATCAAGCGTGATACCTGCCGGAAAACCTCCTGGACTTTCGATGGTAAGTCTCCTGGCATACTGCCTGACGAAGACATTTCCACCAAGCTGATAATCTCGGTGGCTTACAGCATTGAGAATTGCTTCCCGGAACGATCGTTCAGCAAAAGTTGGAATATCGAGTACAAATAGCCCGTTCTGATAGTGTTGAAGGTCATTTCTAAGGTTTATCGTATTCCAAAGTTCATCGTAATAACTAAAGAAACCTTGTCTATACTCCAATCGCTGTTGCGCGGGACCCGAGGCTTCAGAGGAACGGTATTCAAAAACAATCTCTGATTGGCCAAGGTATCGCCCCAGTGCTTGTCGTGTTCCGAAAAGGACAAGAGCGGCATAGGTAATTTCACCATCAAGCACTACCTCGGCATCACAGAGAAGTTGTTCCTGCGATAGTGAAACAAGCCCGTGATTTTTTGACTTTTCTATCCAACGGTGTCTGAAATCTTCAATTGCATCAGAGTCAAGGTTACGCATCGTTGCGTCCCGACATATATCTGCAGAATAATCGTGTCCAGCCTCGGCAAAGACGTTCCGAAGTTTAGCGTCAGACATATGAACCAAACTGTCACCTTCACGAGACCAATAGACACCATCACACCTGATAGCTGTACCCACAGGCCTTGAGGGAACTTCAAATACCAAAACACGGCCATTTGGATGGTGAATGACCTCAAAATCAACAACAAGATGGAGCTTTTCCATTAATGATCGACGCGTATCCTCCGGTTGAAGGAACGCATTTGACCCTACAATTTTTCTCGGTCTTTTGTCGGAAACTCCGAGGATCATTTTCCCGCCACCTTCATTGGATAAGGCACAGCAGTATTTAAGCAAATCTCCGAAGTGAAACGTATTTTTTGCTTCCTTGAATTCAAAGTGTTCACCCTCTTTTGCTTGAAGCCACAGTTCGAGTTCCTGAATAAGTGCATCCGATGACACTTTGTTTTTAGAAATCATCTGTCCCCCAAAATTAGAATGGTACCATCATTCTCCGCTATCTTCCACAGGAAACAATTGTGAACTTCTTGGCGCGCCCTTTGTGCCCACATGATTGCTCAGGGACTCAAGGAGCGATCGTTCTTCGCTCCCATGGGGCGAAAGCTCGATGAGCGATTGAAGCAGGCGCTTGAAAAGTTCCTGCCGCCTGAGGCCGTTATCGTCAAGATATTCGTCCACTTTGTGGACTTCACCCGCTTTCCAGAGATGCATGAGCCGGTGGACGCGGTCGATAAGGGGAACGGGTCTGCTGCCGGGTGCTTCAACGCCGAGGGAGCGGCCCTTACGTTGCGCCCAGGTCTTGAGCTTCACTTTACTGCCTGAATCTTCCTCTGCTTTGGTGTCGGCATCAGCATCCGTCTCTCCTTCTTCGCCTTCCTCCGTGGATTTGCCTTTGGTGAAGCTGATAAGGTCCCAGGTAGAGGCCAACTCCTTATCGGATATGCCGCAGGAGATTGCGTAGAGAATACACGCGCCTGCAGGGGCTTCGTCGAGGCCGAAATCGTGACGATGGAGGAGGTAATAGGCAGTCGGCTCGTCCAGGCGGTCGGCCTCAACGTCTGCCTCGCTTTCTCCGTCACCGGAAAGCACGCGGCCCACCACGAAGTCTACAACGATACGCCGGACATGGGACAGGAATTCGGATACGGCCATCACCTGCCCAGGGTCATTCGCCTTCTTGACAACAGGGTGTTTGCTGTACGCCTCCAGGGCCGGACCGGTTGCGGACCAGACAAAGTCAGGCCCTCGGATACCGGCATCCCAGAACTCGCGGAGTTGTTTCCGGATGTTCTTGTGCATTTCCTCAAGCACGAGGTTGTCCCAACCGGGTTTGGCCAACGGCGACCGTTTTTTACACACGAGCCAGACAGAGGAGGAGAGAGATGCTCTACCCAAATTTCTGATGCCTCCCCGCATTTCTGTCTGTATTGGCCAACTACCATCGACGGCAAAACCAGCCCGTATTATTGCTGATACCAGAGTCTCCCATGCATCCGGCTGTTTGTTCGCAAAAACTACGACCAAACGTCCATTTGGCTGAAGATTGTTGAAACAAGCCTGGAATGCGCGAAACATACCATCCTCATATGCTGCCTTGGATTTTGCCTTATCTCCTGCATGGCGGTTAGGTTCATCAACCAGTTCGCCGTCCTTTTGGATATGATTCCATTTCGGTGAAAGCGGTTCTCTGAAAACTAAATCTAATTCCGGCGAGAGACCGTTCAACGTACGCTTGAGCCAAATATAAAAGAAATCCATGAGGTCTGAATAGGGGATCGCATCGTAATATGGTGGATCAGTGATAATAATATCTACTTGCGTTTCTTGACTCACAATTGCAGAATTGTTTAGGACGGTTGGCGTTTCTGTTTTCTCCCATACGCTTTGGTGCAGATTTGCGATGAACCTAAATATCGAACCCAACCCACCAATAAAAAAACGCTCCACCGGAGCTAAAATATTAGCCTCTGCATAGTCCCAGGTCAAAGGCAAAGCCCAACGCATAAAGATATGCTTAATTTCTTCTGCCCCATTCTCCCATACACAAAGGTTTCCCATATAGTCAGAAGTTCGGCTAATTGTAGAAGCCAGGTAGGCGCAAACAGCGTTACTCCAATCAGATACCCCATAATGACTGATCGATTTGTCATGAACAGACCGTGTCCACTTTACCAATATTCCTAAAGCCAATAACTGGCGTGGTGTAAACAACAAACGCCACTCATTTATACCATGAGCAATTATCGGAAATCCGTAGCTTGCCCCTGGTCCTTCTCGAAGAATTTGCTCATTAAGAATCCCAAAAGGTATCTGTTCAAAAACTTGTGGGAGTAACAGTTCACTTCTCTCGCTCGTCCCAATCTCGTGATCTGTTGGCAAGCGGTATTCTTTGCCTTCCGGTCCTTCGATAACTACAGCTGTGGCAGTGGAGCCCACTCTTCTTGATTTATTTTCTAGCCGGATATCTTCCATAGTCATAATGGTCCCGCAACAAGGGCATTTTGCGCCGGAGCGGGACATGGTGCCTGCGCCTATGCGCTTGTCATGCTCCCGGCGCTGGGCAGCGTTGCCACCTTTCACCGGCACATTCGTTTCAATACCGAAGACCATGCCCGTCCTCTCTGCATTTGGCTCCATGGTGAGTAGCACACGTTTCTTCTCCTTCTTGCAGAGCCACCGGGTTTTGAGAAGCGGAATTGTGGCACGGCAGTTCTTGCACGTGACGATCCGCGCCCAGAGATAGGCCACGGTGGGTTTTGCTACCCAGCGAGGGTTGCGTTTATCCTTGAGATACTCTTCGCTGAATTCAGCATTGAGCGTATCTAGGTCCGGTGTGCCGTCATCATTAAGTGCTACCAACTGCATAGGCTGTTTTTCGTATGGTTTGGGAAGGCGTTTATCCAGGGGTTCAAAGTCCGCATAAACCGGGTAAAACTGAGCGAGTTCTTTTCGCGCCCGGTCAAACACCCACTGGCCCCAGGCCCGTACATGCCAGGCAAGGTCGGCCTTTGGCGCGCGGCCAGAATCGGGTTTGTCCCAAAAACCAGGCTGCCTCTCCTCCTCTGCAAGCTGTTGCTTTGTCTTCTTTGTCCTACCCACAAGGTGAGGGTGCACTTTGTAGAAAGCGTCCATAAACTTTTCGTTCTCAAGGATAAACTCAGGAAGAGGGTGCGTCTTTCCAGCCAGTTTTTGGGGGTATTCAAGGGTACATTTTAGAATAAACCAGGCTACAGGGTTAATATCCGCGGCAGTGGCCTCGCACCCGAGACGCATGGCCTCAAGGGGGATCGCCCCGCCGCCTGCAAAGGGATCAAGCACCTTCGGCGCCCTTCCGCCATAGGCTTTGCGTATTTCCTGCCGGAACCAGTCAAGGAGTTCCTTATTCTCTATTTCCCTGCCCCAATGCAATATCCCGCCCTCGGTAACTTCTTTCTCTCGCTCAACAATCTGACCGTTGGGCATCCTCTTCTTTTCTATCCTTTTGACTATCTTTCCACCAATCTTTTCACACAACTCCTGTCTCTTTTCAGGAGTGCCTGGGTCGGGCAAGAGCGTTGCGATAAGCGCAGCCCTGCAGGCAGCCAGGGGTCGTCGTGCAGGCCATATGTGCAACGTCGAAATATGTCCATGCCTCACATTCTTCTCATGCACCGAATCCAGCGACGCCTGCTTCAGCGGAAATGCATGTTCAATTAGTCTGGGTCTATCATCCATAGTGCCTCACGGTTTTCCTGAATCAATTTCAACTTTCATAGCATACCCTCCGCTGCTTCCATTATCTGCTTTGGCCCTATCAACATACTTCCCTTTGCTCTTGCCAGGAGGCTTCCGAAGGGGTCTTGCACGCGGATGAGGCGTGGGTTTGGGGTTGCGCAATCATATACCGCGTAAAGCCAGTAGCTCTGCCGCATGTTGCATGCCTTTGCCCATTCGTTTGCGGACACCTCCACATCGCCCGTAGTAGCCCGTCCTTTTACCTCGATGGCGCGACGTTGACCGTTTTCATGGATAGACAGGAGGTCGAAGCCGGGATTGTCCGGTAAGCCAGCCATCCGCGCCAGTTCCGGTGTATGAACATCCAGTATGATTGCCCCTTCCGCCTCTTCGAACGCGGCGGCTATCTTCGTGGCAATTGCCTCAACGTCCTTCTCGTGTTCTTCAAGGTCGGCAGGATCGGATGATGGAACAACAAGGGCGTGTGCAACAAACGTAATCGGCCCTGGCGCCACGAGATCAGGCTCCCGGTGAAGGACCGCCAATGCTGTTTCCCTTCTTTTCGACAACTCACGCTGTTGACGCTTTACCTCTTCAACGGCCTCCACAGCCTTGCGATTGCCCACCCGCGCCTTTTCCGCATGTTTCGCCCGGATCATGGACAATTCCGCTTCCTGGAAATCATAGCCCCGCTTGATGAAAGTTTCCCGCTCAGGCAGCGCTTCAAGAAGATCATTCCTGCGCTCTAAAGCCATCTCACGCGCCACCCGTTCCATGAGGTATGCCCTGGCCTGCTCCTTTTCGTCCTCCGCGGTCACTGCAAGCCGCTGCGCTGCGGGTGGAAGACCTCTACCGCCTTTGAGAAGGAGCAGATGTTCAATGGGACAGAGGGCAATCTCAGCGCCTTCGTACTGTTTGACGCCGATTGGACGGCATTCGAGCACCTCCTCAACGCCAAGCTCAGAGAACTCCGGGTCTGCCTTCCGTATGACGGGCAGGAAGGCCATATGGAAGAGGTAAGGCTTCTCGGCAGTCGGGTCCATAAGAACAGCGCCCCGTTTTGCCTCCGGAGCCAGCCGTTCACTCACAAGCGAGCGGAAGCGTTCAAAAACAGGCTCGCCGGGATGAAGCCAGATAACGTTTTTATTATCATCAGGTCTCAATACCGTAAAATGCTCTCGTGCTGTTCCGTAGGCTTCCAGGGCAGGCAGGAGTTCATCCATGGCGCCGCGCTTAGAGGGGCGCAGCGAGAAGATGTTGTTCATGTCCCCCTCGATATTGATATCCACAAGCGGTGCAGCCTCCTGAATATACTGGCGCACGTACCCGGGAAGGAGGCTGAAATATATCTCCTTGTCAAGGTCTTCGCGCAATCGCGGCAGCTCCTTCTTTACGTCGCCGCCGGAACCGTAAAGGCTCTTCTCGCGGGCGTCGAGGGCCTCGACCTGTTCCCTGGTCAACCGGCCATCCAATTCCTGTGCCACCACCTCGGAACCTTCCGTGACGGCAAGCTCCATGTATTGCCTGATTGATACGCCCGAAAAAATTCGGCCAATGCAGTCAAAGACCTTGTCGGACTTAAGCTCTTTTCTTATCTTTTCAAGTTTGTCGAGGAGTATCTTGAGCACCCTCCCTTCACGTGTTTTTGGTGCAACAAGGTTCAGGATAATAACTTGATCGTGCTTCTGGTTATACCTGTGTATTCGGCCCATGCGCTGCTCAAGCCGTGCCGGGTTCCATGGCACATCATAGTTGATCATGATCCAGCAGAATTGCAGGTTGATGCCTTCACCGGCGGCATCCGTACAGACAAGAAAACGGGCTCCCCCTGAAATAACGGGCTCACGAAATCGCTCCACCTCGACCTCGCGCTGGACATAGTCCATCCCGCCGTGGATCTGCGCCACTTGATCCGTATAGCCCATGCCGGCAAGACGGCCAACGAGAAACTTTAGTGTGTCACGGTGCTCGGTAAAGACAATAAATTTCTCTCCCGTATACTTAGGGTCGGAAAATATCTCCCGGAGTCTGTCAAACTTTGATTCATGTCCGGATTCATACACTTTTTTGGCGAGGTCGAGAATTCGCTTAACCTCTCCTCTTTCAGCCAGGAGATCGGCGAGAGACGATGCTACGACCCCCTGGAGGAGCTTGTCCTCGGCCAATTCATTCCCTTCTTTTCCCTCCTGAGGCTCTTCCTCGTCGGCAGTCGTAGCATTGAGTATGTCGTCCTCTTCGTGAATACGCTGCTGAAAGGTGATCATCTGCTCTGTGGTGATCTTGCCATCCTGGATGTCTTCGATCAACGCACCAAGCTTTTCGATTCGTCGTTCCAGGGACCGCAAGAGCGCCCATGTTGAGCTTGCAAGTCTTCGCTGGAATACGCTCATGGCCAGCCGGGCAGCTTCCCTGTTGAGGAGCTTCGCTCTGTTGTACACGTCGCGAAGATACTCGGTCACTTCATCATAGAGGGCCTGCTCGCTTATATCGCCCTGGCTTAGATCATAACCCAGCGTATCCGACAAGCGGGGAGGATAGATCGACCTGCCGTCGAAGTAGACCATCTCTTCCTTGGTCCTGCGGATAAAGTGGTTGGCTCGTTGTTCTGCAGGATACTGAGCAAAGGCATCGGGGGTGCTCAACACCTCTGGTTGGAGTAGATGCCAGAGTGCATAGTAAGGATACTCTTTTCCCATGTGGGGGGTGGCTGTGAGAAACAAGAGGTGATGGGCCTTCCATGGCAGATGCCATCGGTCATCCCGGTCAGGGATTCCGGCAATGGCCTCCGCTATGCGATATCGATCTGTTTTCCGGACACGCAGATCATTCCCCCTATCTGCTGACAACTTATGCGCCTCATCAAAGATGACAAGATCGTATGGAATTACGCCGTCTTCACGGAGACGATTGAATATTCTGGAACTGGCAAGGGTGTCGATGCTGATGATTATGCAATCGCTATTCTCCCCGATGAAAGGGTTACCGGTTCGGGCATCGTTCCCGACCACTATTTTGAAAGACAGACTGAAGAGTGTAAGGAGTTCCCGCCTCCAGTTTCCTACCAGACCGGCAGGGGCTGCAATCAGGATTCGTTTTAGCAGTCGGCGGGAGAGCATCTCCCGGATATAGAGGCCGCTCATAATAGTTTTTCCGGCGCCGGCATCATCGGCGAGAAGGAAGCGCAGCCGTGGCTGCTTCAGCATGTGGTCATAGACAGCTATGCGTTGGTGAGGCAATGGATCGATCCGGGATATCTCTGTTCCGAAAGTGGAATTTACGAGGTGACCGAAAGAAAGGCGCTCTCCTTCGGCCAGAACCTTTACAATTTCCGGCCTTGCAGTAAAGTCAAGAATTTCTATTTGTTTTTCTTTATTATCGTTTTTTTTGGGGAGATTTACCCCTGAAAATTCTGTCTCCATCTGTCGGAGTCGGTTCCACGAAAGCTGTGAAGGCTTCGCCTGACTGTTTTCCCAACGATTGACTGTCGCGAAAGATACCCCGAGGCGTTTGGCAAGTGCCTGCTGGGTCAAGCCAAGATTGGCCCTGATACTTTTGATACGTTCGGAGTAATTGTCCCCAGGCTGAGATTCAAAGAGGCCATTCTTGAAATTCATTGTGCTCCCGAAGAGTTATATGATATCGTGTGACCTGTATTTATTTCTTATAACATATGTTATATTAGTTGTCAAGAAGAAACTGCAACTGTTTAAAGGTACCCCTCCCGGAGAACACCGGGCTAAACAACCATGCTGCGCAGATCAGAAGGAACGGCTAAAAGATTTTCATGTATTCTGCACCTTTTTTTAACCTGAAATATACCTTTTTTCTCGTTTTGGTTAGCAATAGGTTAGCACTGATACCAATTCGCCATCATTTGTTAAATTATAGCGGGGGTGGCCTTCCCTGAGCACAACTCACGGAACGACCGTAGAACCATTGTGCGGCGAAGTAGAGCGTTCCCGCATTGTGGGATGATGTGCAGGCACTGAACATCATCGGGTAGTCTCCGCCCTTGCACATCAAGCGATGCAAGCCCTACAATGGTCGGGAGAGTAGTGCGAAAGTGCGAGGGGATGTGTTCCCGCTGTCAAGCAATGGTAATT
>JAPLKD010000219.1 GCA_026388245.1 Pseudomonadota bacterium | reverse complement strand
TCGCAACTTCGGCTGTAAGTTGTTACTCTATCCCATATTTTTTCAGCCGTGCATAGAGTGTCATGCGGTCTGTTTTGAGCATTTTTGCGGCCTTTGATTTGTTGCCGCCGGCTAAGGCGAGCGCCTGTCTGATAATATCCTTTTCAACATTGTCCATTTTTTTCTGTGCAATCTCATGAAGTGAAACGCCTCTCCTCAATTCAGCCATGACATCGATATTTTCCGACAGGCTATCCGCATCCGAATGCGGTTCTGTTATGGCATCCAATGCAAGGCATGCCCCGGTGATCTTGTCTGAATCTGTCAGGAGCGCCGCCCTTCTCACCGTATTTTTGAGTTCCCTCACATTCCCGGGCCAGTGATAATCGAGAAGAGTTTTCATTGCTTCAGGAGAAAAGCCTTTTATGTCTTTATTGAATTCTTTTTTTGCTTCTTCCAGAAAACGGCTCGCCAGAAACGGAATATCCGTCTTTCTTTCCCTCAAAGCGGGCAAAACAACAGGGAACTCGTTAAGTCTGTGAAACAAGTCGCTTCTGAATGCCCCTGCCTTCAGCGCATCGGGGAGGTCAACATTTGAGGCCGCAATAATCCGGACATCAACCTTTATATCCCTCTTTCCGCCCAGATGCTGGAATTTTTTCTCCTGCAATATCCTCAATAATTTTGCCTGGGCCGAATCCGGCAGGTTTGTTATCTCATCTAAAAATAGAGTGCCCCCGTTTGCCTGTTCAAATTTACCTTCCTTGAGGGCGTCTGCGCCCGTAAAAGCGCCTTTTTCATAGCCGAAGAGCTCACTCTCAACAAGGGATTCCGGTATGGCGCCGCAATCTATGGCAACAAAGGCTTTGTCGCTCCTCTGACTTTTATTGTGTATCAGTTGCGCAACCAGTTCTTTCCCGGTTCCGCTTTCTCCCTGCAGCACTACCGTCATATTCGTAGGTGAAACAATATCAATCTGCTTCAAAATCTGCTTCATCCTTTGACCTTCTCCGGTAAGCTCTACTATCAGGTCTGAGGCGTTTTTTTCACCCAATCGTCTCCGCAGGCTATGAACTTCTCTGCTCAGGTATTGTGTCTGCAAAGCCCTCTTTATGGCAATGAGCAGCTCGTCATTATCAAAGGGTTTCGTGATATATTCAAAGGCGCCCAGTTTCATTGCCTGCACAGCCCCTTTTATATCTCCATAGGCGGTCAGCATGATAATGATAAGGTCATCATTGAGCTTCTTTATCTCTTCAAGAACCGCCATCCCGTCCATATCGGGTAACCGTATATCAAGCAAGACAAGATCGGGCGACCACCTTTTTGTCTCTTTCAATGCCTTTTTACCGTCTCCGGCAACCAGTGTTTCATACCCTTCGCTCTTCAATATATTGGAAAGGAGAAACTGCATATCCTTGTTATCTTCAACTACTAAAATTTTAGCCATTCGCTATTTTCTACCCCCCCTGAATAGGCAGTTTTATGGTAATCTCTGTGCCTTCCCCCACCGTGCTGTTGATGGAAAGCCTTCCTTTGTGAGAGCTTATTACCTGGTCTGCAAGGCATAATCCCAATCCTATGCCGGTGCGTTTCGTGGTAAAAAAGGGGTGAAATATGTTATCGAAATCTTTCTGCGGTATACCCTTGCCTGTATCCAGGATACTGATAATTACCTGACCTTTATCAAAATGCGGATAGGCGTTAACGGCAAGTTTTCCACCTTTCGGCATAGCCTCAACGGCGTTTAAGATAAAATTAAGAAGCGCCTTCTCTATTCGTTCTTTATCCATTAAAATATGCGGCAATCTCCTCGATATCTTCTTATGCAGGAGTATACGCTGTTTTTCGCACCGTGTTTTTACAAGATCGCATACACTGTTTATCAAATTGCCTATATCTCCCGGCTCAAGAGAAACCTCGCTCGGTTTTGCAAGGTCTATGAGATCTTTTATAATTTTATTTGCATGTTCGGAGTTTCTCAACATGATCCTCAGATGTTTCTTAATCTCTTCATCAAGCTCGTATTTGGCGATGCAAAACTGGGCAGATGCACAAATATTCGCAAGGGGATTCCTGATTTCATGGGCTATACCCGATGAAAATTTTCCCAGAAGGGCCAGTTTCTCAATCTGGATTAATTCCTGCTGAGTCTCTTTCAACTCTTCGTAAGCCTCTGCAAGGGATTCTTGCGCCTGCCTGCGTTCTGTTATGTCATGGATGACAAGGACAGCAAAACTCTCGTTTATTTGATGTGTTCCATTTTGCTGAGTACGGATAGGCCTTATCCGTATATCGAGATACCGCTTCAAAGTCTCATCCTTTACCTCTAATTCTGCGGGTTTACCTGCCGCTGAATCCTTTAAACCGTTTGATATAAAATCCTTGAGGTAGCAGTCAAACTTCGTACAATATGGATGGAGAACATCATGCGGTGTTTGTCCTCTCGAATTGCCGGGATGTCCGAGGCTCCAGCTTTCCGCTCCCCGGTTGGAACGGATAATATCTCCATTTTCATCGAGGAGCAAAACAAGCTCACTGAGGGAATCAACCAGTGATTCCCACTCCTGTTTTGCCTGAAAGATCTTTTCTGCATTTTCTGCCAACTCATTTTCCCTTTGCTTGCGGCTGGTGATATCCCTTAAATACGCAAGAGAAGCGGGTTCTCCATGGAACGGTATGTTTGTCGCGGAAACCTCAATATAAACCGTCTCGCCATTTTTCTTCATACCTTTCATTTCATATATGGACGGTACGGATTCGTTTTTCTGTCTTCCCCGGTTATTCTTCATGACACGTCTACGATCATCGGGGTGCACTGTGAGTGATATGGGTTTCCCGATAACCTCTTCCATCTGCTCATAACCGAAAATCTCCAGAAACCTTTTGTTCACAAATATGTGGTTATCGCCTCGCACGATGGCAACACCGTCATTGGAATGCTCTATTGCGATGCGGTAACGTTCCTCAGATTCTTTAAGTTCTTTCCCCAGTTTGTGTTTATGCAGGGCCATGACGATGGCAGTCTTGAGTTCACGCGGTTCAAAAGGTTTGACAATATAGCCAAAAGGTTCTGTCAGTTTTGCCCGTTCTAAGGTCTCCTCATCAGTATGGGCCGTGAGATATATAACAGGTATATCGAACCGGGAACGGATGTTTGCTGCAGTTTCGATTCCGTCCATCTGTCCCTGGAGTTTTATGTCCATAATAATGAGGTCAGGTCGGGTTTCTTCTGCTGTATGGATTGCCTCGCTGCCTGTAGTTGCCAGCGCCGACGCCGAATAACCCAGATTGATGAGCTTGTTTCTGATGCTCTCGCCGATAATAAAATCGTCTTCAACAATAAGAATGTGAATTGCGCTATTCATTGTTTTTTTCACCTCGCTCCTCATTGCGGCCTGCGCCTGTCCGCCAAGACGCTCGCGGCGCAGGTGGGGATATCGGATTGTCCCTCCGCTGTCGGGATTAAACCGTACGGATTTCGGATTGCGGATATCATTCACCATTCACCTTTCCCCTTTCACAGCCATACTCACCGTTTCCCACCTTTCACCTTTCACCATTCACAGTCCGAGGTATAAGTCGCCCTGAATAGTGATGTTTTTATCTTTAAGTTTAGCTGACAACTCTTCCTTATTTAACGCAAAGCGGGGGCTGATCTCGACCTGTATGTCAGGAGGAGTAATCACCCCGGCCGATTTCAGCCAGCTTTTATAAAGATTGACCATATCTGCGCGCGCTATTTCAGCAGAG
>JAPLKD010000185.1 GCA_026388245.1 Pseudomonadota bacterium | reverse complement strand
ATTTCCTTCTTTTAAATAAGCTATTCACCATTGCAGGTTTCTTTGCTGCCAGATACTCCAGATAATCAAAATCATTTAATGTGTCAATCTCCACAACGTGCGGTGTAACAAACGCTATAACGTGATCTCCATGTAGCTTTTTATTCTCAATAACGTATTTTGTTTTTACAATGTCTACATAACCATTAGCCTGATAGGTTTTATTAAAGCTTTGTCTCGGATCGTTGAAGGTATCCAAGGCAAAAGAATTTGATCCTACAGATTTTAAATAATTTCCGTCTATTTCAAATGCCTTATATGCGGACTCTGACATCTCATGCACAGATCGTAGAGCAGTAGCTTGGCTTGACTGTTTTATACGTTTTATTGCCGCATCAATATAATGTGCCTCACGCAAGGGCGTTGTCGGACGTAAATGAATAAGGTATTCAGGCAGCTTCCCTTCGTTATGCAACATCCACTCAAGCAAATGTCTGACAAAGTCATAATCCGTACTATTATCGCTGGAAATTTGATCGGGCCGTAAAAAAGGCACTTCTGCACCATATTCTTGTGCAATGCCGGCATAGTCAGTAGAATCAGTTGACACAATAATACGATTTATGCTGTTTGACAATTGTGCAACTGCAATACTATAGGCAATTAACGGGTGTCCAGCCAATAACTTGATATTTTTATCAACAACACCCTTTGAGCCAGAACGTGCTGGAATAACCGCAACAACATCTGCCATTATAAAACTCCTCTATTGATGAGATTCAAAGGGAATATGCGCTCTCAGTTTCTGTGCAATCGCAATTTCTTTATGATGCATAGCAATATTGCCGTTTCCCATTGCCTTTTCAATCTTTCTGATCGCGCCAACAAGTTGACGAAATCCTGCAGATTCGACGGAAGCTGCCTGATCAGAACCATACATAGCACGATCCAGCGTTATGTGTCTTTCCAGTGACGTAATGCCAAGGGCTGCTGCTGCATATGAAACTGCCAGGCCAACCTCGTGCCCGCTGTATCCCACATTACACTTATAACGATCGCGAAGTGTTTTTATGCGGTTAAGGTTCGCATCTTCATCGTCCATTGGGTAAGTCGAAACGCAATGCATCAGTTCAAAAGGACAATTTGCTTTCCTGAATATCTCTACAGCACGGTCAATATGCCCAGTTTCTGTCATCCCTGTAGAGATAAATGTATGTTTCTTTTCTGAAGCTACCTCTCTGAGCAAGTCCTCATAAACAATCATCGCAGAGGCTATTTTATTATATTTCAGATTGAACTGCCGCAGAAATCTCTGACTCTCAATGTCCCATGCCGATGCAAACCATTCAATCCCCTTTTCCTTGCAGTATGTATCAATTTCTTTATATTCTTTCAGTCCGAACTCAAGGCCCTCTTTCTGTGCCCGTTGAGTGGTTCCCCAAGGGCTTTCCCGCAGTGAATCCAACATCTCTTTTGAATATACTAAATCGATAGCCCTCTTCTGGAACTTGACAGCATCACAGCCAACATCCTTAGCAACATCGATCAACTGTTTTGCAATGCCTACGTCTCCATTGTGATTAATACCTATTTCTGCAATAATAAATATTGACATACCTACTCCTTCATTAATTATTTTATCAATTCTTAAAAAGTTCCTTTTCAACAATTTCACAGATTATATGCTCAATGAGCAGATGCATTTCCTGAATTCTAGGCGTATCTGTCGATGGGGTATGGATTGTGAGGTCGCTTATTTTAGCAATTTCCTTTTCTATCTGGCCGGTGAGAAGAATAGTTTTTATACCAAGCGTTTTTGCCACCCGAAAAGCCTCCAAGACATTTCCTGAACTGCCGCTTGTGCTGATGCCGAAGAGTACATCGCCGCTTTTTCCAAGCGCTTTCACCTGGCGATTGAACACATCATCATAGGAATAGTCATTGGAGATCGATGTTAGAACAGACGTATCTGTAGTTAATGCAATTGCAGGCAATGGTTCTCTATCTTTATAAAATCTGCACACAAATTCCCCTGCTACATGCTGGGCATCAGCAGCACTTCCCCCGTTACCGCAGATCATGAGCTTATTGCCAGATTTGATGGCGTAAACAATCAATCGGGCGGCATCTGTAATTCGATTGAGAACATCATTATTTGAGTTCAACTTTTGTAGATTCTCAATTGCCGTAATTATTCTCTTATTTATAAAATTTATGTGGCTATCCATTATTCTGCTTTCCGTATCGTCAGTGTCGGTGCTTTCGGTCATGGGAATCTCCTGTTTTTTTTAGGGGTATGCCGGTCAACCGTCATTCGAAGGTATCTGATATTATTTAGTAATTTACGACAATGGAAAAGTTTTGCCTACCCCTTACCATGTCCCTCATTTCCCTATGCCTGGGGCGCAGTCGGCGCGAGGAGGAGTGTCGGAGCTCCGACACTATTTATCATATTGATATTATTGACGAATTAACGACGGTCAAAAAGTTTTGGGGTTTGCCATTCCTCTCGATTAAGCTTGACATAAAGGCTTTTGAATTCGTTAAACAACAGGTCTGCTGTTACCGGCGTTTCGAAACTGAAGACCTTTTGATTATCTGTTTGAAAAGGAAAATTATCTCCCATTTTTAACCCATAATTGTCCATACCGGGGAACTGAAATAAGAGATGAGGAAGATCGCTGAATAATGCAATAGTGTTCACCCCGGAGCACGTGCCCATATAGAGGAAAGAGGCACGAATCAGGGCACAATCCTCCATAATGCTTGTTCCGAAGTCTTTTGCTATGACCACGTTGGACTGTTCTCTCAATCCGTGGAACACTTCTTCTCTCGTGCCGACAACAACAAAAACTACCCCCGGGAAACTCTCCTTGCACTGATCTATAAATAACAACCATGCAGCCGGATCGGCGTTTCGGTAATATTCCGTGTCATTATTACTGCTTAATGGCTGACGTAGGGACAGAGTCACCGGTATGGCGCCCTCTGGCAGATGATTCCCGTAAAACCGTTCCGCCCAGGTTCTATATCTATTCACTACTCTTAAATAGGGTATATAACCGTAAGTTTTATAGAATACCTCCATCTCCCTGAAATGAGGATAGCCGCTGTCGGCAAAATTATACGACTCAGAGAGATGTTTGCCGAAAGGCGGAAAAATATAGTATCGGTCCGAACTTGTTTTTAAAAATCTATAAAATTCTTCTCTCGAATTAAATTGGAAGATCGAGCCAAGATATGGGCACGTGCTAAATAGTGGAAGGAAGTTTAAAGCGTAATCCTGGCCATCTGCGGGTGAAATATAAGGCGCCCGCCTGTTACCGCTCGGGTTGGCACGGTCATAGACGATACAGATATCAATTTCTTCTGCGTCACGCTCTATCCTTAGCATACTCAACTTTTCCACAAAAACCAAAGGGTCACCAACTGACCATGGGAGTGACTTATAATCCCAAATACCAAGAATCCGCTTCCCCTGCTGGTTTGGAGAAAAAATTAGTTTAACTGCATTATAATACAGCTTTCCATTTAACCGGTTGGATACTAATCTTTTGAGTGATTCGGCAATTCCGTGCTCACGAACCTTCTTAGCTATTTCTATGCCGTTTTTCAACACTGTGGGTACCTGCAAACTTTAATATTAACCATGTTATTGAACTTTCATTTGTAAGAACTTTTTAAGTGAAATGGCATCCATCTTGAACCGAGACATGTCTTCTTCCTTAATAATACCCAGCATGATCAGGAAACCTTTTCTTACACCATATATAGAGTGATAATTTACCACACAAATTACTCTCCAGAAGAAGTCGCCCATGAAATCTATTATCCTCAAAACAATCGTACTATGTTTTAAAAAATATTTTATATTATAAACGGGTGTATTTTTATCGGCATATTCTTTTCTATGCTTCTCTTCACAACTTTCCGGAAATTTCCAATTATGCTGTCTAAGCCAGTTAATTGTATTCATCGTCCAAATTTTCATTCTCCCCAATTTTATCTTCGACAAAGGTTCTTCTGATACATTGATATAATGCCTGAATTCAGATGCATTAATATTCGAGACTTTCAATAGATATCTTTCCTCATCTTCAATACTTTTGCCAAGAAATCCCCGGCAGCGTAATAACTCATAACATGGTGTCCCCGGAAGTGCCTGAAGATAATTAAGGCTTACCTCCTGAAAGTACGGTAAATTCTCAGAAGACATTTTAAGAAATTCAATCGTTTCCTCAATAGTTTGATCATTCTCTCCAGGCATACCTATTACTAACTGAATAATTGTGTAAACCCCTGCTTCCGAGCAAATCTTCAATGCCCTGAAATTTTCCTCTCTTGTGGCATTCTTTTCCATAACTTTCAGGATTTTATCGCTTCCACTCTCCACGCCAAAATATATCGCTGTTAAACCTGCTTCCTTAAGTCGCCGTATGATTGCTGGATCATTGTGAACGATAGAAACCCTTGCTCCACCGACCTGAAACAGCACATCCAATGGTCTGATTGACTCAATAAATTCATCATTCCACTGCTTGTTCTCACCAAAACATTCATCGCTTATGCAAAAAAAACCGACATTGTATTTCTCCATTAAATGCTTAATGGTCGCAATCACATCCTGGACAGGAATAACCCTATACCCGTTTATCCAGCGGTGACAGAATGTGCATCTGTTTATGCAACCTTTTGACGTAAAAATCGTCGCCATTTTTTTACCCAGGCGATGAGTTTCATGAGATCTGGGGTCGTATGCAAAGTCATATCTGGACATTGGATCCAATATGTATTGATTGATGTTAGAATATTTTTCTAACAACCCGTAGTCAGGTTGACCGATTTCATAATTTTTTATAAGTTGTTCGTATCCTGTAAATTTACATGTACCATAGGAATCCAGAAAGACAATGCCTTTAATTGCGCTTAATTCCTCTGAAGGCTTGAAGCTCTTATATTTCTCAAGGTGTTTAACAAGATTCAGTAAAACTATTTCTCCTTCGCCTATGACACAGACATCTATCTGACATTTCCGAAGAATGACTTCATATGAGGCAGCCAAATTTCCGCCAAGTATAATCTGCGTTTTCGGTGAAGCCTCTTTTATGATGCCTGCTAAATATTTAGTATACTTATAACCTGTTGAAACAACGGCGCTTATGCCTACAACATCAAATTGTCCTTCCTCGAAATATTTAAAAAGGCTCTCTCGTGAGGGTCTTTTTGCATCAATATCATAAAATTGTGGATCATAGCCGGCTTTAATTAATGCATTGCATAGGTTTGTACATGCAACGGGAGGAAAAGTCTCCGATTCGGGCCGGAGTGCAATATTGCATAACAATATTTTCATTTATTACCTGCTTCACTCGATAAACTGCCTGCTGCAAGCAGCAGGATATTAAAGGAAAACCCTGTTATAAAATTATGGCTTTGCCCTGCCACGGACAAACTACAGGGAATAATCAAATTTATGCCATTTAGCGCGACAACGATACCAGATTAAAACAACAAATGGCTGAAATATTAAATTCAAAATCAAAAAACCTAAACCTATACCAACGGCAGCATAATATTTCCCAAGAATCAAGGTTGACAATCCTGTAAGTATTCCACAGAAAACAGATACAAACATCAGGGGTTCTTTCTTGTGAGCCCTTAAATAATGAGAGCATGGGGATGGCAGGATTATTATCAATTGTGCTAATACAAACAAGGCTGTGGGTAGCGGTGGGAGGAGTCGGGCTGCAATAGAAAATCTCATAGCATGCAAGAAATAAACCAAAGTCCAAATAGACAATGCCAGAAGTATGGCAATCCCTCCTGAAATTCTTGTAAGACGCCAAAAAAGCTTATCAAGCTCTTCAAATTTATGTTGGGCAATCAACATACCAAACTGGGGAACTCTCGGCATAAGCCATGAGGATGCTATGGTCATTACGCCGACCAATGTCCAGGTCATCCCCATTTTCCCGGCAATAACAGGTCCATGGAACTTGAACAGAACCGGTGCGAAAAAAGAGGTCATAAAGAGACTACCGAAAACCGAAACTGCAAAACGCCATTGCATGGGCAGCATGTGAACCCGCCAGTTAATCCGGGGACCGAAAGGATGACTTCTTAACAGAGTTTTCAAGAAAAGGTGGTACTTGCCCCGAAAAAATAGAATTGAAGAAACAATATTTACTGCGCTTAAAACCGATGCGGTCCATAAATTGGCCCCAAGGAGAATTGCCCCCCAAACAGATAAATTTGTCAATATGCCTTGAAAAAACCTGAATGTATATATTTTTGTCACCTGGTTGCATCCTTCCAGTAATGACCAAACCGGAATAAGACAGAAATTCACACCTGTCAAAAAGCATAAAACAAACCAGGGCAGAGTCCAAATCACACCAGCTTCCGGAGAATATGCGAAGAAGATATATCCGCCAATGCTCAGGCAAAGCGTGATGATAATAGCAGCCACACAATACCACTTCATAGCCATGTTACCTATGCTGACCAGCCGTGACAGAGCATCCGGGTCACCCAAAATGTGACCATACTTATCTAAATTCAGCTTTGACCATTCATGGCTTGCAAATTGAATAACAACTGTCCCAAAACCTAATTCTACCAGAAACTGAAATGCGAGAATATTGCCGAAAGTATAGTAATATCCCTGAAGTTCAGGAGAAAATTTCGTCGCAATCAGTATTGCTGATACGGGTCCTGCCCCAAGACCCCATATTCTTGCTAATATTCCAAAAATAACAGCTCGATTGAGTTCAAGCCTAAACAAAACCTTTCTCAATTCCTTAATGAAAATTGGCGACTTATCAGTTTTTGATAATATCATAGAACTGTCAAACTTTGTCGTCTCCATTTGTGTGCTATTGAGAGAATTTTCCTTAATCTTTTCGTTTTTAAATAAGGGTGATGATATAAGTATTTTAAGGTATCAAATGATTTCATATTTAACCATGCGAAAAATTTAATTGCCTGTATTAATACAGCAAGAATTAAACGGTATATTGCACCAGGGCTATCCTCAAAAAATCTACAAATCAAATGAGTAATCCTCAAACTGAACCGTTTACTATCAGGCATTAAATGTATAATCCGTGGAAGAGCCAAACATCTTTTAGAGTAATATCTTCTAAGCAGTAGTTCGGCATCACCCAAGGGATCATCAGCTACTAAAATTGTATCAGGTTGTACAGAAGCAAGTTCACTAAACTTAAGCCTTGGCATATTGATAAATAAAAAATTTGAAATCTGCGGTTCGATTTCCAAAAATCCCGCAATTTTTTCATAGTTCAACCCGAAATAATCAAACCTCAACAATTCGCATGCATCAGGGCCTGTGCCAAAAATAACCAGTTTGTGTGTTTTTTCCAATTCTTTGCATAGAAAATTGAAATGATCACTAAAATCGCTTAACTTGAACAGATTAAAAATAACTCTATTGAAACAGTTCGGACAAAATCCATCTCCCGCTAAACTATTTACTAAGCTGTTCCTAACCATGAGGGTCACAGAGGAGCCGCATTCGCAGCATACCCCTTGCACTTTCATTTTTACCCCAAAGATCACTTTATACTTAATGCTTTTTGCCTGAAATCTATTTAACAAAAAAGTATTATATCTTCTGAGTTCCTTCACCATTACTTCCCAAAAACGCTCATCAGGGATATCGCTAATATTTAAATAGTTACTCCTGTCTACCCAGTCGTAATCCCACACCCCACATGCAAAACGCAGTTGCCTTAAATAATCCCATTCGTTTTCAATTAAACCCCGTTTTAGAGCATTCGCATATATTTGTGTTCCCGGGTAGGCGCTTGTCAGGCTCTCGCTAGTGTTCATTTCCTCACTTATTATCATGTCAATTGTTTGTTTTATGTCTTCTTCCGTCTCTCCTTCGTTTCCCACCATAAAAGTACCGTTACATTCTAACTTTGCCTCTCGTGTATTACGAAAGAACTTTCTAATTTGTTCATTTGTCGATCTTTTCCTCATTAAATGCAAAACTTTGTCAGAACCACTTTCGATACCGGCTGAAGTGCTCACGCACCCCGCTTCCCTCATGGCAATAAAGGTATCCACATCGACTTTTGCATCGACTCTCAATGCACAGACCCAAGGCTTTTGAGGTTTAATATCTCGGTAGGCTTCGCAAAACTCCATTATTTCCTTTTTTGATGGATAAAACATTTCATTGAAAAAAACAATCCACTCAAAATTGTAGGAAGAATTGAGAAATTTTATCTCTTCGATAACGTGTTCAATCGGGCGCATCCGAAACGATCCAATCGTTGGAGAACAAAAAGTACATTGCCCGACACACCCTCTGCCACTCAAAATCGGCATGGCCGAACGACTTCCCCAGAAAGGCAGATAAAAGTCCTGCGAATAATAGTCAATATCAAAAAAATGCCAGGCAGGTAATATATTATTATCTTTTATATTTAATCTTTTCGACACATTCTTAACAATTCTCCCGCTGGAGGCATCCCTAAAAATCAATCCGGGAATATCATCATATTTATCAGATTTATTGGCAATTGCATTAATCAGGTAAGGGAGCGATGTCTCTGCTTCCCCGACTATGCCATAATCCGCGCCTATTTTATCGAAGAGAAAACCGGGTTGTATATCCTTTGTGATGTTTCCGCCAAGTATGACGGGTAAATCGGGTTTGATTTTGCGCACCGTATTTGCAACATCACAGAAAAAACTGAACTGCCCTATTAAACCCCCGGTAGCCACCGCCAAATAATCATTGTTTCTCATTCTTTTGGCATAATCCGGCTCCAGGTCGGTATCGACAAAATCAAAAGGCACGTTGTTGGTTTCCAAACATGCAAGAACATATGCAAACCCGACAGGGAATGTTTTATACTGGGGTTTAATAACTAATATTTTTTCCATCATTTCCTTCGCCATCCTGTTGATAACAATAAAATAATTGTGAATCGTTTTATCATCTATTATTCCTGTGTTATTCCTGCGTTTCCATCCGGATTAATGGTCTGATGACCTTTCTGTTTTCTAAATCATCGAGTGCTTGATTAATTTGCTCTAATGTATATGTGCGGTCAAGTAGCTTTTCTAAGGGTAACTTTCCATATCGGAATAATTTTCCGAACCTTGGTAAATCTCTATCTGGGTTGCTCTCCCCGCCCCAGCTTCCTTCAATCTTCTTTCCGCAGATTAAATCGTACGGATCAAGTCTAATATTATCACCAAATTGGGGATGCGATGCGAAAAAACAAAGACCGCCAAATTTCCGTACGGATCGAAAGGCGGTTTCTATTGATGTCGCAAGCCCTGTAGTTTCAATGCTATAATCTACCCCTCTCGCTTCTGTGACAACATTGATTTTTTCCAGAACATTCTCTTCGGCTGCATTAATACAATGTGTCGCTCCGAAATCCTTCGCAATCTTCAGTTTACTATCCACAATATCTATGCCAATTACCTTAGAGCAATCATAAAGGCCTAAAGTCATTAATGCGCTGAGCCCAATACCCCCAAGGCCAAAAACAGCAACAGAGGAATCCTTTCCCGGTTTAATCCGGTTTATAACCATCCCGGCGCCAGTAGGAATTGCACAGCCGAATAAAACAGCACAATCCATGGGTACACCACCGGGAAGTCTTACACACCTATTTTCAGAAACAATTGAATAATCACTAAAAGTAGTAACCCCTCCTGCATTTATAACGACACCATCTTTCACAAATTTAGGGCCGGGTACATCCATGCCTCTGCCTTTAATCCATCCAAGCACTATTTTGTTCCCGGGTTTGACCTTTGCTACCCCCTCGCCTACATGAATGACTCTGCCAGATCCCTCATGACCAAGCATATGAGGAAGATAAGGGTCTTCCCCGCGTTTTCCCCTTACTTCCATCAGTTGGCTGTGGCATACTCCGCTGTAAGCTATTTTAACCAAAACCTGACCGGGCAAAAGATCAGGAATGTCAACTTCAATAATTCTCAGAGGTTTGTTGAGTTCAAATAAAACTGCGGCACGGGTTTTCAAAACTAAGACTCCTTAATCTGCTATAAACCACCAGTAATCCCCGGTGAATCCGACTTCATTAAACAGCTTCTTCCAGTCATCGACATGCATCATTGTTTCGGCTGTGAGAACCCACTTGTAGAGATTTTGACGTTCCTGCTCATTGCGCCACGCATCAACAGTGATATAACTGTTACCGCGGCATACCCGTTGAACCTCTCTGAGGGCTGTTTTAAGAAGATCAATTGGGAGATTATGGATTGAATTGATAGAAATAACAAGGTCAAAGACTTTGTCCGGGTATGGCAATCCTTCAGCGCTTGCAATTTCAAGAAAAGGTTTAACCAAAGGCATGGCATTTTCTATGGCATAAGCACTTACATCGATACCTGCTACAGTGCAATCTGGCATAAGTTCTTTAAAATCGTGCAGCATGAAGCCTTTGCCGCAACCGATGTCCAGTATGGCAGCAGTTTCTGATAAATGATAAAATTCCTTCATGCGCCTAACAACAGTTTTCCAGCGTCCGTCGTAAACGTAGCCACCGTAACCGCATTTTCTGTCTCCATCAAAAAATTCTTTACCGAATTGCTTTGCAATCCGTATAATCTCGGGGGTTTTTTCAAGGGCCCGTTTATCGTAATCACGATTTGTTTTCGGATGCGAATCAAGCAGGTTAATCTCCACAATATCCTCCTAAAAGATAATTTTCTCTTTCCTCTTTAACACATTGTATGGAGTTTACCACCATTGACATGAAAACATGAACCGGCAATCCACGATGCCTTATCTGAGGCAAGGAAGGTTACAAGTTCGGCAACCTCTTCAGGTTCTCCCACTTTGCCTAAAGGGATTTTAGATGCCTCTTCGATCTCAATCCTTTTCCTTACTTCCTCTACAGGCAAACCATGCATGCTTGCCGTGTCTTGAATATATTTTTCCCACGAATAACTATGAACTGGACCTGGGCAGACAACATTAACTAAAATATTATCCTTCAAAAGCTGATTTGAAAGTACCTTGGTTAAATTTATCATTGCTGCTTTTGTAACGGTATAATGGGGATTATAATAACCGGGCTGAATACCTGAGATGGAAGATATATTGATAATTCTTGAATGCTTCGATTTCTTGAGCCACGGAACTGAGTAACGAACAAAGTTTACTGCACTCATGATATTAAGTTTATAAGCTTCAAGCCAGTCTTCGTCCGAAAGCTCAAAAAAACCACCAAATTTTCCAGCACCTCCGGCATTATTTACAAGGATATCCATTCCTCCAAATTTATCAATAGTGGCGGCAACAACTTTTTGGACAGCTTCAGGTTTCATTACATCAGCAGCAACTGCCAGAGCACTTCCACCTCTCTCGTCAATCTCTTTCTGAACACTAATGAGCGGTTCTAAGGCACGGGCACAAATCACTACATTTGCACCCTCCAAAGCCAAGGACTTTGCAATGGCTTTCCCGATCCCTTTGCTGCCGCCAGTTACTATTGCAGTGCGTCCCTGTAATCCCGAATTCATTATCTGCTCCCTTAAATTTTAAACTTATTGCATCTCTTTATCGAACCGATATATCAGAGTGCTTTGCTCCTGTATCATAAGCCCTCCGTCCACTATAAGGTTCTGGCCGGTGATGAAAGATGCCTCCGGCGAACACAGGAATAACACTGCATTTGATACATCACCAGAGCATCCTGTATGACCTAAGGGATGACAAAACTCAGCAATTTCTCTATATCGCTTATTACTATCATCTTTAAAGCCGGCCATATGCTCATCTTGTATAATAAACCCTGGCAAAACTGCGTTAACACGAATTCCAGACTTACCGGCATGTGCAGCAAAATAACGTGTCATTTGTAACATGCCTGCCTTGGCAATATGATATATCGGTGCTTCATTGGAAGTAAGGTTTGCAGCGATAGAGCAAATGTTAACGATATTTCCTCCACCTTTTTGAGACATAAAACGGATTGCTTCCTGTGAAGAAAAAAATGCCGCCCTGAGCGTTACCGATATCCCCTCTTCCCACGAATCTTCGTCTTCCTCGAGGGCAGATGTACGTCGCCCTGAACGCGCGTTGTTTACTAAAATATCCAAACCGCCATATTTTTGGACAACCTGGCGAATTACTTCTTGCGGCATGCTCCTCTGGCTCAAATCAGCACGTAAAAATTCAACCGGCATGCCTTGGTTTTGTATTTCAGATTCTCTATTTACACCATCCTGTTCATTAATATCACATACAATAACAGTTCCTCCTTCACGTGCAAAAGAAAACGCTATATCCCTGCCAATACCCCTTGCACCGCCGGTAACTACTATTGTTTTGTTTACAAATCGTTTTATACTCATATCAACCTAACGACGAAATCCTTCGCTCCACCCCTGCTGAACTAAGGTAGTATAAATACTATCAAATTCCAATAACAAATTTTCATCTGTTTCGAAGACTCTTAAGAATTTCTGCAATGCCGCTGCAAAGGAAAAGCGATTGCTGTCACCCAGTTCCAATGCCATTTCTTCGGCATGATGATCCGGATTCTTGTAAATAAGATAAGGAGTATCGCTAAAAACCTTTATAACACAGGGACCGCTTGACATGCCCACGAAAACAGAGCTGATTTGAATTAACGCCAGATCCCGTGAAAGATTGCTTCCAAAATGTCGTGAGATAATTACGTTCGGTAAATCCCCTATCTCGTCAGGAACGTCTTCGCTGCCGATTAAAACAAATGTAACATTGTATTTCCTTTGACAGATCTTGAAAAAGCCAAGCCATGCCTCAAAATTTGCATTGCTGCAACCAACCTCATGCGGATTATTCTTTAAATGAACAACCACAGGCATATGGGGCAGAACATTGTGTTGTATAAATTGCAATGCCCACGATAGCGGTTCTGGTCTGCAATTCAAATAAGGGATATAGCCCTCTTTCTGATAAAATTCCTGAATATACAAGATGCTCCCGTAGTTATGAACGGAAAGGCTGTTCCCATTAATTACAGGCCACAATTCATATCTAACCGGCTTTTCTTTAAGAGAGTCTTTTAATGATTCAGTTTTATCACATACATAGCATGTTTCCACGCCATCGATATTTTGAATTGCAGTTAATAATTGCTGGTATTTAGATTGTGCAACATCAATAACTCTGAAAGATTCACTATTTTTGTCATTACGTACATTAAGCCCGGCTGATTGATCACCTACAAAACATATTTCAATTACATCTGCTCCATAAATCGATCGCTGTATCTGCAATTCTTCAACAAAAATAAGCAACCCACCTAATTGAACAGGCGATATGTTTGTGTCCCAAATACCCATTATCCTGACTGGCATCATAAGCTCACCTGGAGGTTCACAGAAACATGCTCTTTGTTAACATCATATATTGTTAGAAAGTTTATCAAGCAGATTTTTTTAAACTGGCAATGTAATCAGCGATCCGATCTTCCAACACCCACTCCCATAAGATAGTGGGCCATGGGGGTAAACCCGGTATGAACAACTTCATCGTTCATTGAAAAAATGAAAACATTCTCAAAATAGAGTTCCATCAAGTTTTTAATGTTTTCTGCGCTCTTTAAATTAATATGACCGATGGCACTTTCTTTTGAAGCATGTTGCTGAGCGGTTATATTTGGTGTACCAACAATACATACACCATTCCATGCTAAGGAATTCGCAATGTTTTCCATAAAATTCTGCTCAAGGACAGGAGGGATATGCTCAATAACATCAAGGGCAAAAGCACCGTCATATGTATCTTTTAATCTTCCCGCTGTAATATCGAGCACCTCGTAAGTGCTGCGGTCCCCATATTCCGCCCTTTTGATGTTATCCTCGATAACAAGCGGCTCAATATCAATCCCGTGTATTCTCTCTACGGTTTGCAACACGATACCGGTTCCAAAGGAATCGCCGCACCCCACCTCTAAAATATTTTTTTTGCCGGAAAGGACTTTTGAACAGAATTTATATCTCGCAAGTAAAAACAGCAAATGCTTCGGGTCGTTTCTCCAGATATGACTGGTATAGGGGCCTAAAACCACGCCGCCCTTTTCATGATATATATCAAATTGTATTTGATTCTGTGACTCATACGCTGTTTTTTTCATCATACATTTTCCTCGGGATTATTTTTTAAAGTTGCTTTTGACTGCTCGCATTATCCCATCAACTGAAAGCCCCAAACCTGAGCACAGTTCCTCATAAGAACCGTATTCATGCACAAATGAATCAATAGCGAGGCTCGCAAACTGTAAGCCTCTAACATCATATATTCCCTGTAAAACATCGTGTCCCATACCGCCAAAACGGTTATGCTCCTCAACTACCAGGACCTTCCTTGTTTTTTCAGCACTTTGCCGAATTAATGGCATATCCAGCGGATGAACAGTATGGACATAAATTAATTCAGTGTCCCATCCGTCTATTAAAAGTCTGCCCCTTGCCTTAACTGCATTTCCGAGCTGGGGGCCCGTACTGATTATCGTAATATCTTTACCTTCTTCAATCTTGATGGCTTTGCCGAACTGGATAGCTGAGGGATCTATGGGGTACTCATGCTGGTTCTCAGGTATTCTGAAGAGGGTCAAAGATTCATTTCTGTATGTTTGTCTGAAAAGAATGTCAAATTCAGCAGAAGAAGCCGGGTATATTATTTGTGTATTGGGGAGCGATTTCAGCAAAGCGAAATCATCATAACAATGGTGGGTGCATCCTAAATTTGAATAATCAAACGCACTTCCCACAGTTATGAGGTTGCCGGGGAGATTCTGATAACAGAAATCCAATTTGATCTGTTCGAAAGATCTTTCAATGATAAATGGCGCAATCGTATGGACAACGGGATAAAATCCCACCCTTGCCAACCCGGCTGCCATGCCAACAATAGTTGGCTCACAAATACCGATGTTATAAAACCTTCCCGGGCAGATTTTTGCGAAAGGCTGTAAAATAAAATGGCTTATGTCGCCGATTAGCACGACTAAATCGGGATCACTCTGTCCCACTTCCAGCATCGTATCTGCAAATTGTTGTCTTATTTTCTTTTGACTCAAGATAGTGACTCCATGATTATTTTGTACTCCTCTTCGTTTGGTATTCTGTGATGCCAGGTCCCGTGGCCTTCTAACATCTGTACACCTTTGCCCTTGACTGTTTTTGCAATAATCACATTCGGAATACCATTAGCACAAAATCTTACGTCCATTAATGCGGACTTTATCTGTTCCTCAGAATGTCCATCTATAAAAACTGTGTTCCAACCGAAGGCCTTCCATTTGGCAGGAAGATCGTCGCGAGGCATCAACTGTGCCCCGGAACCATTCCAATCGACTATTACACATAAATTGCCTAACTGCAGATTATTGGCAACGTTAGCAGCTTCCCAGATTGTACCTTCATGGCATTCTCCATCGCCAACAAGAACATATACCCTATTCTGTTTATTTCTGATACGCAGTCCTAATGCAATACCAACAGCAAAAGAAAAGCCATGCCCAAGAGATCCTGTAGACGCCTCTATTCCTGGAATTTGTGTACAATCGGGATGTTCACCCAGTATTCCTCCCGGTTTGCAGAAAAGATCCATATCTTTTCGGGAAAGAAAACCATACCTTTCCATGACAACATACAGCGCCAGGCAACCGTGCCCTTTGCTCAATATAAAGTAATCACGTTCCGGCCAATCAGGTTTTTCGGGATTATACTTGAGACACTCTCCGTAAAGAACTGCTATAATATCCACAATAGAAAAAGCGCTCGGGATATGTCCATCCCTGCCTTTTACAACCATATCTATAATTTTCCGCCTTAGATCATTATTCATATTTATCACCAAATTGTTTGATTGCTAAGGAATCTGATCAATAATGAACGCCTTTGCCCATCCATTATATGAGCAATATTCCTGAAAATGAATATCCGGATGGTTTTTTAAAAATTCATTGATGGCCCTCTGGGTGCCAAAGGAAGATCCACCCCTGTAACACCAATAATCATCGCAAAGAAGCCAGCAACCGGTTTGCATAAAAGGATGACTGAATTCTAATGCCTGAAGCGTACTGGAATACAGATCTACATCAACGTGGATCACAGACGCCTTCCCGTTTCCTGAAGATAACAGGGAAGACTGCATCTCCTGTGTTAAGGTTTCATCAAAAAAACCTTTTACCAGAAGCAGATTGCCTTCATCCATCCCTGTGGATAATATATTCGTCTTAACGAAATCGTAACCCATAGATGTATAATTTCCTTCTACGAATTGTTCCATAATATTTGCCCCGGCAGTATCTATCTTATTACTGAGCTTTGGAAGACCACTGAATGAATCAAAGCCTATATATTTAATGACCTGGTTTCTCAAGGCATAAAAGGCTTCCTTGATGGATTCACCATTAAATACACCAAACTCTATATAAAAACCGTCCATATTCGTCTTATCAAGAAATTCCCGAATCCATAAAAGCAGTCCCTTTCTTCCAAACAATTGAGCGAAAGGTGTAGCGTTCGTAAAACTTGGCGGCCTTGATATCATTACTATCTCCTTTAAAGTATCGAGTTATCCCTATCGTTTTATATCTTTACTGTCCAAAGTATCCTCTCCCCTGTCCACCGTCTATGGGGATAATGCTACCGGTGTTGAATGATGCCAGATCCGAACAAAGAAAGGTGACAAAATTCCCGATTTCTTCGGTTTTACCGAAACGTCCTATGCGCTGCCTTTCTGCTAAAAATTTCGTTACATGTTCCGGATTTTCTTTGGATGTAAAATCCCAATACCCATTTTCTGTGAATACCGCACCAGGGAGAACTGCCGATACAACAACGCCATCAGGCGCTACCACGCCGCCAAAGCTCCGTGTATATGCAGTCAAAGCTGCTTTTATGGCACAATAAGTAACCGGACCATGGTTCTCCATTGAAGAAATGGACGAAATATGCACAACACGACCCCATTTCTGTTTTTGCATATACGGAACTAAGGAATTATTAAGTTCCACAGCAACCTCAAAGTTAAAACGGTAAACCTTTCTCCAATCCTGAATCGAACAAAAGGGGTCCTTTATGTCGAGTGTGCCTCCAAGGTTGTGAACCACTATAGATGGTTGCCCGAAATCATTTTGCAGGATTTTTACAAGGGTTGACGGTCCCTCGTCTTCAACCAAATCAATCGCCACAGCTAAATGCCCTTTATCTTTTCCGCCCATCTCATTCATCAATGTTTCCAAATCCGTCAAAGTCCTTGAAACAACAGCCACCCTCGCACCTTCTCCTGAGAGGCATTGTGCTATTGCCCGGCCAATGCCACGCCCTGCACCGGTTACTAAGGCTAAACGGTCAGCAATTCCAAAATTCATCGAATCCTCCGCTATATTGTATGAAAGGGAAAAATAATGTGTCTTGGCCTGTCAGATAACAACTTTGTCATAAGAGGCTTTACATTGTCCACTGCGGTAATAAAAATCGTGAGCTTTTGCAGATCCTCTATTTTACTTGCATGATGAACCTTAAGGGGAAGGTTGAGATAGTACAGACCATCCTTTTCTTTGTCGTCATCAATAATCCCTTTCAGGAAAGAAAGATCGCTTTTCAAATGATACGCCAGGACAGGCACCATCAATGCAGCGCCATATCCATATATTTGTGTATTCGCAAATTCATACAAAGTTTTTCGAGTATTTTCCATTTGATCGGCAAATAGCTTCATCTTCCGTACTAAATCCTCTTCCGAATAGGGGAAATCGAATTTTCTCTGCTTGCCTCTCCCTTTCTTAAAAGCAAAAATTAATGCCCCCCAATCGTGATAATTCTCAGAATAACCTGTCAACCTTGCATTACACCTTTGCATAAGAACACTAAAAGATCCCATACTAAAATACTGCAAGTGTTCGTGAAAAACCTGGTCAAACCGGCCTTTTGTTACTAAAGAATCGAAGCCCGGTACTTCAAAAAGAAAAGTGGCATCGTCTG
>JAPLKD010000105.1 GCA_026388245.1 Pseudomonadota bacterium | reverse complement strand
CTATAAGGCACGGGACGAAAAGGGCGCTTTGACAACAGGCGTGATGGATGGTGAAAGTAGAAGGGCCATCTATGCGCAGCTTGATACAATGGGTCTTTTTCCAGTCTCTGTTACTGAAGAGAAGAAGGGCGCTTCATTCTCTATCAAAACCAATTTTGGGATATTCAACAAGGTAAAATATGATGACATGATATTCTTTACACGGCAACTCCAGACGGTTGTCAGGGCAGGCATCCCGCTTATTTCCGGCCTCAAGGCGCTTGAAGAACAAACGAAAAACCCGAGTCTGAAAGGGGCAATTAAAAATATTTATCAGGACATTGACAAAGGGCAGACCTTCTCCGATGCACTTGCAAAACACAAAAACGTATTCCCTGAAATCTATGTGAGCATGATACGGGCAGGAGAAGTGAGTGGCTCCCTTGAAGAGGTATTTGAGCGCCTTTCCGGTGTCCTTGAGTTTCAGATGAAGACTCAGGAGATGCTAAAAACAGCCATACGATATCCCATGTTTGTCATCAGTACCCTTGTGGGCGCATTCTTTGTGCTCATCAAATTCGTTGTGCCTAAATTTGCAGTTACTTTTAAAAGTGCAAAGATTGAGCTTCCCCTGCCTACAAAGATACTCCTGTTTATAAGTGATATAGTCCATGACTATACCCTGATTGTAATAGTATTGCTTATCGCAATCGTGGTAGCATTCATCTTTTATAAAAGAACGAAACAGGGCACTCTTGTCATTGACAGGCTGCTGTTAAAAATTCCCATCATCGGTCCCCTTATCCTTAAAATATGCATGAACAGATTTTCGTTTATGCTCGAAAACCTCGTCAGGACAGGTCTCCCCATTGTTCAAACATTAGAAATAGTATCAAAAACAGTAGGGAACGAATTTATAGCAAAAAAGATAAAAGAGATAAGCGTAAAGGTTGAAAAGGGAAAGGGTATTACAGGTCCCATGAAGGAGGCGCAAATTTTCCCTCCCCTTGTCCTGCATCTTGTTTCGACAGGCGAGGATACAGGTGCACTTGAAGAAATGATGCGGGAAATATCCTTGCACTACACCAGGGAGGTTAGCTATTCGGTAACCAGGCTTACGGCATGGATTGAGCCTATTATGACGTTAGGACTTGCCGGCATGGTTTTGTTTATGGCGCTCGCCATTTTCCTGCCATGGTGGAACCTGATGTCCGCTATGAAGGGCGGTTGACAAAGTTTTTTAATGACCCGAAGAATTTACGCTACAGTTTAAACACCATTATACCTGTAGTGGTTTTTCTTACCAGTATCCTCGCTGCGGTTACAGCAAGAAGTTTTTATACTGATCCCGTGACAGATTATATCTGGATTATCTCCGTATCGCTCTTTGCAGCCCTCTGTTCATTATTTGTGGTTCTTGCGGTGACCCTGCCTCTCAAAGAGTTGCTTGCCCGTGCCGAACGACTTGTAAGATTTCAGGGGAAGAAGTCTGAGCGGGGGCAGATGATAGAAGTTTACCAGTTAATTGAAAGATTAATAGAACTTGTGAAGTCGGAAGAAACAGGAAAACACGGAGACAAAATAAATGCCATCGAAGGGATAGAGAGGCTTGATTATCTGCTTCCGCTGGGCTATATGTCGCTTATGGTTGCGCATGAAGTGAGAAATCCTCTCAGCACAATTACCGGTATGAGTGAACTTTTAAAAGAGAAGATGGAAGGCCCTGAGACCAAGGCATATGTGGACGTTATTCTGGATGCCGCAAGGAAGATAGATATATTTACTAAGGAACTCCTCGATTTTACCGATGCCGGGCTTGAAACGGATGAAGTTGATGTAAACAGAATAGTGGATGAGGTATTAAAAACTGTTGCCAATGATTTCAAAGAAGTGGAGTTTGAATTTGAAAAAGGAGATGCTGTATTATTTATTGGTGATTCGAATAAATTGTTCCAGGCCATACACAACATTATTAAAAACGCCTTTGAATATGAAAGTAAAGGGGGGATGGGGGGATTCGTAAGAGTGAAAACAGATTTTAGCGACCCAATAACAATATCTGTCTCTAATAAAAGCTCATCCATAGATGAAAACGACATTGACTCAATATTCAAGCCCTTTTTTACAAAGAAGAAGGGCGGCAAAGGGTTGGGTTTATTCATTGCCATGAGAAATGTTAAATTACACGGCGGGGACATCAAGGTCAAGAGCGGGGAAGATGGCACGATGTTTACGATACAGTTGCCAGGGGAAATAGTGAATAGTGAATAGTGGAAAGGGGTCGAGGGGTCGAGGATTCAAGGGGGCAAGTGATGTTGAAAAACTTTAGGGAATTAACGGTATGGCAGAAGTCTTATCAACTCTGTCTTGAAATATATAGACTAACAAAATTATTTCCAGGTGATGAAAGGTACGGATTAACATCGCAAATGCGAAGGGCTGCAGTATCTATTTCGTCAAATATTGCTGAAGGATATGGGAGAAAGACAACCCCTGAGTATATACATTCACTTTTTATAGCGTATGGTTCAACTTGTGAGCTTGAAACACAAATTCTTTTGTCAATTGATCTGAATTATATTCATCCAGAGAATATGAGAAAAGTTCAAGATGATTTGGGTGAAGTTGAGAGAATGATGAAAGCGCTTATTAAATCTTTGGAAAATAAAAGATTTAGGGACTCAGAGAAGCGAGGTATCACGAAAAGCCCCTCCACCCCTCCACCCCTCGACCCCTTGAATCCTTGACCCCTCGAATCCTTGAACCCTTTTCTACTGGAGTTAAAATGAACGAGCAGATAATCATTATCGAAGATGATCCCGGTGTGAGGTTTTTCCTCGAAGAGGCTCTCAAAGGGGAAGGCTATACCCCGCTGTCTTTTGAATCTTATGAGGATGCATCCCTCACCATATCAAATGATATTCACCTTATAATTATGGACATAAACCTCCCCGGTATAGACGGTCTCTCTGCGATTGATGAAATCAGGAAGAAGATAGACGTTCCGATTCTCATTATTACAGCTTACGGGACAAAGAAGAACGCCATGGAGGCAATCCAACGCGGCGCCACAGATTTTTTTATAAAGCCCATTGCCCTTGATGAACTCAAGATTGTTGTGAAGAGAACCCTGGGAAAGAGGAAATTAATAAAAGCAGTGGAGTTATCAAAGGAAGAAGGATTAAAAGATGTTGTCTTCCATGGGGTTGTGGGCAAATCTTCGGGTATGCGGGAAATCTTCAGGAATGTTGAAAGGTTTGCCGGCAGGGATATCACGGTCCTTATTACAGGTGAGACCGGGGTTGGCAAAGAGGAGATTGCAAAACTGATCCATACCTTATCGAAACGAAAAGGTAAACTTATCACGGTAAATTGTGCATCAATTCCGGATAATTTGCTGGAAAGCGAGGTTTTCGGCTATGAAAAGGGCGCTTTTACAGGTGCGGTGCAACAAAAGCAGGGAAAATACGAGCTTGCAGACGGGGGGACAATCATCCTGGATGAGATAGGTGAGATGAGCCCGTATCTCCAGGCGAAACTCTTAAGGGTCATCGAAACAAAAGAGATAGAAAGACTTGGCGATATTAAAAAACGAAAAATTGATGCGAGGATCATAGCAACTACAAACAAGGAGATTGCGAAGGAGATGAAGGAGGGCAGATTCAGGGAAGACCTTTATTTTCGCCTTGCACAAATCCATGTTTCGGTCCCCCCGCTGCGGGAGAGAAAGGAAGATATACCT
>JAPLKD010000178.1 GCA_026388245.1 Pseudomonadota bacterium | reverse complement strand
TTTTCAAACTTTGTTCGATACACAGAGAGAAAGGCATTATAGGCAACAAGGGCCTGTTCTCTGGTTGGAGCCAGATAGATATCGTGAATCTTTTCTTTTGCCTTGGGCTGTACGCTCTTCGGCATCTTGTCAAGTATGTTTACGGTCTTATGGACCCAACAGCGTTGTTCCCTTGTTTCGGGATATACTTCCCGCATGGCTGCCCACAATCCAAGACCGCCATCGCCGATGGCAAGTTTCGGCCCCTCAGTCAGTCCTCTTTCCTTCAGATCAGAAAGCAGTTCAGTCCACGAGAGTTTACTTTCACGGTATCCGTCAAGGACAGCGACCAGTTCCTTGGTTCCATCTTCTAAGGCACCGATGACAACGAGAAAGCACTGCCTTTTATTCTCAGGATCTTCAAGCCGTACATTGAAGTAAATGCCGTCAGCCCAGAAGTAAATATACCGTTTATCAGACAGATCACGTTTTATCCATACCTTGTATTCTTCTTCCCATTGCTTCTTCAGACGAACGACTGTATTGGCAGAAAGTCCTTTCGCATTCTCTCCCAGGATAGCGCTTAAGGCCCCGGTGAAGTCACCGGTGGATATCCCTTTCAGGTACATAACGGGGATGAGGTTGTCAAGAGAAGGGATACGGCGCATATACCGGGGAAGGATGGCACTGGTGAAGGTCTCCTTGTTTTCCCGTTTATCTCTGATCCTGGGCTGCCTGACGGGTATCGGTCCAATTCCGGTAAGGAGGGGGCGTTCAGGGAGAAAACCATTTTTTACAATCATGCGCCTGCCGTTATCATCCTTTATATCGGAGAAGAGCGCGATGTACTCTGCAACCTCATCTTCTATGGCTGCCTGCAATAATTTCCTTGCCCCTTCACGGATGATTTCTTCCAATATGGATTTGACCTCTTCTTCTTTTTCTTGCTTTTTTCTCTCAACAGGTTCATTCTGTTTCATAAGACGTATCCTCCTTTTCACCCCTTTGGCGAGGGGCTTGTTGTTTGATGATGTTACTAAAGGATACGTCTTTCTTATTGTCATACACAAGATTTGATTATACTTCAAACCAACCACGCACAAGGGTTTTGTTTGTAAGTACGTCTATTATTTGATTATAGTGATGTGAAATACTGCTTTGGTAATAGTCAAATTCCATATATCGAATGTGAATAAGACAAGTATTCAGTTTCTCACTGTAATAATATTCTGGGTCATCCCACGAATATTTAGTTTTAAATTGAATCGCTAACACATTTGTGGATCTCCAAAACTCGTCGAAATATGTTTTTCCAGATCTACTACATTTTTCGGAGAGTTCAATTTTTTTTTCTTTAGATAATTTTTCCGGCTGCTTTTTAAACTGATCGCAAGAAGCAATACTAAAAATGAATAAAACACTCAGCAAAATAACGGTTGCCTTCATTCTTCACTCCTTTTATTTAAAGAAACTCGACTCTCGTCAGGCTGCCTTCCTTGCCTAAAACCCTCTCTTCGGTTCTATATCACAGTTGATCTTGAACAAAGCCATTTTTTTCATTTTCTGCTTGTTCCGAAGAGATGTCAAGCGTATTTTTTCGTCATGTTCAAAGAATACGGGTTGAAGTATTGAATATCCGGGCAAAACCTCGCACCCCCTATTTCAGGAAGGAGTGCTCAACAGCAACGGAAACAGAGTTCCCTTTATTTTTGGGGTGTTTTATATCAATTCGCGGTTTTGCTCTTCCCTTCCACGCAGGCTAAAGCCTGCGGCTACCCGCTCTACGCTCTATGCTCCACGCTCTCCGCTCTCCGCTCTCCGCTCTCCGCTCCTTTCACACCTGTGGCGGCTTTTTCTTCTCCGGCGCTGGTTCCGGAGCAATAGGTATCCGCAGTTCCACTAAAGCACAGAAAACATGCAGCTCATCAAGAAGCGTCACAAGGTCGGGTCTTGTGTATGTTGCGGCGCCCATCTCAATAAATGACTCTATGGATCGTAAGCTGGTAACCTGCTTCGTCATGGATGGTAGCTTTATGACGCCCGGGTCCGGTTTGGGTTTCTTCCATGCTGTGAGCAAATTCTCAAGTGCGAGATAGGTTACAGGTGCCTTCATGGCAGCCTCAAAAATCTTATCGCGATCCGGGCAATCGAGGTTGGCGGCGAAGAGATATCCCTACGAAACAGGCAGATTTCCTGCCCGGATTTCGGCTTGAATCTCATCAGAAAGTTTTAAAAGTGAAATCGTGCGAAACAAGGTGGGATAAGACTTTCCAGAGATTTCAGTAATTACATTCACAGTGAATGTAACTTCATCCGATAGGTTTTCGGGCCTAAGCTGGATCTCCACCAGTACGATCATTACCCCCTCCACATTATACCCCTTATCGGGGTGTTTTGCCTGAATGAATGCCAATATTCCTTTCGCCTGATCCATGGGATTCAAATCCTCCCGCTGAAGGTTCTCTGTCAGTTGAAGGGCTATGGTTTCGCCTGATTCCTTACCTGCTTCTATGATCCGCACCGGTACTAATTCAAGTCCGAGTTGCCGGGCTGCCTCCAGACGCCTCTCCCCGCAGATGAGGGTGTATGAGTCTCCGTCTCCTTTTGTTACAATGAGAGGTTCTAAGATGCCTTTGTCCTTAATTGATTGCACAAGTGACTTGAATGAGTCTGATTCTGTATTAATATTCGACCGTACCTGTTCCAGCACTACGATGTTTCCAATAGGAACATAGAGAAACTCCGGGGTTGTCTCCTGTGCCGTACTATTCTTTTTCGTTGCCATAGTGCCCCCCTGTGTTTTTATTGAAATTCTAAACCTATAACATGGAAAATACAAATATTTTCTTATGTTCTGCCATCTTAAAGATAAAAGTGGACTCTTCAACGGAGCACCGTGCAAGCGATGGGAACGGTGGAGTCCTGCCGATAAGAAAATTGAGGAAATTCTTAATTCCTTTTAGTTTGCAGTATTTGGCGAATAATGCTATACTGTGTTGTCGTGTTCTCAACCCATCCCTCTTTTTAATCACAGAACAACGAAATGAAATAAGGATTGACTGATCCACGGCTACAAAAGAACAATAAAGGAGACGTATTTTGACAGAAAAATTTGAAGACCTTTCCCTGTCAAGGGAA
>JAPLKD010000124.1 GCA_026388245.1 Pseudomonadota bacterium | reverse complement strand
GCCTTCTATGGGCTCAGCTTAACAGCGGATGATGTCGTTGCGTTAGGTAAAAGTGTCCTGAAGACAGAGAGGGACTTCAACATGCGTGCAGGCTTCTCGAAAGAGCATGACAGGTTACCGGGATTCTTCAGAACAGAACCTCTTCCTCCGCACAATGTTGTATTCGATGTTTCTGACGAGGAACACGATTCGGTATTTGATTGGTAAACCAATAAAGAACGATGTAGCTCAAGAAAGAGGTTCGGCAAGGTGCCTCTTTCTTTTCTTCATACTATGAAAAATCTCTGTTTAAGCATACAACCTTCATTGATGCATAGATTTTATGAGATCCTGCAAAGCGGATTCTTTGTAAAATGCCGTACAGGCATAAGCATCAACACGTTGCTTTCCGGAGAGCTTGGGCTGAATCCCCAATATGTAAACGAAAGGATTACAACCGTTTTTCTCGATGGCAGTTGTGTTGACAATATCGAAAGGGCAGTTATCAAAGAAGGATCAACCCTGGCCCTCTCCTCTGCCATGCCAGGCCTTGCGGGGGCTACCATGAGACGGGACAGTGTATATGCAACTCTGAGGAGTTCCATTACCTATGAGGAAAAAGACGATGTATGCCGGGACGCGGAAGGGATCATCAGAGTAAAGCTGTTTAACCTCCTTATTGATGAACTGGGGCCGGTTTTCCTGCAAAGAGGCATAATGGTAAAAGCGGATGAGATGATACAGTTTTTAAAAAGACAGCCGGAAACCTTCCGGATCGGGTGCAGCAACATTATGTTTGATGGAAAGGCTGCAAATCGCAGTATTTTACTGGACGGAGAAGAACTTGCCTGCGCTGATTTTATATTTCTCAAAATTACAATAATAACGTGAGGGTAGTGTTTAACAGCAGGAGGGTATATAGCGTAACAGTTCGGGGAAAAGGTCGATGATGCGTTTTGTGACAATCATCATTTTCATCGTAGCGGGCTACTTCATCTTTCGTTACTTAATAATAATGTTCAAACAAGAGATGTTCCAAAGAAGTGAAAGGGGCGGCTACCAGTACCAGAACCGGAAACATGCAAATATAGAAGAGGAGTGTCGACAGATCTTAGGGGTCACAGCCGAAGACAGCCCGGCAACTATCAGAAAAAAATATAAAGAGCTCCTCGCGAAATATCACCCCGACAAGGTGCAGCATCTGGGAATAGAATTTCAAGAAATGGCAGAGAGGAAAACTAAAGCAATCATGGAAGCGTACGAGTTTTTCCGAAAGAAATACAATCTCGGAGAAAAATGATGAAAATATATGTTAATGGTATGAGATTTATTCAGGATTGTCTCTGGATGAGTGTCTGGTGAAGGTCAAGGATGAAGAGCATTTTGGGCTGTAAGAGTGTAGGAATAGAGAGGAGCGTTTGTTGACATAAAAGTCTGTTCTACTTATACTACCCCAAACAAAGAGGAAGTTCTTCTTTGATTTTATTAACAAATACTTAAGGAGGGGGAAACATGAATATCACTGAACGCATCAAAGGAATTTTACTTAGGCCACAAAAGGAATGGCAGACCATTGCGGGGGAAACGACACCTATTGCTGAGTTATATAAAAACTATATTATTTTATTGGCAGCCATCGGACCGGTTGCCTCTTTTATCGGCATGTCTCTTGTGGGCGTGAGCTTGCCTCTTGGAGGAACATTCAGGGTACCGATAGCAACAGGTATTCTGCATGCGGTCGTTCAGTACGGTCTCACCCTTGTTGGTGTATATGTCCTCGCCTTCATTATCGATGCCCTTGCCCCTACCTTTTCAGGGGAGAAAAATATCGGCCAGGCCTTTAAACTGGCCACGTATTCTTATACACCGGGTTGGTTGGTCGGTATTTTCGCGCTAATCCCTGTCCTTGGGATCCTCGGTATTTTAGGGTTATATGGTCTATATCTCCTTTATGTAGGGTTACCTGTTCTCATGAAATCTCCAAAAGAAAAATCCATGGGGTACGCGGTTGCCGTAATCATTGCAGCGATCATTATTTTTGTCGTGATAGGCGCCATCTCACGAGTCTTTATTTACTGACATACGCCGAATATGACTATGCCTGACATCAGGGGTCATAATCGATAAGTAGGTGAAGTTATTACGTATAAGTAGGTGTTGTCAGTAACCCCGGTTTACCACATGATGCTTTCAATTAATGAAGGTTGTCCTTTAATGAAGGTTGTCCTTCCCTTTTTGCTCATTAATCTCATCCTTCAAAACACCACTCAGCCTGAAAAGCAGAACCTTTCTTCCTTTAATCTCCATCTCATCACCTGTGTGAGGATTTCTCCCTCTCCTGGCATGTTTCTGTTTCACTATGAACTTGCCAAAACCAGAAATATTAGCATCTTCACCCTTTGCCAGTGTTTCTTTTACAATCGCAAAGAATTTGCCTACAATATCGCCGCACTCCCGTTTTGAGAAGCCCAGTTTATCGTATATATTATTTACAATATCAACTTTTGTCACCTTTTCCTCCTTCAGTATACCCCTCAAACACAGTATCTTTATATCCTTTTAACCATATCAGAACCCCTACGTCAATGATAAATTCCGAGTATTATTGATTGTTTCAACAATGTAACCTTGCCGCTGTTCCAACATTGTCTATGGATGAATGTTTTTCTATGTTTCAGAATGGAATTCATTTTATGATATATATATTCAAGGTCATGTACAGGTCAGAACAGAACAAGAAATCCGATAAAGTTATCTCAACAGCTATAAAAGCAGTATCCACTATTATTGTTTTCGGTATGCCCTTAGCAGTTGGAACCGCTATAATGGTCAGTTATGGAGCCTAATTCAGCTTCTGTATGAGGCATTGATTTTTATGTAATCGTAGGTGAGGTCAGTGGTGTATATGTCAAAGGATGCCTTTCCGTCGTGAAGATTCACGGTCAATTCTATCTCTTTCTTGTTCATCATCTTTTTTAATTCCTGTTCATTGAAGGGCACTTCAACGCTCTCTTTTACCAACTGCCTGCCCTGCATGATGATCTCTATCTTTGAGGGCCGAAGAGGTACGTCTGCATCCCCGGCTGCTGCAATGATCCTCCCCCAGTTGGGGTCACAGCCGAAAAAGGCCGTCTTTGTTAACGGCGAAATGGCTATCCTTCTTGCAATCTTTTCTGCATGTTCCTTTTTCTTTGCCCCCTGTACCGTTATGTGTATCACCCGCGTAGCGCCTTCCCCGTCCTTTACGATCATTATTGACAACGCTTTCATAACAAGATACAGCTTGTTTTTAAAGTCGTCGAGTCCGTCCAGATCTTCTTCACCGGTTTTTGTAAAGAGTGTAACGGTATCGTTTGTACTGCATTCACCATCAACCGTTACCCTTTCGAATGTCTCCTTCCCCGCCTTAGAGAAGATGCCTTTTATCCGTGAGGGGGAAACAGGATAATCCGTAAAAACAAAGGAAAGCATCGTGGCGAAGAGCGGGTTTATCATGCCGGCGCCTTTTGCTACCCCTATGATGTTGTATGCCTTTTCCCCATGAATCGTTTCACTGACTATCTTCGGGTAGGTGTCTGTCGTCATAATGGACCGCGCAAATGATTCGATGTTGTTATTTCTGAGACTCTTGTAAAGGCCCGGCAGTGCACTGATCATTCTGCCGGTTGGTAGCCTTCTCCCTATGACACCGGTTGAGGCGAAAAGAATCTCCTCTTTGTTGGTTCCGAGGATGCCCGAAAGCTCTCCTGCAATCGTTTTCAGGTCTGAAACACCCTCCTTCCCTGTGCATGCATTTGCGCACCCACTGTTCACGAGGATTGCCCGTACAGGATGATGCTCTATTTTTCTATCGTACAGGATGTGCGCTGCCTTTACTTTGTTCCTTGTATAGAGCGACAGGCAGTTCATTGGTTCTTTGAAAAATGCAAGACCAAGGTCGAGGCCATTTGCCTTTATGCCGGATGCAACACCGGCGAACTGAATACCGTCTATCATAACAACCTCCACACTCCTCGCTAATATTGTTTCTCTGGTTTATATTGTTTCTTTAGTTTCTTTTGTTCCATAACAAGACAAACGAAAGAAACCGGAGAAACTAAAGAAACTGCGTTTCATCCAGCATTATGTCTTTATCATGAGCAACAGGCTATGTGTCATTAACTGGCCCCCCTGATCTCTGTATTTATTTGCCGCAGCATCTTTTATATTTTTTCCCGCTGCCGCATGGGCAGGGATCATTTCTGCCAATCTTCCTGTCTTTCTGCCGGGATAACAGTTCATCTCCCCTGTTTAAGAACATGACCGGCTCATTAAAGGTCAATTCTTCTTTCGCAGGTTGTATCGCATAGAGTTTCCTCACCGTGTCAAGTTTGGCCTGCCCAAGCATATCGAGGAATAGTTCAAAACTCTCCTTCTGGTATTCTCTCAGGGGATCTTTTTGGCCGTATCCTCGCAGGCCAATCCCTTCCTTCAGATGGTCGAGAGAGAGAAGGTGTTCCTTCCAGTGTGTATCAAGAGAATTCAGCGTGATGAATCGCTCTAAGGCCCTGAATTCATTTTCTCCAAATTCGGTTTCCTTGTGCCGGTAGACATCAAGGACATTTCCCTTCACCATCTCAAGCAGCCCCTGCTTGGTAATGGATTTGAAGTCTATAGAATCGAATTCCATGTGAAAGAAAAAGGTTTCGAAGATCCTGCTTTTCAAAGAAGTAAGTTCCCATTCTTCAGGATAGACCTTTTCGGGGGCATATTCATCCACGAGACCTTCACAGATATCCTCAATCATATCGAATATCTGATCGAGGACATCCTCGTTACTCATGAGCTCCCTTCTCATCCCGTACACGGTCTCACGTTGTTTATTCATTACGTTATCGTATTCAAGGAGATATTTCCGTATTTCAAAGTTGTGCCCTTCCACCCGTGTCTGTGCGTTTTCAATAGCCTTCGATATGAAGGGATGTTCTATGGGCATATCCTCTTTCATGCCGAGCTTTGCGAGCATTGGCGAGACCCTGTCAGAGCCGAAAAGTCTCATGATCTCATCTTCCAGAGAGACATAAAACCTCGAAGAACCAGGATCTCCCTGCCTTCCAGCCCTTCCTCTTAACTGATTATCAATCCTTCTCGACTCGTGTCTTTCGGTGCCAAGAATATGGAGTCCACCAAGTTTTATGACCTCTTCTTTGTCCTTTTCACATATATTTCTTGCTTCTTCCAGGGTCTTTTCGAATTCTTCCGACCCTTTTTGCCCTTTACACATGCTGAGGGCAAGGAATTCCGGGTTGCCACCGAGGAGTATGTCGGTTCCTCTTCCTGCCATGTTTGTAGAGATAGTCACTGCCTTCAATCGTCCCGCCTGGGCAACGACCTCTGCTTCCCGCTCATGATTCTTCGCATTAAGAATATGGTGCTGGACGCCCTTTCTTTTGAGCATCTCCGATACCTTCTCCGATTTGTCGATGGACAGCGTTCCAACAAGTACAGGACGCCCCTTTTTGTACAGATCTTCGATCTCATTGATAACGGCCCTGAACTTTTCCTTCTCGGTCCTGTATATAACGTCTGAATAGTGTGTCCTTATAAGGTCTCTATTTGTAGGGATTACCATGACATCGAGATTGTATATCTTCTTGAACTCCACTGCCTCTGTATCTGCCGTGCCTGTCATACCGGCCAGCTTCTTGTACATTCTGAAATAATTCTGGAATGTTACCGTGGCAAGGGTTTGATTTTCCCGTTCAATTTTCACATTTTCAGCGGCTTCAAGCGCCTGGTGGAGTCCGTCACTGAAACGTCTTCCATCCATGAGCCTGCCGGTGAACTCATCTACGATAATGACCTTTCCATCCTTAACGATATAATCCACATCCCTTTTGAAGAGGTGGTGTGCCTTTAATGCCTGGTTAATGTGGTGGAGCAGGTCAACATAGTTGGGGTCATAGAGGTTTTCCACATTGATGAGCTTCTCAATCTTTGCTACCCCGTCTTCTGTAAGGTAAGCGGTTCTTGCCTTTTCGTCTACCATAAAATCTTTATCTTTTTTCAACTGATAGATAAGTTTGTTGATTTTATAGTACTTGTCTGTTGATTCCTCGGCAGGACCGGAAATAATAAGCGGAGTCCTCGCTTCGTCAACAAGGATGCTGTCCACCTCGTCAACGATTGCATAATTGAATTCCCTCTGGGAGCACTCATCAAGGGAATATTTCATATTGTCCCTCAGATAATCAAAGCCGAACTCGTTGTTGGTGCCATACGTTACATCACATGCATATGCCTTCTTTCGCTCATCATCGTCCAGTCGGTTCAGGATGACACCCACAGAGAGGCCAAGAAATTTATAGATAGGGCCCATCCATTCCGAGTCCCTGTGCGCAAGGTAGTCGTTCACAGTAACCACATGTACACCGAGGCCGGCCAGTGCATTGAGGTATACGGGCAGTGTTGCTACAAGTGTTTTCCCTTCACCGGTGGCCATTTCGGCAATCTTCCCTTCATGGAGGACAGCGCCGCCGATGAGCTGGACATCAAAATGTCTCATATTGACTGTACGTCGTGCAGCTTCCCTGACAACCGCAAAGGCCTCCGGGAGGATTGAGTCGAGTTCTTCGCCGTTCTCGATCCTCTCTTTGAACCGTGGGGTATATTGACTTAATTCATAATCAGAAAGGGCTTTCAGCTTATCTTCGTGGGTTCCTGTCTCCTCAACGATAGGCTGGATCTTTTTGAGTTCCCTTTCGTTTTTAGTTCCTACAATTTTTTTTATGAAATTAGCGAGCATAATGAAATCTATAAAACAGGGGTCGAGGGGCCAAGGGTTCGAGTGATTTTCGCTTGACCCCTTGAACCCTTGAATCCTCGAACCCTGTTTTGTTTTAGTCCCTCAATGTTGCTACTAATCTTTCGGGGTGAAGGATAATACTTATGGCATCCAGGATATTGGTTACAAAGACATCCGCCTCTTTTACCAGTGAATTTGCACAGCCTTCCCCACCAAACACACAGATCCCGAGGGCGGCCTCTCTCAGCATAAGGGCATCGTTCGCTCCATTCCCTATGGCAACAACCTTTTCCGGGCCAAGTTCCTTTACGATTTTTGCTTTTTCAGTACCGCTGTTCTCTTTTTTTACCTTGAGAACCTTGAAGCCGATGATATTTGTTTCATTATCTACATTGTCATAGCTGTCTGCAGTTATGACAAATACCTTTATATACCTTGATACCTTTTCAAGCATCTCTTTGACGCCTTCCTTGAGCTTTCCGTCAAATGCACATGTCCCGTTGAAATCAATGACAAGATATTCTATATCGAGATCACCCCAGCCAGGAATGGAAACACTAATCATAATATTACCTCCTCAGGTATTTTCGCAAGGTTTTTCGCAAGAATTCGCAAGGAATTGTAACATAATTAAAAGATTTAAGAACTATAAATTTTATGCTTGCTTTTTTTCAGAAATCACGTTTTTATAGTTTCTCTGGTCTGTCTGGTTTCTCTGGTTTTTCTGGTTTCTTTAGTTTCTTTAGTTATTTTAAAACAAGAGAAACCAGAGAAACTGTAGAAACCAAAGAAACAATTTTTACTCAGGAGCTAAAATGATGCAGCAAAAATGGCAGATAGAATGTGTAATATACGATTGTGATGGTGTGCTGTTTGATTCCCTCGAAGCGAACGGGAGATTGTATAACCATATTACAGTATCCATGGGAAGAGGGCCCCTCACTTCGGATGAACTTAAATATTGTCATACCCACACGGTGTTTGAATCGATTCGCTACATGTTCCCGGATAACGAGATATTAGAAAAAAAGGCAGTAGAATTCTTAAAGAAAGAGGTTGATCTGCGCGATTTCATTGAGTACCTCAAGATGGAGCCAAACCTTATCAAGACTCTCGACATGCTGAAGGAAAGAGGAATGAAAAGGGCTATAAGCACAAACAGGACTACCTCAATGAAGCATATTATGGAGAGGTTTAGTCTCCGGCCCTATTTTGACATGGTAGTGACCGCACTGGATGTGGCCAGACCCAAACCTGCCCCCGAGTCCGTCGAAAAGATTCTGAAAGCGTTGAACGTTCACAAAGACAAAACCCTGTATATCGGGGATTCCGAAGTGGACAGAGAGACGGCCTTTTCTTCGGGTGTTAAGTTCATAGCATATAAGAACAATGCATTAGCGGCAGATGCGCTTATAGAAGACCATCTTGCCTTGCTTGATTATCTTTCTGACGGGAAGCATCCTCAAGGATAATCTTCTTTCGTCTCAGCAAGGTATAAACAGGCCCGGACAGAAGGTATGCAAAGGGCAATCCAAACAGTGTAATCATTGGTTCAAGAAAAATTATTACAATGAGCATGACAGCTGTTACTGTAGAACGGAATGGCCGGCCCTTGAAAAACGCTAAATCTTTGAAGCTTAAGTAGCGCACATCGCTTACCATGAGGAAGGCGAGAATATAAATCAGGATGGGTATGAAAACAGTTTTTAAATCAATACCATGGGGCATTAACCACGAATTAAATAATACGCTTCCCGCGACAACTGTTGCCGCTGCCGGTATGGGAAGCCCAAGGAACTGTTTTTTCTGGACGGTATCAACCTGGATATTGAACCTCGCAAGTCTGAGGGCGCCGCAGGCCACATAAAGGAATGCCGCAAGCCATCCAAACCTTCCGTAACCTTTCAGCGCCCACAGATAGATAAGTAACCCCGGCGCTACGCCAAAGGCAATCACATCAGAGAGAGAATCGTACTCAACCCCGAATTTACTGCTTGAACCTGTCATACGCGCAACCCTGCCATCCAGCATATCAAAAATGCTTGATACAAAAATTGCTATAGCCGCATAGATAAATCTCCTGTCTATCGTTGCCACAATTGCATAGAAGCCGGAAAAGAGACTGATGGAGGTCAGCAGGTTTGGTAAGATGTAAATGCCTTTCCCTTTTCTCCTTCTCATATGTCCACCTTCCTAATTTTCTGGGGCTCGCGTCGCCCCCTCTTCGGGCAAAGCCCGAAGAGACTCCCCCTCTCGCTCGCGAGGCTCGCTACTTCATAGAGTGTCCCTAATGTGCTTGTTTCCATATGTCATCCATTGCTTTTCATAAAACTTTTGACCTTGCTTTTGCCAGGGAAGTTACCCCTGCCTTTACTTTCATGCCTGATTTTACCACAATTTCATATTCCTCTGGAAAATAAATATCAACCCTTGAGCCAAATGCAATCATACCGACAGGGTCACCCTTCTTTACAAAATCCCCTTCCTTTACGTATGAGATAATGCGCCGTGCCAAAAAACCTGCAACCTGAACCAAAAGGACCTTTTCTCCACCATGATCTATAAGAATATAATTCCTCTCGTTCTCTTTGTCGATATCCTTTTTAAAGGCAAGCGCAAACTCTCCCTTTCTGTGTTGTACTTTCAGTACCTTACCATCGCAGGGGGCACGATTTACATGGACGTCAAGGGGAGACATGAAGATGCATATCCTCCTTGCCCGACCATGAATAAATTCACTCTCATTCAAATCGCTTATGTCAA
>JAPLKD010000228.1 GCA_026388245.1 Pseudomonadota bacterium | reverse complement strand
CGTTCCGATTGTCATTATTACAGCCTACGGAACGAAGAAAAACGCTATGGAGGCAATCCAGCGCGGCGCCACGGATTTTTTTATAAAGCCCATTGCCCTTGATGAACTCAAGATTGTTGTGAAGAGAACCCTGGGAAAGAGGAAATTAATAAAAGCAGTGGAGTTATCAAAGGAAGAAGGATTAAAAGATGTTGTCTTTCATGGGGTTGTGGGCAAATCTTCGGGTATGCGGGAAATCTTCAGGAATGTTGAAAGGTTTGCCGGCAGGGATATCACGGTTCTCATTACCGGTGAAACCGGTGTAGGCAAGGAAGAGATTGCGAAGTTGATTCATACCTTATCGAAACGAAAAGGTAAACTTATCACGGTAAATTGTGCATCTATTCCGGATAATTTGCTGGAAAGTGAGGTTTTCGGATATGAAAAGGGCGCTTTCACGGGTGCAGTACAACAGAAACAGGGAAAATTCGAGCTTGCCGATGGAGGGACGATCATTCTGGACGAGATAGGCGAGATGAGCCCGTATTTACAGGCGAAACTGTTGAGGGTTATCGAAACAAAAGAGATAGAGAGGATGCGAGGATCATAGCAACTACAAACAAGGAGATTGCGAAGGAGATGAAGGAGGGCAGATTCAGGGAAGACCTTTATTTTCGCCTTGCACAAATCCATGTTTCGGTCCCCCCGCTGCGGGAGAGAAAGGAAGATATACCTGTTTTGATGGACAGTTATCTGATTAATATCTCAAAAGATGCAGGCGCATTCTTTAATATCTCAAAAGATGTATGGAATCTGCTCCTTGAGTATGACTGGCCCGGGAATGTGAGGGAGCTTGTAAATGCAATAAAGAGGGCGGCGATTATGTGCGATGGCAACCTGATTACCCGTGACGATCTGCCCCTCCATTTAAGAGGCGATTACAGGCTTGAAGGAAAGGCATATTCCGATACGTTGCTGGATGATGCGATATCTGCACTGGAAAAAAGAATGGTCATTGACGCACTGAAAAAGACAAACGGTTCCCAGGTAAGGGCTGCAAAACGCCTTGGAATCTCAGAGCGGAGCATGTGGTACCGGGTAAAGAAGTATGGAATAGCAGAGGGGTAGAGGATTGGAGGGTTAGCAAAACTTCCAAACTTCCAAACCTCAAAAAAAGAGGGTTCGAGAGGACGAGGGTCAGATTTGATGTTTTAATTGCATCACATATAAAGCATATTATACTTGACGAATCATAATGCATCATATACAATTCAAACATGTTGCTTGAGATCGGTAAACAAATTCGACAGGCGCGAAAGAGCCGCAAGATTTCACAGTCTGAATTGGGAAAAGTCCTGGGTATGAGTCGCACCACCATCGGGCAGATCGAGAACGGCACTGTGCAGGAGATTGGCGTGCGTAAACTTATCCGGTTGCTCGAATTTCTGGGGATGGAACTGCGGGTGCGCCCGGCAGGCAAACCTCCAACGCTGGAGGAGTTGCTTGAAGAGGACGCCCGCTGATGGCAGGCGTATCGTCGCTTGCCGTGTGGGCAGAAGACAGCCGGGCAGGCATCATTGCGCGGGAACATCGGCAGAAGTATGTGTTTGCATATTCCACGGTTGCCGGTGTCGGGGCACAGGTTTCTCTAACCATGCCGGTGAGGCTTGAAAGTTGGGCGAGTCGTGATCTGCACCCCATCTTTCAGATGAACTTGCCGGAGGGCGCCCTTCTGGAGGCAATCCGCCGTGCTATTGCCAAAGTAGTGGGAGAAGATGACCTGTCGATTCTCCGTGTCACCGGGGGCAATCAGGTGGGCAGAAACCGATTTTCTCTCC
>JAPLKD010000170.1 GCA_026388245.1 Pseudomonadota bacterium | reverse complement strand
GATTTTTGTATCGCGCAGGATATGGTTGCCATTCGTGCTGACTCAAAGAAAGTTGACCCAAAGTATTTATTTGCTGTTCTCAGATCACCCGATATACAGGGAGAAATAGAAAACTTGCATGTTGGGACGCTAATACCTCATTTTAAAAAGGGTGATTTTGGCAAGTTGCTTATTCCGCTACCACGAAAGGAATTGCAGGAATATATTGGCGAACAGTATTTCTTGTTCTCTGCTAAGATCGACCTTCTGCACCGGCAGAACAAAACACTGGAAGGAATGGCCGAAGCTCTGTGGCGGAAAATGTTTGTCGAAGGGGCGAAAACCGATTGGCCCACAAAACAATTAAAAGATTTGTGTACAATAACACGTGGTGCTTCACCTCGTCCGATTATTGAATATGTAAAGGATGGCACAGTACCGTGGATCAAAATAGCGGACGCGACCGCAAGCGGTAGTTATTTTATTGACAGAACAAATGAATTCATAATAGAAGCTGGTGTAAGTAAAAGTGTTAAGGTATCTCCCGGTGATTTAATTCTCTCGAATAGTGCGACTTGTGGTTTTCCATATTTTGTTGAATTAGAAGGCTGTATTCATGATGGATGGTTATTGTTTCGCAATTTTATGGGGATTTCAAAGCTATTTGTATTCTTTTTTCTCAAACAGTTGAATGAAGAGCTGAATTATATCGCCGATGGTTCTGTTCAGAACAACCTAAATACAGGTTTACTAAAGGAATACAAACTTAAGGCCCCACCGTTTAATCTTGTTAAAGATTTTGATGACTTTGGAGAAATTGCGGTCACAAGAATCAGGAAAAACACAATCCAAATCCGCACCCTTTCCCGCCTCCGCGATACGCTCCTCCCCAAACTCATGTCCGGGGAAGTGAGGGTGAAGCTATGAGAGAATCAATTTTAAAAGACAAGAGTTACCAGTCATTAGTAAAAACCGCAAAGGATAGCAGATGAATCGACCCATTTTTTCAAAACTATTTACTATTCACTTTTCACTATTCACTGAGGTTCCATCATGACCGCCTTCACCGAATCCGAAATCGAGATCTTCTCTCTCAACGAACTAAAGCAGCAGGGTTTTTCCTACGTCCCAGGTCCGTCCATAACTCCTGATGCTGGTCCGATACAGGATTTTTTGATAATTGAAACGCCGATTACATCCTACGGCCTGACTGAAAAACGAGCAACCTATGGTGATGTTGTGCTCACCCGCACCCTGGAACTGGCCATAGAGCGGCTCAATCCCACACTGCCTATTGCCGCCCGACGGGAGGCCCTGAAAGCTGCAACATCGATCTTTTCTCCCCAGCTTATCGACGGGAATGAGGCATTCCACAAGATGCTCGTCGAAGGTGTGCCTGTAACAATACGAAAAGGCGGCCAGGAACGGGGTGAGCGGGTATGGCTTATTGATTTTCTGAAGCCTGAAAATAATGTTTTTATCGCCATAAACCAGTTTACTGTTATTGAAAAGAACCGAAACAAGCGACCTGATGTGATCCTCTTTGTAAACGGCCTGCCGCTGGTGGTGATAGAGCTAAAGAACCCGGCAGATGCACATGCCACCGTCAGAAAGGCCTACGATCAGATTCAGACTTACAAGATTGTAATTCCATCGCTCTTTTTCTACAATGCTTTTTGCGTCATTTCCGATGGACTGGAAGCAAAAGCAGGGACTATCTCATCCGCCTACAGCAGGTTCCAGACCTGGAAAACCATTGACGACAAAAAAGAATCTTCTGCTCATGTAAGCCAGCTCGAAGTGCTCATTAAGGGCATGTTGAACAAGGCAACGCTTCTCGATCTGATAAGGAACTTCATTGTATTTGAAAAAGACAAAAAGATAGATGCAAAAACCGGACTGACGCAGATAGAGACCGTAAAAAAGATCGCTGCATACCACCAGTACTATGCAGTAAACAAAGCTGTGGAGAGCACTAAGCGAGCCATGGGGTTCGCACCCTCACCCCAGCCCTCTCCCAATGGTAGAGGGAGCAATTATCGTGGGAATATGGAATTTTCAGGTCTTATAAGCAAGACAAGAGAACTCAGAGAAAAACAAACACCCGCCGAAGCAATATTTTGGGAACTTCTTAGAAACAGAAGATTCTTAGATTTGAAATTTCGTAGGCAGCATCAGATCGGACAATACATAGTTGATTTCTACTGTGATGAGATTAAATTGGTTGTCGAACTGGATGGGGAGATTCATAGTTCGAGCGAACAAAAGAAACATGATTCAGTGCGTGACAAATATTTGTCTTCATCAGGATACGCCGTTCTACGCTTCAAAAATGAAGAGTTCTTAAATCAACCCGAGATAGTTTTGGATAGTATCGCATCACACCTCTCCCTCTGGGAGAGGCAAGGTGAGGGTCACGCCAGCCGTAAAGCTGGCGTGATATGGCATACGCAAGGCTCCGGGAAAAGCCTCTCCATGGTGTTTTACGCAGGAAAACTGATCCATAATCTGGATAACCCGACCATTGTGGTTATTACCGACCGGAATGATCTCGACCAACAGCTTTTTGATACCTTTGCCGGATCAACAAGCCTCCTTGGCCAGCCTCCTGTGCAGGCAGAATCGCGGGAGCATTTGAAATCTCTTCTCAAAGTGGCATCCGGCGGCATTGTGTTCACCACGATTCAGAAGTTTATGCCGTCAGATACGGCACCCTCACCTGACCTCTCCCAAGGGGAGAGGGATACATTGCCCCCTTCTCACTCTGGGAGAAGGGCAGGGGATGAGGGTGATATTTCTTCTATGCCCTGTTTGTCTACCAGAAGAAATATCATAGTTATCGCCGATGAAGCGCATCGCACGCAATATGGATTTCAGGCGAAGCTGATTGACACGAAGGATGATGCGGGCAAACCGAACGGCAAGCGTCTTGCCTATGGATTTGCCAAGTATCTGCGGGACGCCATCCCGAATGCAACCTTTATCGGATTTACCGGTACACCGGTAGAAAGCACCGACATTAACACTCCGGCAGTGTTCGGGAACTACATTGACATATACGATGTCGCCCAAGCCGTGGAAGACGGCGCCACGGTGAAGATATACTACGAAAGCCGTCTGGCTAAAGTCAACCTCACTGCTGAAGGCCGGAAACTGATAGAAGAATTTGATAAAGAAATGACTGAAGACAGCACTTCGGAAACACAGAGGGCGAAAGCGAAATGGACAAAACTGGAAGCCATTGTCGGTCATCCTGAGCGACTGAAGAATCTTGCCGGGGATATTATTGCGCATTACGAAAAGCGGGCAGAGGTTTTTGAAGGCAAGGCGATGATCGTCACCATGAGCCGCCGCATAGCCGTTGCCCTGTATGATGAAATTGTTGCACTGAGGCCTCAGTGGCACAGTGAAGACCTGAAGGACGGGGCGCTGAAGGTCGTTATGACTTCTTCCTCTTCCGATAAAATGGAATTTGACCCGGAAGACCCGGACAGTCTGGTGATTCCTTCGTATCACCGGACGAATAAAGAAAGCCGCCGCGTACTTTCCGACCGTATGAAAGACCCGCAGGATGCATTGAAACTGGTTATTGTACGGGATATGTGGCTCACCGGATTTGATGTCCCCTGCCTGCATACGCTCTATATAGACAAGCTGATGAAGGGGCACACCCTCATGCAGGCAATCGCACGTGTGAACCGTGTTTTCATGGATAAGCCCGGCGGGCTTGTTGTTGACTATATCGGCATTGGTAACGCACTCAAAGAGGCCCTTGCCTTCTATTCCAACTCTGGTGGGAAGGGTGACCCCGCGGAGACACAGGCGCGGGCGCTTGAATTGCTGCTTGAAAAAATGGAAGTTGTGCGTCAGTTGTTTCACGGGTTTGAGTACATGCGTTTTTTCAGTGTCGGGACCTCCGAACGGCTCTCTATCATTCTTCAGGCCGAGGAATTCATTCTTGCACTTGAACAGGGTAAAGATCGTTTTGTCAGAGAGTCCACCGTGCTTTCACAGCTTTTTGCGCTGGCAGTACCGCATGAAGACGCCCTTGCTTTGACGAATGAAATCGCCTTTTTCCAGTCCATTCGGGCGCGACTGCTCAAGTTTGAAGGTGATGGTGACGACAGCGATAAAAAGAATTATGAATCCGCTATCCGTCAGATCATTAATCAGGCTGTAGAGTCAACTGAAGTTGTGGATATCTTTGATGCGGCAGGCATCAAAAAGCCTGACATTTCATTGCTCTCTGAAGAATTCCTTCAAGATGTAAAGGAGATGAAGCACAAGAATCTTGGCATTGAACTTTTGAAGAAGATTCTCAATGATGAAATCAAGGTGCGGCTTAAATTCAATATTACAGAAGGGAAAAACCTCCTCGATATGCTTGAAGCGTCCATCAAAAAGTACCAGAACAACCTTTTGACAACCGCCGAGATCGTTGAGGAACTGCTGGAAATAGCCAGGAAGATACGGATCGTAGACGGCCTGGCAGAGAAACTGAAATTAACGAAGGATGAGTTTGCATTCTATACCGCATTGGAAGTCAACGACAGTGCTGTAAAAATACTGGGCGATGAAACACTGAAAAATATTGCCCGTGAAATTGCCGATAAAGTTCGTAAAAACGCAACAATAGACTGGGCTATGAAAGAAAGCGCAAGGGCTAAGCTCATGGTCATCGTGAAGCGTACTTTGAATAAATACGGATACCCTCCGGACAAGCAACAGAAAGCCGTCGATACCGTACTCAAACAGGCTGAAGTCCTGGCGAATTATTGGGTGGAGCAGTGAGGGGTAAATTGGGGTCGGACCAGGCTAACCCATTAAAATAAGTCGTTTTATGTACGAAAATGGCCAATTTTAGGGCTTAAAGCGCTGTTTTTGTCTATAAAAACCTAAGAAACAATAAGGTGATGGGTGGTAGGTGATGAGTGTATAGGCATTAAAAAAACTTGACAGATTTTCAATATTCTTTACAATAAAGAACAACATCAAGGTAGATTCACAAGACAGTACATAGTACATCGTACATCGAGAAAGGCTCTTAACGAAGTACGAACGACGAAGTACGAACCACTGAATTAATAAGGGGGAAACGATATGGCCACAAAGAAAACGGTTGAAAGTCTGGAATTTATGTACCTGCCTCTGGAAAGCATTATTGTGGAAGAACAGATTCGCTCAGGTATCGATACGGAGAGTGATTCCTTTAAGGCCCTTATGGAATCTATTAAAGACCGTGGCATCCTTGAGCCTGTTCTTGTAACGCCTAAAGACGGTAAATACCTCCTTCTCTGCGGAGAACGCCGTTATCTTGCCGTGCTGAACCTTGGACTTCCAACGATACCGGCGCGCATACTTGATGCGATCACCCAGAAGGATGAAATACTTGCCTTCCAACTGACGGAGAACCTCCAGAGAGAAGATTTGAATCCAATGGATCAGGCAAAGGGCATATTGGCATACATTCAGGCAAGACATCCCGATAAAGGGTATGATGTGGACGGGGTGATGAATGAGCTGATGAAGGTCATTCGTGAACCAGAATACGCTTCCCAGGAATTCATAGCAACAGTTGCTATGACTCTCGAAATCTCCGGAAAGTCAATAAAGACGATGTTTAACGGGCTTTCACTTCTAAAACTCCCCGATGAGATTCAGGCAGCAATTCGGGCAGGAAATTTACCTGTTTCCCAGGGATATCTCTTCGCCGCGAACCTCGATTGTCCTGACCTCATGCAGATATTTACCAATATCATGATGAAGCCTGTCACGAATGCCACCCTGAATAATCTGCTTACAGCATACAAGAAAGTAAAACCGGACCCGGGCACCACAAAACCCTTACCCATGAAGAAGCAGATTGCAAGCTTACGATCCGTAGAGTCACGCATTGAAATGGGTATCGCAACATACACGAGACCCGACCTTGTGACGCTTCTTGATGAGCTGCATGTTTTCTGTGCTTTAGTGGAACTGCGGATACCTATTGCCCCGGAACCTGCGCCGGAGAAGAAAAAGCCCCCTCAGGTGTGAAAATGGCAGTGAATAGTGAATAGTAGATAGTAGATAGTGAATAGTGAAAAAGGCAGAAAATATGAAAAGGCAAGCAGACCCATAAAAGGGTCTGCCCTTGACATTTGAAAAAGACGCTCTTAATTGCTGAAATTACGGAGACTATAAGACTTCATCCACATAATCTGCAACATGCAATAAAAGGCGGTATACTCGACTTGTAAGTGCCATAGGTAACCACCAGCACACCATCGGATATACCAGAAATATGAACGCCAGTCATATTCTGGATACGGATTGGGGTCGGACCAAGCTAACCCATTGAAATAAATCGTTTCATGTATAGAAAATGGCCGATTTTTGGGCTTAAAGTGCTGTTTTACTTCAGTGAATAGTTGTTAGTGTAAGATTTAATCCCGCTTTATGCGGGACATAGTGAATAGTGCCCGGTTTTTCCCTTTCACCGACTATGTATCCGAAGGTTTTTCAGACACAGTGTCTGAAACTTTTAAAATCTCCGCAAAGTCAACAAGAACAATGTTTCGCACGATTTCAATTTTGAAACTTCCTCCTGAGATTAGGACGGCAATTTCCTCCGCTATCGGGATTAAACCGTATAGAAGGAAAAACCGGGAAAAGCTTGCACATGTTACTTTGAGTGAGGTATCATATTGCAGGGGTAATTTATGAAGATCGAAATCGAAAGAGAAGAAGATGGCCGTTGGATTGCTGAAATCCCGGAACTTCCCGGAGTCATGGTTTACGGAGATACTCGTAACCAAGCCATTTCAAAGGCAGAAGCATTAGCCTTGCGAGTCATGGCTGACCGACTGGAACAGGAAGAAGAGATTCCGGAACTTAAAGAGGTATTCGCGGTCTCAGCATGAGCCGATGGCCGTCAACGAAAGCTCAACGAATCCTCGCTGCCTTGCTTCACATTGGTTGGACAATCAAGCGTTAGCACGGCACTTCTCATCGTGTTCTTGTACGTCCCAATTGGCCCGATTACGTTTTTGCATTCCATGATCGTGAAGAAATAGGCCCAAAGATGTTGGCACGA
>JAPLKD010000079.1 GCA_026388245.1 Pseudomonadota bacterium | reverse complement strand
GCTCGTACGTATTATATCGGCTATGGAAGGCGATACCCTGTAGTACCATTCCACAAAGGATCTTCCCATGGAGTTGACAGCAAGGAACGCATCCCTGAACTCTCTCAAGATTTGCACATAAGGATGGAGGTACGACCCGTAGGCAGCCGTTGCAATGAAGCACCCGCTACCGCCACCTCCACCGGATACAACGGACCCTGCGGGAACACCTACACCGACGGGGTCGGATATATTGCCGTCTGCTACGCCGTCATTGTCACCAGTGCCTCCATCGGTGATGGTCAATATTGCCGTATTGCCACTGATCGTTACGTTTGTGAACTGGTAAAAACCATCTTTATTTACCTTATATATCTTGCTTTCTGCCGAAATTCCGCTGGGGAAGGTAAGGCTGACCTGAACGGTTCCTCCGATAGGAACACCGGACAGGTTGTATGAGACCACGCCGTCTTTAAAGAGATATCCTGCAGGTTTATTCGCCTGGTTTAAACTCGGATCTGCATCAGAGAGGGCGCTCACATTGCTAATAAGCGTTCCCGGATTTAAGGAGGTATCGATAGTAATCTTTCCCGTCCCCGTTGACGTAGAGGGAGATGCTGTATTTCCCGCTACCGTCGTAAAACTCCATTTTGCATTCCCCATGGTAGCGGTGTTAATGGCAGCGGTGTATGTTTCCCCATTGGATAGATCGCTTGATGGCGTAAACGTTGCCGTTTTCCCGTTGAAGGTTACGGTACCCTGTACGGGGATATTCCCGCTGCTTGTGACGGTGAATGTGGTCGTATTGGGAGCAGGAGCGGCCGTAAACGTAGCGGTAATGATGACATTTGCTGACACATTTATTGCATTTGCAGCAGGGGATGTAGAAGCAAGGGGTGTGGGCGGCTGGGAACTCTGAATGGTCCTGCTGTAGACCTTGTCTCCAAAGTCATTATAGAGGTCGGCAGTGGCTGTGTCTCCACTGATAGTCCATACCGTCCAGTGGTTGTGTCCCGGCATAGGCTGTTGGGAAGCGTTAACGACGGACCCCGAATCCCCGTTCATCCAGTGGACAACGCTGCTTCCGTCCCACTTCGTGCCCGATTCTTGACCATACTCATCGTTGAATTCGTGGATGTGCCCGGTGATGTAAGCGTCAACATGGTAATCAACGAGGATCTGCCAGAAGGCATCTCTTTCCGCTTCATACGCGGACATGCCGCCGTGAAAGGCATTGGCATGGGCCATCACAAAGATGTGACGGACGCCCCGTGACTGGGCATTTTTCAAATCAACCTTCAGCCATTCCAACTCGTCATCGTTTAACTGATACATCCCGTTGCCTGGTTTCGTGGTATCGTAATGGCAGTTGTCGATGGAGACGAAGTGGGAGTTGCCCCAGTCGAAGGAGTAGACCGCACCGGTATAGTCGTGCACAAGCTTGCCCTCCGGGTCAGGGCCTGTGGGTTGTGCAAACTGTTCATTAAAAACCGTGAGTGGGTTTGACCCGGGCGGTACAGTCCCGTTCTGCTCCATCTCGTGGTTTCCGGGGCTGATAAGGAAAGGTGCATTGGCCGCCAGAGCGTCGGTTGCCTGCTTGAAGTTGCTGTACAGCTTATCGAGCTCATCCCACTTCGCGTGGAAGATATCGCCGGCGTGGAGGACAAAGCTCGGTTTCTTCAGAATTGTGAGTGCCACGATATCGTGAAATGCCTTGGGCAAATCCTTCACATCGTCCGGTGTTGTCGGTCCCCTGTTGTCGGCCATGCTGACAAAGGTGAATGCAGTCTCCGGAGACACGGTGGTGGAAAACGTATGATCCGGAGAGCTTGCCGATCCCGTGACTATCCCGTAATGATAGGTTGTGGCGGGTGAGAGGCCTGTAATCGTCAGCCTATGCGCTTTCGTTGCTTTGCTTTCCGACTTGGAGAACCCATAGGACGCACTCGTTCCCCAGTCCACTTGTCCTATTTCGGATTTATCGGTATCCCAGTAAATAGTTGCCTCTGTCCCGGTAACGAGTCCAATCCTCGGTCCGTGGGTAATAGTGATTTCTTCAGGCGTAGAAAAGACGGTCATGGAGGATGGGGCAGTCGTATTGACGTTGCTATCTCTGTAAATGACCCCCCATTTGTATTGCTGGCCACACTGGAGGGCGCCAGAAGGAAGGGAGAACTGGGTCAAGTTTTTGGTATCGAAACAGCCGTAGCTGTTCCCGCTGGCATCTTTACAGCTTGTGACGAAAACCACATTATTCGAGCTGTCCCGGACGATCCACTGGCTGGCCTGGTGTGTGGCGCCATCCTGGCTCGCGAACGGAGATGCGCTCAGGGTCGGGGCGCAGGTGGATGTGGTCTGGCTGTTGACAGGAAAGATGTTTGTGGCGGGAGGCAATATTTTAAAGGCATCGATGATATTCCCTGATACGTCCGTGACTGTTGCAACCATCATGTTGCCTGATATATCAAATCGGGCAAAGTGATATATCATTTCTGATTTCACTATATAGGGCGCTGACGTTGAGTCATAGGGCGTATCTGAGGTCAGGTCCGCACCGCCTCCGCCGAGGGTGAGGTAGGTGATACCATTCACGAGGAGTCGGGAATAGAAATGCTGGTGGCCCTGGATAACAAGGGGTACATTATTTGCCTCAAAGACCGGGCCGAGGGCATCTCTGATTTCAACCGCCAATGCCGCATCTATGGGATACCGGGAGGCCCACATGGGGGCATGGAAAACCGGGATATTCCACAGCGTCGAGGATCGTATGTTGCCTGAAAGCCAGGTATACTGGGGAGTGCCGCTGGTAAACGTGGAAAAGAATACATCCAGCATGAGGAATCTCGCAGGCCCGTAGTCGGCGAGGTAATAGTAATCTTTGTATTGCCCTGGGCCTTTCGGTAAGGGATAAAAGGTGTAGGGCAAATATTTGTAGAAGAGTTCCCCGGGATTTGTCTTTTCGTTTACATGGCAGGCGTTTTCAGCGGTCATGCCGGTATAGGGATATGTGCTCAGGTTGCATGTGCCTTGTGCATCCTTGATTCCCGGCCAATAGTGCTCGTGATTCCCTACGCACGCCACAAGGGGAAGGTTTGCCATGAATGTCTGTGAGCCCGTGAGGGTCCTGTTGAAGTACTGATGATCCCAGAAGTACTCGTCCATTCCGCAGTTTACAAAGTCGGCAGCATTGATGAGTAATGTCTGCCGTATCAAGGCATTCTGGCTCACATCGCTCATGATCTGCGCCTCCACAATACTGTGCTGGGTGTATGAGGTATCTGAAGGAAGCTGCCCTCCCCTGATGTCTCCATATCCGTAAAAGGTGAGTGATGTTGATGCGGGATCTGGAGGGGTCATAAAAGAACCACTCGCCAATGTGCCGTCAACGGCAATCTGATAGTAATACATTGACCCTGTGTTGAGGCCTGTAATAGTGTATGAGAATTGATGCCCGTCCTGGCCGCTCCCTTTTTCCGTGACTGTAACCGGGGGTCCGTAATTGCCCTGGCTTGTCCCCCACTGGATAGTCGCGCTTGCCGGCGTTGAATCGGTCTGCCAGAGAACGGTCATGGCAGTGTTATCAACGGTTGTATTGCCTGTCTCGGCCGCGAACAATAGATATGGCCCCTTCCTCAGATTGGCACCTGCACCGTAAGAAGGTCCAGCGAAAACAACGAAAATGAAAAGCACAGAAATAGCTGTGACAAAAATATGTTTTAAAAGGGAGAACATATAATGATTATTCAATAGTTAGCATTGTATCACAAACTTCACAAATGTCAATAAAATAACAGCTATCACGGTGTCAAGCCAAAATAGGAATGTCCGGTTTAATCTGTTGTGTTGTTTCCCTATATACCATGATTTATTTCCATGCCAGAAAAACGATTACCACTTCAAATGTTGTACTGTTAAGAAAACTCCTCTATGCTTGCTTTCAGGAAGTCCCTTCCCTGCGGCCCTGAAAAATCACAGAGAACCGGATAGCCATAACCGGAAAGAGGGTTTGCTATCATATAGCACACGTGCTATATGATAATGCATAAAAGTTTATTTTCATTGCAGACTTGTTGGAAGAATATGGTATCGGAGTAAAGGAGAGATTAGAATTGCCGTAAAGAGAATGGAAGAATATATTGCACAAAGGAGATAACAATGAACTACAGGGAACATAGAAAAAGACTCCTGGAAGACGAGCAGGTTAAAAAAGAATATGAGAAGCTTCTTCTTGAATATGAGCTTGCAAAAAGCATTATCGAACAGAGGATAAAGAGAAACATGACCCAGGAAGAGGTTGCGAGAAAGGCGGGCATGCCACAGTCGGCCGTTTCAAGGATAGAAGGCCTCACCCATGGCTTGCCGAAGCTGTCAACACTCAAGAAGATTGCGGATGCTCTCGATGCTGAACTGGTAGTAAAAATCCAATCAAAAGCCGTACAAGGGTAACGCTGCAAAGACGCCGCATGACAAAACCGCCATCCAGCGTCAGATCGACGCCACCGACCAGCAGATTGACCGGCTTGTGTATGAGTTGTATGGGCTGACGGAAGAAGAAATAGCAATAGTTGAACATCTAAAATAAACTTTCTTTATGCTATAAACAGACTAATTATGTTAAAATATTCAAGCAATAAAAGAATGAGGTGAAGAATGACAAAGTTGTTAACAAAAGCCTTTGAAAAGGCATCTATGCTTCCAGATATTCAACAAAACGCATTGGCAAAATGGGTTTTGGAAGAACTTGAGGCAGAAAGAAAGTGGAAAAGCTTGTTTGCCGGTTCTGAAGATGTTTTAGATGGGCTTGCCAGGGAAGCCCTTGTAGATCATAGACAAGGGAAAACCAAGATTACGGATTTAGATTGTGGTAAAATAATCAACGAGGAGATTGTTTGTGAACAGAGATGAAATAATATCCTTTTTGCGTGACTTCAAGAAGATACATGCCGAGAAATACGGCATTATCTCGCTTTGTGTTTTTGGTTCCGTTGCGCGCGGTGAACTGCGTGATGACAGCGACATTGATATCTGCGTCACCACCAGGACGCCTGATCCATTCCTGCTTGTTCATTTCAAGGGAGAAATAGAGGGCAGCCTCAAGCGCCGAGTAGACATAGTTCGTCTCCGGGACAAAATGAATCCTTTTCTCAAAAAACGGATTGAACAAGAGGCTATTTATGTTTGACGAGGAGCTTGTTCACACGATGCTCTTGGAGATTGATCAAGCCATTGAGAAAATATCATACCGGACAGCACAAATTGAAAGTGCCGAGTATTTCACCTGTTCTCCCGAGGGTGTGGAGCGGCTTGACGGGATTGCCACGCTCTTCCTTGCCATCGGTGAAAGCCTCAAGAATATCGACAGGGTCACCGGTGGAACTCTTCTCACAAAATATCCTGAGGTCGACTGGGCGGGCGTTAAGGGCTTTTGCGATATTATTGCCCATCATTATTTCGATATTGATGCAGACCAAGTATTCTGGATTTGTAAACACAATCTTGTTCCTTTTTCCGCTGCCGTCAAGAAAATGATCAAGGAAATCGCCTGAAGGAGTCTGTAAGAATTATCTCAGCGAGAAAAGCTAACAAAGAAGAAAAAAAGCAGTGCTTTGAGAGGAAACAATCCCTATGAAAAAAAATTATGATTTTTCAAAAGCAGAACAGGGGAAATTTTATAGACCTATAGAAGAATTAGAAATTCCGATAAATTTAGATAAAGAAGTTAAGGAATTTTTTAGTAAAAAAACGATAAATAGAAACGTGAGGCTTGATAAGGTAATCAACACAATATTACGAAAAGAAATGCAAAAAACAGCTTTCCGAGGCAAAGACACCTCATGACAAAACCGCCATCCAGCGTCGAATAAATTCCCCACGGACAAACCCATGGGGAATCAGCCCAGCTAACACGGTGAGCGAGAGGGGGAGGCCGGGGCACCCGCTTGCGGGTCGTGGCTTGGCTGCTGGAGGGGGCGACCCCCTTACGGGGACAGGCGCAAACCCCGGTAATATACGCCACCGACCACCAGATTGACCGGCTTGTGTATGAACTATACGGCCTGACTGAAGAAGAACTAAAAATAGTGGAAGGGTAGAGAGATGGTTCTTCCGACTTAGCTGCAGGTAACCGAAAACCAACGTTCCACCTATAAGTCAAGCATAGGGAACGCAGAGAAAAGTTACGAATTACCACATGGAAGTACAGATTTTACTCCTATAATTTTTTCAATAATGGTCTACTATTGAAAATTGGCAAATACACTTACTATGAATTTAAGAAACCGGGTACTTATCGTTTGACAGAAGAAATGGACGTTGCGTATACTTGACAAATGAATAAGGGGGGGGGGACGAGCCAAGTTGACCCCGCTTGTTCTGTGTAAAAGAAAGCATAGTTGCGATAAAGAAGAATCATGATAAAACAACCTCAGACAAAGGCCCGTATCCGCAACATTATTATTCTTGTAATTGTAGTTTTTTGCGTTTCCTTTGCATTGTATTCTGCTAATGCGCTTCACCTCTTTGAGTTGAAGGTTTTTGACCTTTATTCGCGTCTGCTAAATCCTCTTCGCTCATCCGGTAATACTGTTATTATTGAAGTGGATCAGAAAAGTATTGATGCATTGAGCGGAGAAGGAATCAACTGGCCTTGGCCACGACAGATGTACGCTCCCCTTATAGAGTATCTGTCTGAGGCAGATGCTGTTGCCGTTGATGTCCTTTATACCGAACCCTCATCCTATGGACAGGAAGACGATGCAATATTTGCAGATGCAATCAGGAAGGCATCAAATGTATATCTCCCGTTTTTCCTCTCCAAAAACCCGAAGGACACGTCGCCTGAAGACATGATGTTCGTGAAAACACACTCCATAGGTGAAGCAACTGGCACGTCTTCACCGTACCGCTCAGTTATCGTTCCACTGGACGTCTTGAGAGCGCATATAAAAGGAACCGGGAATGTTGCGATTAGTCCCGATGAAGATGGTGTCTACCGGAAAATATCCCTTTTTTTTCAGTTTCAGAACAGGATAGTGCCGAATCTTATATCCTCTTGTTTAATCAAGCAGGGAAAGTTGCAGGTATTGCACAACAAAGCGTATTTGCGCAACACGCCAGTTCCGCTTGTTGATGGAAAGGTACTGCTGCGTTATTACAGGGATCACAGGCCATTTCAAGTCTTTTCAGCGGTTGATATCCTGAACGCTGCAGTTGGCAAGGACCTAACGAAGTCTGTGCCTATCGGTAAAGAGTATTTCAAGGACAAAACCGTGTTCGTCGGGTTTACCGCCGCAGGACTCTATGATTTAAAGCCTACATCCGTATCCCCGGTATCAACAGGCGTGTATATTAATGCTACCCTCTTTGACAACCTACGGGACGGGAGCTTCATGAGGCCTGTAAATCCTGTTTTTGTTGTTCTGAGCATGTTTTCTATTGTCTTGTTCCTCTCGGTTTTTGTCTTGTACAATCATTCTTTTATCAAGAATCTTGCCATGTTTCTTGGAATATTTGCATTAGTATTTGGAGCAACCGCCCTGTTATTTTTGAATACCCGTTATTTTCCTGTTGTTTATCCGCTAGCTGCCCTCATCATAGGTTTCATCTCTGCCGCAACCTTCAGTTACGCCTCTGAAGGAAAAGAACGGCTCTTCATAAGAAAGACTTTCTCGCAGTATATGGATAAGACGCTTGTTAACTATGTTTTGCAAAACCCTGACATTATCAAGCCAGGTGGAAAAAGATTACGTGTGACTGTCTTTTTTGCCGATATCGCCGGCTTCACTACCATCTCCGAAAAAAACTCCCCTGAAGATACTGCTATGATGCTTCATACGATCCTTGACGCATTGACAGAGGTGGTAATCGGTGAAAAAGGGGTTATTGATAAATATATCGGTGACTGTATCATGGCGTTTTGGGGCGCCCCTCTTCACACCGAGAATGATGAAATCAATGCATGTCAGGCTGGCCTTAACTGTTTTGCGATGCTCAGGAAAATAAATGCAAAATTTGAAGAGCAAGGTATTCCCCCCGTCTCCATCAGAATAGGGATACATTCCGGCGATGCCATTGCCGGCAACCTTGGAAGCACAAGGTTATTTGACTATACAGTAGTTGGAGATACTGTGAACCTTGCATCGAGACTTGAGTCGGTCAACAAGGTTTTTCGCACAAACATCATTGTCAGCGAAAAAACAATGGAGAGAACCAACAACTCTTTTGTTTTCAGGGAGCTTGGTCTTATTGCTGTCAAAGGGAAGAGCGAGTCGATCCGTATTTATGAACTTATAGCAGAAAAGGGTAATGCAGGACAGGAAGTTAAAGAAAAAATTGACCTGTTTCGCGAGGCCTTGACTTACCACGAGAATGGCAAATTTAACGATGCCATCAGGCTGTTGGATTTGTTGCTGGAGCGTTATCCGGGTGATGGTCCGGCATTATTCTACAAGGAGAGGTGTGAGGATCTTCTGAAGAATATTCCTTTGACAAAACCTTGGAATATTCTTAAAATGACTGAAAAATGAAAACCTTATTTTTTACAATTGCTTTTCTGTTTTTTATTCTTGCATCTGTACCTGTCTTTGCTGACCAGGCTTCTGTTATCACCAAAGAGAATGCGATCAGGGAATACTGCAAGTTTTTTGCACCCATAAAATCGCCCGTTCGATATAACGACGTACTCGACATTCTTTCTCCCCAGGGAGACTGGTTTAAGGTCAAGTACAGGAGTGTGGAAGGTTGCATTCATAAGACAGCCGTGCAACAAAGGACCGTTTCGTTCACCGGAGCTCCGGTGTCAGGAAAAGGGGCTGGTTCCATCTCAGAGGGAGAGGCATCCCTCGCAGGCAAGGGATTCAACCCACAAGTGGAAGCATCCTACAAGACAAAGCACCCTGAAATGAAATACTACCTCGTTGACGGTATTGAAAAATACGAAGTTCCGGACAAAGATATAGCCCAATTTATGACAGGTGGAGGACTCAATCAGCCATGATTCTAAAAGGCATCATACCCGCACTTTTGTATGTCATTCTTTGCGCATCGGCAGGCTATGCCATTGATTTGGGCGGTATTACAAAATATTTTAATAGTGCAAAAACAGCGGCAGGGTCAATAACAAAGGCAGCACGACCCATTTCCGACGAGGAGGAGTATTATGTCGGAAGGGCAGTTGCAGCCAAAATCCTCGGAACATACCAGCTTCTTGGGAACAAAGAACTTACCTGGTATGTGAATCTTGTTGGCAGAACCATAACTTTGTCGTCAGATAAGCCGTTCACATACGGTGGTTATCATTTTGGAGTACTTGATACAGATGAGGTCAATGCCTTTGCATGCCCGGGTGGCACAATACTGATTACGAAAGGCATGATAAAGACGACGAGATCAGAGGATGAGCTTGCGGCAGTCCTTGCTCATGAGGTTGCACACATCAGTAAACGCGACGGTATCGGGGCGATTTCCAGTTCACGCTGGACCGAGGCACTCACCGTTATAGGCAGCGAAGCCGCCAAGACATACGGTCCGTCGGATGTTTCGAAGCTTGTCGGCATCTTCGAAGGAAGCATCGACGATGTCTTTAAAACCCTCGTTGTGAATGGCTACGGCAAGTCACAGGAGCTTGCTGCCGACACATCTGCCCTGCAGTATCTCGAAAAGAGCGGATATAATCCTGCAGTGTTGAATGATTTCCTTAGACACCTTTCTGAAATCGGTCAGGCATCAGGCGGCGGAATCACAAAGACTCATCCCGGAACCCCTGACAGGATCAAGAATATTTCCGGGAAGTTGCCATCTGTTACAATTGATCACCAGGCTCTCCAGAAACGGACCATACGATTTTCTGCAGTTCCTAAATAAAATTAACATTTAAATTTTCTACAGTCTGTTACATTACTCCTGCTTCTTTGATGTTATCTGCAATTGTGTGCATCCGATGCGCCGTTGTCTCCTCCAGCATGATATGCACTGTTTCATTTATCTGGATAGAATAGTGATGCGGGCAGAAAAAGTTTTTTGAGATACGCATTAAGGATAGGATTAACATACACAGAATGCCGTAAAGAGAATGGAAGAATATATGGTTCTGGATTGGCTCCCATGCGGACTATGATAGATTATTGCAACAATTGAGAAACGCTTAATAGTCTCGCACTTGCTTGTCCTCCATAAACTGCTTGCTGAGGCAAAGCGGTACTGCTGAAAATATTATAACAATTTGAGTGATTTAGTGTATAATTAGCCCATATATGTCACAGGAATTGACCATCCTTATTATTACTGCAGCTTCAATCGGTTTTTTTCATACATTACTGGGGCCGGATCATTATATCCCCTTTATTGTCTTTGCAAAGGCACGAAAATGGTCCATTATCAAGACAACATGGATTACCTTTCTCTGCGGCGTTGGTCATATCGGAAGCTCTGTTTTGCTGGGCTTTATAGGAATTGCCGTGGGAGTTGCCGTTACAAGATTGGAGTTTATAGAATCTTTCAGGGGCAATATCGCTGCATGGGCCTTAATTGCGTTTGGTTTTATGTATTTTGTCTGGGGATTGCGAAGGGCATTCAGGAACCGTCCCCATGAACATGCGCACGAACATATAGACGGAGACGCCCATGTTCACGAGCATACGCATTTCCACGGACACGTTCACATCCACGATGAAAAGGAAACGAAAAACCTTACACCGTGGATCCTTTTCACGATTTTTGTGTTCGGCCCCTGTGAACCGTTAATCCCAATCCTCATGTATCCTGCCGCAAAAAACAGTTTCTGGGGTGTGCTGCTGGTAACAACAGTTTTTGGAGGGGTAACAATTCTCACAATGCTCGGTATCGTTCTCGTTTCAGTCCTCGGCATACAATTCATTCCCATGACCAGGCTCGAACGGTATAACCACGCCCTCGCAGGCGCCACAATATTCCTTTGCGGGATAGCAATACAATTATTCGGGATATAAAAAAAGAAGTTTTTTGCGCAGGCTCCTGTCCGCCAGAACCGAGGGACAGGCGGGAAAGCCTGCGACTACCCGTTCAGAAACCCCGCCCACAGGGCGGGGTTTCTTCACTCTGCCTTCTTCCATGTTTTGTCAGGATTAAACGCCTTCATTGCCTGAACGTTCTTTGACGTATTTTTACCAAGGTCCTTCTGGTAAACCACACCATCTTTATTTACGATGAAGGTCATGACACCGGAATTACCATATTGTGCAGGATATGCCACCAGTGCAAACCCGCCAATCATCTTGCCGTTGGCCACATAACTGTATGCCCCTCCCGGAGCATCTTCTCCCTGTTCTTTCAGAATTTTGTAGTAATACCCATGAAAAGGAGTCGGCTTGCTCTTGCCATCTTTTGGAAAGTATCCTTCTTTTGCTGCGCCTGCCATGAAGGTCCCCAGCGGGCTTTTTTCCTCGCCTTCTTTTGTCTCCCAGTATAGACCATCCTTTTTCCCCGGCGCGCTCAGAAGCTTCTGGGCATATTCAAATAATCCGTCGCCATCGTAATCCCTGGGTGCATATTCCAGTTGTGCATCGACGTAGGTCTTACAAACCTGGATGACGTTTAACTCATTCTTGCCGATCCTCCGTTGGAGAATCTCCTCTTTACCGGCCTTCGTATCGAAACGCCAGCTATTACCCTTTTTCACAACCGGAATGGGCATGGGCCAGTCACCGTTACCTACATAGAGTATTACTTTGTTGCCATTGATGGTCTCCAGTCTGTTTTTTTCCCCATATGCTTTGATAAAATTATCACGTCCGGTCTTATCGGCTACCTCATCACCGGAAAAAACAAGGGTTTTGCTGTCAGGACCAAAAATTACCGTCAACTCTCTGGCATCGTTAGCTTTTATTGCACTAACCATAGCCTTGACTGCTTCATCGGGAGACTTGAAGGTCTTCTGTTTTGGGGTTTTGGCAGAAACAGGGCAACTGAAGATTAATGCAGCCACGATAACGGCAAAGGTGATTACAAAACCAAAACGATATGATAAAATGCTCTTTATTTTCGAGGTTACATGCGTCATATTCTTTTCCTCCTCAGGTGGTTTTTGATGGGTAATCATATATAACTCCTTATCGACGGCGACCGCCGCTGCCACCATGACTGAATCCACCCCCGCTGCCTCTTTCCGCTCCTCCGCCAGCCCTTTCAGAACCCATGCTCTGACTGCTTGCACGGCCCCGGTCACTCTCCGTCTTTGCCTCGCTGCCACCGCGGTTCATACCATCGAAGGCACCGGCAGATCCTTGCCGGCTGTCTCTCTGCTGGCTCTGCGCTTGAGTGCCTTTACGATCCTGCATGCCCGTACGGTCAGCGCCCTGAGCGGCCTTTCCCCTGTCATCCGGGGTGTGTCCCCTGTAATCACGTTTTGCATCTGCACTGCCCCCCCGGCCGGGCTGTCCGTATTTCTGTTGTGTATTGCTGTCTCTATAGGCAACACCCTTCCGATGGTCCGGGTCGTGCTGCCATTCGCCATGGCCACCACCACCTATTTTGTTGGCGTAATTATTCCGGTTAATATTATTATTGATAGAGTTGTTCTGATTGACATTAACATTTACGTTGCCATGATTCCAGTTGGCGCCTCCCCAGGCATAACCCCAGGCAGCCCCAACCGCCACACCAAGCCCGAAAGATACGGCACTGGCGCCTATCACAGCACCTGGCGGATAATACGGATAAGGCGGGTATGCAGGATACAACCATGGTCCATAAACAACTACAGGATCATAGGCAGGCACATAGATTACCTGAGGGCTTGCCGGTTCAATAATAATTGTCTGCGCCTGTGTGGTAACCTTCTGCTGATCCGTGCTTTTTAACATACCCTGTGCCTGGGCCTTTGCCCTGAGCTTCTGCACGGTATCCATTACACCTTTTTCCTGGGCTAGAAAGGCATCCCCCAGTTTCTGCGTCCATTCAAGCTTGTCGTTCATCATTGCCAGAACTGACGGAAAGTTTATGAGCGATTTGACGCTGGGATCCCAGTTCTGTTTTTCAAGGGCTGCTGTTAACTTATCCCCCTTAAGGTTCTGATTTGTCTTTGTCCAGCGGGCCGCTTCAACAATCTCAAGGGGATAGGTAGATGCCATAAGGATCTGCACAAGCAGTGAATCAGGGTAAAGGGCTATCGGGGCAAGCATCTGGTCCAACTCTTCCTGCTTGAACTGAGGAGATGCCGGTGGCGCCGTATTCTGGGCAAAGGCCCCGAAGGGTATTGCGAGGAGCAAAACAAGGCCCCATAACAATGTCTGAATAGATACCTTTTTTATCATAACGTTCCTCCTGTGAACCGTTCTTCTTGCTTTTACTATGAGCCATGAGCTATCGGCTATGAACTACTTCACTGCCTTTTTCAGTGCTGCCCGAAGTTCATCAGCACCCTTATTGCTAACTTTTTTCTCTACAATTATTTCCACAGGGCTCGCTCCTTTACCGTAATACGCTTTATTGAGGCTCTCCCTCACACCCAGCACTGAACCTTCAAAATTCAGTCCCGCATATAGGCCTTTAGATTTGGCAAAGGAAATAATGTCAGCAGTTACAGCGCCCTTAGCTCCGGCGCCTACAGGCCCCACAGCAATTGACGTATCTCCGCCAAGCTTGACAGACGATGTGAAAAGGGAATCAACCGCCTTCTGGCTCATAACCATCATGATAACCTCTGCTGATTCACCGCCAATCTGAAGCCCGAAGCTTACCGAGCCAATGGTATAAAAAGTGGGTTCGCTCCAATCACCCGTCTTCACATCCCTTACAACAAGTGCCCCCGTACCTCCGGAACCACCGAGGATAAAACCTGCCTTGAGTACCTGCGGATAAATGAGAAGCCCTTTCGCATTTTTCAGATTATCCCTGAACCATGAGAAATCTTTGTCTCTTACCATGCTGGTAAATGTAACTTTTGACCTGTCAACAATATCCTGAGCATCGTTGATATCTGCCGCTATGACGGGCGTCACTGCCGTAGTAAAAAATAGAGCTGCGGCGAACAAGGTTGAAACTAAATATAGACTTACCGATGATCTTTTCTGGCTTTTAATTTTCATTGTAAATCCTCCTTTGTATTGTTAACATTACCACCAATTACTACAAATTACCAACAATTACAGAATTAGCCCATAGCTCATAGTTATTAGCTCATAGCAATCAAAAATTGTTCACAGTTCATAGTTCACGGTTCACGGCAAAAAAACCTTGAAAAACCTGTTCACAGTTCAGCTTCCACCGTCTTTACTGTGAACTGTGAACCGCCTTTTCCCCTTCTGCCTCTCCTGCCTTTACCGTGAACTGTGAACTATGAACTGTGAACCATCTTTTTATCCCCTGCCTTTCCCTTCTAATCAAATTCGAATTTATAATACAGGTCAACGCCGGTCTGTATACCGGTTTTGCTCTCCACCTCGAGACTTTTTGAAAAGGAGTACCTGGCAGTAAAAAGATACTCATCAGTAAACAACGAACGGCCATACGCAACGTAAAGCCCCGGTGCGATGTATTTTCCTACTGTTGCGAGTGACTTTGTCATTGTTGAGCTTCCCGTGCTTGAGCCTGCAGCGCCTGTCCAGATACTTCCCGTTGAGCCCGCTAAGCCTGTTCCGGTCGTGCCTCCTGTACTGGTCCCGCCAATAGTTTTCGTCTCCACTCCAAGGGTATCAATGCCAATCCTGTGCATCAATTGATTCTGTGCAGAACCAACCTTATTGCCAACGAGAAAGGCGCCAGCGCCTTGCAGCAGGAGTGATGTCTGGTTTGTCTCACCTTCAACCTTTAAGGGTCTGCCGAGGACAATATAGGAAAGAATATCCTGCTCCGGCATAGAGGGTTCCGAATACAATTTTATAAGAGGAGATTTCGGTGTTCCTGTTACTGTTATGCCTGCCTTTATCTCATCGAACCTGCCGGGATTAATTTTTCTGAGCGCCATAATGTCAAGGGATGCGAGTTCAACCGGCCCACCTCCGAAAACAATGCTGCCTCTGGTAACATCAAGTTTTGCCCCATAAGCATTATAATGTCCTTTAACAATTCTGATCTGGCCATCGCCAATAATCCTGTCAATGTTCTGCCCTGTAAGGAGTACCTTTCCATCTAATTGTATCTCAATCCCAGGGCCCCTGATCTGCACCTTGTTACCCAGGCTGACCGATATTTGTGTGTCAAAATCGAATGGAAGGGGGTGTTTAACCTTTTGGGGTGCTGCATCAACAATAATTATATCAGGGCTTGTGCGTTTCACCTCCCTGCCCTCACCATAACGTACCAATGCCTCAGGCACTTCTATTGATCCCCGTAATAATACCCGTTTAGTGTCACCCTCGAAATTAAGGTCAGGATTAGCCCATACCTGAATTTCCGGCACATAAATCGCCTGAAATCTTTTGCCGTTAAGCATCCCTTTATAACGGACAATTTTTGAGTCTTTCAGCCAGATCGTTGCAGATCCCTGAATGTTCCCCTGCCCCGAATAGGCCTGAAACGAAGTAATATTGATATGATCCTGTGCTAATTCAGCCTCCATCCCCATATCTTTAATATGGATTCCTGCCGTAGGAAGAAAGGCGCCAGCCTTTTCAAGTCGCAACCATCCTTTATAATCCGGAGTTTGCCAGGTACCGGAAGCAGCTACATTGAAACTTATCTGTCCCTGAGTCTCTTCGATAAGCCCCGGAAAGATAGCACTTACCACACCTTTTTCCCGAATCCTGCCGCTGCTCTCAAACCTCATAGGGCCATCCGGCTCAATTTTAGCCGGGAGTCGTGCCTGCACCGGAAGTTGAAACATACCCTTTACGTGTCCATAACCTGGCAGTACAAAAACAAGATTACCCTTCAGTGCAGATTCTTTCCATACGAAGTTCAGATCGACCTTTTCGGTGGAGACAGTAATTAACCCTTCTTTTCTTTTCCACAAAAACCGGCCGTTTGAGATCTTCAATTCGCCTGTTGTCTCAAACCGTGATCCGGGCATAAGTTTGCCGGATAATGTTCCCGATAATTGCCCCTTTGTATCTATTGACTCTGGCAACCATGGCTTTAAAATACTTATATCGATATTCTGCCATGTACCCGATAACTCTCCCGAGTCCGGCATTTCAGAACGTGCCGGTTGGTTTGATGTAAACCGTGTCCGGATACTGCCTCCACCGTCAAAACCTGCATCAAATAACGAAGTGAGACCCTTTTCGTCCCATTTTAATGAAGCATCGGCTTTAGCGATCCGGATTGCAAGAGGACCACTGGTAAGATTACCATTCATTGTGGCATTTCCTGCCATTTTCACCTTGCTGTTCTGAAGCCATTCACCCTCAAAAGAACCGGAAAAATTGCCTGAAACATTCAATTTATTCAGCAAGGGGTTAATCCGGGAAAGGTTCAGATTTTGCCACTTTGTCCTCACATATCCACGAAGCGGCTCAAAATTGAGAGAAACTTCAGCATCCAGTTTTTCCGAGGCGCTACCAGTTAAGGCACTACCAGTTAAAGATAGCGCGCCGATACTGAAATGTCCGGCGCCTATTTTTAAAGGACAAGAACTTGCAAGACTGAATGGACCGTAATGTGCGTCTACCCCGGCAAGCTGAGTAATGGTACCCTCCCAGGCATCATTCATATAGCCGCCTGCCAACGAAGCCTGAACATTGTTGTCCTGCCAGATTGATATTATTTGAATGGTGTGCTGATGAACTTTGCCGTTTACGTTGATTCCCAATGAGCCGGTTTTCACGTCTCCATAGCTGAGATTGTTCGCTTTTATCCTTGCAGAAATGCTGTTCTCGCGGTTGCCATCCAGCTCGGCTTCTATACCTGCAGAACCTATTCTTGCCTTTCCCGAGGAAATTGAATACCCATTGCCTTTCAATATACCTGCAAGTTTCCCTTTTTGCCAGCGCGCCCATCCACGGGCCGAAAAGCGCCCCTTTGAATCTGGTATAAGCCCTGCAAGATCACTTATCCGTGCCTCATAATTAAGGCGCTCCTCCAGAATACCGCTCGCAGAAAGATCAAAGCCGTCGCCGCGAAGATGTAATGCATCAAGATGCAAAATGCCGTTGCGCCAGTTTGCATCGACTCGTCCGACAAGTGCTTTGTTGCGTAGTATGCTCTTCAGCAATTCCGCCTTCAGGGCCCCTTCCACAGGTTTTTTCCACTCCCATCGAAAAGCTCCACTGGAATCTGCGTTAACCTTCCCCTTCCATTCAGGGGTTATTTTAGAAGGGTTGAGGTCCCTGCCCTTCAAGCCTCCCGTGAGATAAAAACCACGAATCCAGGACATCTGCAGGAATCCCTCAAGGGTTCCATCAAGGAAAACTCCGCTAATTTCTTTTAATTGTATTTGGCCTGAATCACCTTCAAAAGCGCTATTAAGATTAATATTCCGCCATGTATTATCTGCATTTCTGATGTAAATGCCCCCTTTGTAATGCCTGGGGTTGCCCTTTACGTGCATGTTACCGGAAAAGGATGTTTTTATGTTCAATTCTTTTGAAAGGTTAATGTTGGAAAGTTTAAGCTGCAAATCAAAAATAGATTCGTTAGAAGCAAAATCCAGCATACCATCAATGTGTGCCTCTCCCTGCCGCCCCTTTTCAGTAAGGAGCATGTCCTTGAATTTAATGGTGTTATTCGTTATGGCGATATCGCCCTTCAAATAAAGAAGGTCTTTGCTGCCTGACATCGCTGTAACAGTAATGGGTCCTGAAACATATTCATGGTTCTGCGCCGTCTTTAACTTCATGTTAACAAGAAGGCTTTCAACAGTTCCAACAGACTCCTGCGCTATTAATTTTACGTTAGCTGATAATGCAGGGCGGACAAATCCTGCACTTGCACTCCCCTCCAGTCTTCCGATGGGCAATCCTATTGCTGCGTCTTTTACAGTAAGGGTGCCAAAACGCCAGAGCACCTCTCCCTGGAACATTCCTGTTTTTGACTTTTCTTTGTCCTTTGAATAGAAGACTATCCTGTCAAAGGAGAGCATTTTTATGCGTCCGTTTACCAACGAAAGCCATCCCGGAACCTTTGGCCACACAATGTCCACCAATGCATCGGGGTTATGGTCAACTATTGAAACATCCTGGAATACCGCTTTTTTAAATACTACAACCCCTGCAGTAAGGTAGGCCGGCTGTAACGAAACCTGCATAGTTTTCACCCTGATTTCCCATCCCTTGAAATGTACCTTTATACTATCAATCCTGAGATTATCTGTCAGGGTGCCCGTTACCCTTCCAATGTTAATTTTAGCAGGAATAAACCGTATTATCGCTGTGAGCACAAAATGGTTGCCTTTGCTTGTGACGACCATCCATCCGATTATTGAAGTAACACAAAGAATGATGGCGGTAACTACAGAAAGAATGATCCAGCGCTTCATATACGAATCCCGATGGTAAAATGTATCCGGAAATCCGGATTGCTCACACCAATCTGACGTGCAAGGTCAAGATTCATGGAGCCTATCGGTGTGTAGTAGCGAACTCCTACTCCTGCGCCCTGTGCAAGGTCCATATTTGAAAAATTGTTAAATGCATTACCTGTGTCGTAAAAGGCTGCCACACCCCAGTTGGAACCTATAGCCCTCTCCAGTTCAAAATTTCCTACGAGCATATGCTTCCCACCGATCACATCCCCGTAGACATCAGTGGGTCCCAGGGATTTGTATGCATATCCCCTGACGCTGCGGTCGCCACCTGCAAAAAACCGGAGAGAAATAGGGAGATCTTCTACTGATTCGCTTATAAAAGTGGTGCCCAGACGCCCCCTCACAAGAAAGGAAAAACGGCCCGGCAAGCCTATAATCATCTCTCCGCTTGTCAGATACTGGGCAAAGTTTGTGGATGAACCCAGCACTTCGTTGGTCCCCCGTAATTCCAGGTCATAGAAGTATCCTTTTGTTGGACGCATGAGGTTGTCATATTGCCGGCTTGAATAGCGGACTCCCGGCAGGACGATAAAAGCGTTCGTTGTTTGATCGCCTGCCCAGGAATTTTCTTTTTGCATCCTCAAGTAAAACGATCCTAATTGTTCATGGCCAAGACTTCGTGCATGCTCCCCTTCCAGCGATATGACATTTGTTGCCTGGTCGGTCAGGTTTTCCCGTTGGAGCCCAAATGTGAGCAAGGTAAAACTTTTATAGTCTTTTTTGTCAGGAAGAATATACCGGGCTGCAAAACCCTGGAGGTTTTCGCTTAACCTTATCTCTGTTTCAAATTTATGCCCTGAACCGGCAAAATTGAAGTCGTTATAAATTAGCGTACCTCTTACCCCGGTATCTGTTCCATATCCAAGGCCAAGTTTGAACCGCTTTGGCGGCGATGAAAAAAGTTTAATTTCAATAGGCACACGACTATCCTTGGCCTCTTCCTTTAATGGGTTTATCGTCACTTCTTTGAAACGGTCAGCACTGATAAGATTGAATTGTGTATTGGCAATTTTTTCATAGGAAAAAACATCACCTGTCTTAAAATCAAGATAACGTTCAAGAAAAGCTACCGGATAGAGAGGCATACCCACAAAACTAACATCTCCAAAACGGTATTGCAGGCCTGTTTGAAAAACAAGGTTAATTTCTGACGATAATGTGTCCATGGTAATATTAATGGTATGCGTAGAAAAATCGGCATCAAGATAACCAAGGGCAATTGCTTTTTTCCGGAGCGATTCTTTTGTTTCCTCGTATTTATCCTGCCGGAGGACATCTCCTTTATGCAGGGGGAACCGGTCAACTAATTCGGTAAGAGCCGACTCATGCGAACCGGCGCCCTCGATATATATTGACACTTTATCGATATTTACAGGGTCGCCTTTCGTCACATTGACATGCAACTCATACGGACCTTTCTCAGGCGTTTCCATTGCAACAGAGATATCCGGTTTGTAATACCCGAAAACTTTGAGGACATCCCTTACCTTTTCGGGTATCTGACGCTCAAAGCGTGTCAACCACGTCATATCTACTTTTTCGTCTTTTATTAAACCTTCAGGGAGTTTCAGGGCAGTCTTGACGTTTTGAAGCTCTTCGCCTGATAGCCCATCAATTTGAACTGTTACTGATGCTGGCTCACCGGCGGCATATGATAATGTTGCAAAGATACATATACAGAGAACGATAATGAGAGCCCTTGATTTCATGATGGAAATTTTATCATACCAATGCATGAATTACCAAATAATATAGCGAATGGCAAGGCAGGCAGCAGGCGCTGAACACCAAAAACAAAAAAATGCATGTGGGAAAAATTGAAAATGTTCGAGACACGGAACTTATTGAAATCATTAAGCGCGCCTGCCGCGACTCGAACGCGGAACCTACAGATTAGAAGTCTGTTGCTCTATCCTGATTGAGCTACAGGCGCATGAGTTTGTAATTATAGTTATTTTCCTTTACCATTTCAAGATAATCATTGCATAACAGAAAAAAGAGTTTAGAAGGCAGAAGGATAAAATAGCTGAAAATATGGTGGCTTCTTTCATTATACTATTGCAAAAAAAGTAAATGAAGGTTATCATTTTAAAGTCTAAGATATGAATGATTCCATCAGGGATGAGTTTTCCATAAAATAATGAGGTGAAGAATGGGTAGTGTTTTAAAATGGAGAAAAAAGAAAATTAGAAAACACAAATATAGAAAATTAAGAAAAAGAACGAGACATCAGCGGAGAAAGTAAAGATCGCATAATCTTCATATTTTCTTCGTCCATATTGCCCATCTTTGGGGTTTCCATGATGCCGTAAAGATGGGCAAACCTTTTATTATTCAAGATAAATGTAAAAGCGGCAGCCCCCATGACCGAGGGTTTTTAACGAATATCTGTATCACACCGCAGTGTAATCTTTTCGATTCCTTTAATGTCCATTCAAAGCCTTTTGAAATTGAAATATGGAAACCTATCTCATATTGCATAAAAGATATTGCATAAAATACTTGCAAATAATACATAAAAAATGCAGAATAGTTGCATTATGGCTAAAGAGACAATCGGTATCATTGTTGGTGGCGGTCCGGCACCCGGAATCAACGGGGTCATAAGTTCTGCAACTATAGAGGCTATCAATCAGGGAAAAACAGTGCTCGGAATAATGGGTGGGTTCAAAAACCTTTTCGAAGGTGACATGAACAGCGTTTTGCCCCTCACTATTGAAAACGTATCAAGACTGCATGCAACGGGCGGCTCAATACTGCGAACATCTCGCGATGCCCCCGAGAATGCAAAAGAGAAATTTAAGATACTCATGGCAACGCTAAAGAAACTGGGTATAAAGTACCTTATTACCATAGGTGGCGAAGGTACTTGCTTCATGGCAAAATGGATAGAGATGGAAGGCAGGGGATCAGTAAATGTTGTGCATACACCAAAAACCATCGACAACGATATTCCTATTCCGGGCGGTATCTCAACCTTCGGGTACCAGACAGCCCGTCATGTAGGTGTTGAGCTTGTCAGCAATATTATTGAAGATGCCAGGACTATGGGGAGATGGTATTTTATCAGCACTATGGGAAGGCATACAGGCCATTTGGCCCTGGGGATCGGGCAAGCCTCAGGGGCTACAATAACACTTATCCCCGAAGAATTCCCGGAGGCTAAGGTATCGATACGCAAAGTAGCTGACATCCTTACGGGATCAATAATAAAAAGGCACACCATGGGAAGAGACTACGGTGTTGTGATTATTGCTGAAGGCATCGCTGAAAGATTCGATATGGATGAGCTTGCCAAGTGTGAAAGCGTTGAGAAGGATGAAACAACCGGTAAAATAAGATTGCCCGATATACAGCTTGGCAGGGTCTTAAGAGAAGTGGTGCGAAATAACCTGCGTACAATCGGTATCGCTTCTCCTATTGTCAGCATGAATATAGGGTACGAATTAAGGGCAGCGCCTCCTATTCCATTCGATATTGAATATACGAGAAACCTTGGGTACGGGGCAGTGCGCTACCTTCTTAAGGGTGGTACCGGTGCAATGATTGTGGTATACGAGGGACGCATTATCCCTGTTCCCTTTGTTGAGATGTTTGATTCAAAGGGTCAGATAAAGATTCGCAAAGTTGATATGAATTCTGAGCTTTATGAAGTTGCAAGAAAATACATGATACGGCTTGAAAAAGAGGATTTTGAAGGAGATCGCCTGAAAAAACTTGCGGCCACGGCCAAAATGAAACCTGAGGAATTCCGCACACGATTCAATTACATAATCGAAGAACCGACCCGTTAATACTTTATCCCAAAAGAAGAACAGTTCCTTTTACAATAAATTACTCTGTTTTACTGCTTATCTCTTCAGGATTTTTTCTTGAAAAGGGTATATAGAATATTTTAATTTTCTCGCTGTCCATACCGAACAATCCGGAGAGGAATTCAAAACTGAATTTGCCTTTCTCGCTTTTACATTCTATGAGAAATGCGAGTCTTGTCCTGTAATCCTCACCGTCATTTTCTGATGCTAAAAGACCGTAGAGGATATTAGCCGAAATCTTATCTTCACTCTCAATCCTTTCATAGAGAGAAAAAAGCGGCTTTATAATTTTATCTGCGTCAAGCGCCCTTAGAGGCACAGGTGAAAGAACGCTGGTTTTCGTTACCCCTCCTTTTTTCCTCACCTCAAAGAAAGGCCAGACATTATAGAATATACCCTCCTCGTCTTCGATGTACCGGTTTACTAACAAAACACGTTTCCTTACAAACCGCTCCTCTCCAGCATAATACTCTAACTCGTGATACCCGAAAGGCCACAGGAAACCGAACATTTTATCTTTTTCTTTCCGTTCATTGTAGATTAAGGGAAAGACGCTGTACCCTTCCGTTTCCTTGCCTTTTGTGAAGGAGAAAAAGGGCCAGAGGATATCCCATTTTTCCCTGTCAGGATTCTGCGTATGGGCATAGAATGGAAACATGATATAGTGTGCCGTCCTTGTTTTTGAGTCATTTTCAGACCTTAAATAAAAAGGGATGGCGTAGAGAGCACGTATGGGGTCATCTGTATCCAGATTCTTGTCATCCTTTGCAAAGAAGGGCCACAGGAAAAAACCTGTTTTTCTCACCCCTTTCTGCTCCCTGTAGCCGGCAAGAGGCCATGCCTTAAATCCCTCAGTGTTCCCCGAATAAACAGAGAAAAAGGGCCAGAGGATATTGTGTTTTGTGCTGCCGTCCTTTTCGGTATAGCTGTAAAGAGGCCACATAAAAAACCCCATTTCATCCCTGCCGAATCGATCATACAATTTTCCAAAAAACGGGAAAAAACCGAAATAACTCCCTTTCGGGGACTTGCCCCTGAATAGGAAGATAAAGGATGAGTCATTGTTTTCTTCATCGCCTTTCGACATGTAGAAAGGAACGAAGAAGGATTTGTCTTTCGTTATTTTGCCGAGAGGATACAGGTAGTTATATACCCCGCCATCCACGGAGTCATAGGAAAAAAGAAGCGGGCTGATAACAAGCCGGGTATTGTTATCCTGTTTCTTGTATGAAATAAAGCTGCCGAGATAACGCTTTTCATTATTAAATTCCCACGACAGGGGCCATAATGCATGGGCTGTTACTGGAAAGAAAAAGAGTAAAAGCAGAAATTTCCACATTAAACACTAAAAGAACATGCCGAATATAGTGCCAAGAATTGTAACGGGCGTCATCTCCTGGATACCTTCTGCCGCCTTCTGAACCTTTTTTGCAGCCTTTTCTGTTTCAATAAATAGACTATCGTCTTTTGCCAATCTTCCTAATGTGCCTTCGCCTTTTTTAATCCCGTCAGTGAGGTCTTTTATGTTTGCGATAGTTGCCTTTGTTTCGTCATATAATGCTTCGTCTTTAACGAGTTTACCGAGTGTTCCCTTGCCCTGATCGATCTCGGCAGAGATGGTCTTGAGGACGTTTACTGCTTCTCTGGCATCGTTATATAATGTTTCATCTTTCACAAGTAAGCCCAACGTACCTTTCCCTGACTCAACATCCTTTACCATCAGCTTTAACCCGGACATTGTTTCATCTACATTGGAAACGACCCGGCTTATATTGCCTTTGTTTTCTTTTATAAGGTTTTTAAAGTCACCGCTGGCCTCCTGAAAATTCTCAATACTCTTCCTTATGTTAGCCTTCTCCTTTTCACTTATAATGCCTTTTAATTCACCCATCGTCTCACCAAAATTTTTTGCAGCTCCATTCACAGAAGCAAAGAGTTGATCAAAATCAGGGGCTTCAACAACATCTTGAATTTTTCCGCCCTGGGCCAATATTTTTTGATCATTTCCGGGTGTAATTTCGAGGAATTTATCCCCGAGAATGCCCTGTGATCTAATGGAAATCCTGCTGTCAACAGGGATTCTCACGCTGCCCCTTATGGTGAGCGTTATAAGGGCCTTAAAACCATCAAGTGAAATTTTTTTAATTTTTCCTGCTTCCACGCCTGCAATTTTAACAGGAGTTTTCACGTCAAGCCCACCTGCATTAATGAAAACAGCAGTAAGCTCATAGCCGTGTTCACTGAAAACTCCATATTTTCCGATTCTGAATGACATATAGAATAAAATGAGTATCCCTATCAGAATCATAATGCCTACCTTTAATTCTGAAGAAACCATCCGGTTGTTCATAGGTCGCCCCCAGTGAAACCTGGTATTTTTGTTGCATTTAAAAATTCTTTAGTTGCTTCGTTGGTACTCCTCTTAATATCATGGGGGGTACCGTATTCAATGATCTTTCCGTTATAGAGCATTGCAACCTTGTCAGCAATTCTAAACATACCCAGTATATCATGACTGATGACGAGATACGTCTTTTTAAAATATGTCTGTGTTTGCTTGATTAAATCAAGTATGGTGAGCGAGATGATGGGATCAAGGGCGCTTGTCGGCTCATCAAAGAGTATTATCTCAGGGTCCAGCACAAGCGCCCTGGCAAGCCCCACTCTTTTTCGCATACCCCCGGAAAGCTCTGACGGCATTTTTTCTGAGAAACCCGTAAGACCAACCTGTTTTAACCTTTCCTCAACGGTGCTCGTAATCTCATTTTCAGACATTTTTGTATGTTCACGAAGCGGAAAAGCAACATTGTCGAAAAGATCCATTGAGTCAAAAAGCGCTGCCTCCTGAAAAAGCATTCCGAATTTCATTCTTATGTTGTTCATGTCTCTTTCGCTGAGGCTCGTTGTTTCTACACCATCTATCCATATTTCACCGCTATCCGGTTTGATGAGGCCTATAACATTTTTCAGCAGCACACTTTTACCACCACCACTCTTTCCAATAATGACGGTTATTTTCCCTGCTTCCACCTCAAGATTTATCCCATCAAGCACCCTCTGCTCACCGAAACTTTTCTGCAGATCCACAATTCTTATCGCCACATCTTCCATATTTTCACCAGCTTAACATCAGCCTTTCACCTTTCACCTTTTATTATCAGAACATCAATGATGTAAGCACGTAATCAGAAATCAATATGGAAACGCTTGAAACCACAACCGCTTCAGTTGTTGATCTTCCTACACCCTCTGCCCCGCCACTTGTATAAAATCCTTTGTAACAGGAAACCAAACTGAGGATTATTCCAAAACAGGCTGCCTTTATAAGACCATTGTAAATATCATCGAGATCCAGATGCTTTATTATTTTGGTGATAAATGCGCCCTCATTGATACCCAGGAGTTTTACCCCCACAATATATCCTCCGATGATACCAACAAAATCAGATATGATAGTCAATACGGGCAGCATAAAAAATGCTGCTACAACCCTCGGAACAACCAGATATTTTACCGGATTAAGGGCCATTACCGTCAAAGCATCTATCTGCTCTGTAACTCTCATTGTTCCAAGTTCTGCAGCCATGGCCGAACCTGCTCTCCCTGTTACCATAAGGGCCGTAAGCACCGGACCGAGCTCTCTCGTCATACTCAATGCTACCGTTGCCCCAACAAGCCCTTCACCTCCAAACTTTCTAAAACCGTGATATGATTGAAGGGCAAGCACCATTCCGGTAAAAACTCCGGTAATAATTACAATAACGGAAGAATTTACACCGATAAATTCCATTTGTTTAAAAATATAGTTCAGCTTAAAAGGCTTTCTGAAGGTTTGATATACGGTTTCAAGGAACATTGCCCCGATGCTTCCAAGTTCTTTCAAGGCTTTTGTAATTTGCAAGAAGGGACTATAGTAGTTTATAGGTTTCTTACTGTACATAAATTCTTGGAACCCTTTTTGATATTTTACATAGTATTTCGTATGGAATTGTTCCTGTATGCTCTGCAATCTCGTCTGCTGTTATCGCATCACGAATACCGCTTCCCAAAAGAATAACCTCTTCCCCGACAGTAATATTATTTTTATCCGTTACATCAACGAGCAGCCAGTCCATACATATCCTTCCTACAACATTACACCGCTTATCATTAATGAGAACCGACCCCTTATTTGAGAGCGACCTGGGATAACCATCTGCATAACCAACCGGTATATATGCAATCCTCGATTTTCTCTCTGTTATAAAAGTTCTCCCGTAGCTGAGTGAGGAACCTGGAGGAAATTCTTTTATAAGCGCTATTCTGGAGAAAAACTTCATAACGGGTTTTACGTGCAATATCTTTGAAAGACCTTTCGATGGATAAGAGCCGTAGAGTACAATACCAACACGGATCATATTAAAGTACGTCTCGGGATATTGTACTATAGCACCGCTGTTCGCCATATGAATAAGCTCAGGATTAATACCATTCTTTTTGAGAAGCCGTAAAGCCTTTTTAAAGGTTGCTATCTGATTAAAACCATATTCATCCCTGTTTTCAGAGGAAGAAAAATGGCTCATGCAGCCTTCAACTTCGATTTTGCAGGGTTCTTTTATCTCTCTGATTACAACGGGCAACTCGTCAGGGGTAAAACCAAGCCTCCCCATGCCTGTATCTACTTTTATATGGATTTTCAGGGTTTCATCATGAGTCAGCGATTCTTCCTTCAGCCTTTGAAGCGTATTAATATCATATACAACGGTTGTAAGCCTGTTTTTATAGAGATATTCCATCTCGTCCCACATTAATATGCCGCTCATCACAAGTATGGGTATAGTGATGCCATTATTCCTCAACTCTATTCCTTCGTCGGTTGTGGCGACACCAAGGTAGTCTGCACCGATGGATTCAAGCTTTCGTGCTATTTCAACTGCCCCGTGACCGTAAGCATCAGCTTTTACTACACAAAGGGTTTTTACATTATGCGGCAATAATGTTTTAATCGCCCTGTAGTTCTGGTCAATCACATTTAAATCCACATATGCCCGGGCTCTCTGGTTGTTTATCATGATAATTTTTTAAATACCCTTTCATAGGCTGTAACTGTTTTTGACAACTCATTATCCCCATGGGAA
>JAPLKD010000084.1 GCA_026388245.1 Pseudomonadota bacterium | reverse complement strand
CGCACACACCACCCTCATGGACGTGGGCATCCTCGGTGCACCACAGACTCATCCTGACATCACACGATACGAATTGGCAGAGGCTGCCGGATATGACCTCAACCAGTTTATCGCAAAGAGAGACCGTTCAGCGGCAGTGAGGGCTGTTCAGGAGGGCGGCGCTCTTGTTGCACAACGTCTTTTCAGGGAAGGGAAACTGAACGGTGTTTTTGGCATGGGAGGCGGGACTGGTACGGCCATAGTCACATCCATTATGCGGTCACTGCCCTTTGGTCTCCCGAAGGTGGTTGTTTCTACCGTTGCATCCCGTGATATAAGGGAGTATATAGGCACGAAAGACATTGTCATGTTTCATTCTGTAGCCGATATTCTCGGTTCGAACGAATTTATTCATCATATACTCGGTCAGGCAACCCATGCCGTGTGCGGAATGATGCAGATGGGTGATACTATTAAAAAAGGGAAGCCGATGGTAGGCGCTACTGCATATGGCATCAATTCTGCCTGTGCGCTTTACGCTGAACCCCTCCTTGAGAAGAGGGGGTACGAGATGATTGCCTTCCATGCTAATGGGGTTGGTGGAATGGCAATGGAAGAGATGATTGAGGATGGCCTGCTTGTTGGTGTCCTCGATTTTACTTCCCATGAGTTGGCGGACGAGATATACGGAGGGTATTGCAGGGGTATAGGGCAGCAGCGATTCGAAACGGCAGGGGGAAAGGGGATACCCCTTCTTTTCGCCCCCGGCGGTCTTGATAATGCGGTCTTCAGCCCTTTTTATCCGATGCCGGATAGCTTGAAAGGTCGAAGGTGTCATACGCACGATACCAGGTTTTGTATACGCATGGAACAGGAAGAGATGAAGCTGTTTGCGCGGATTATCGGAGAAAAACTGAATAAATCACAGGGCCCCACACGCGTATTGATACCAAGGAAGGGTTGGTCTGAAGCCGATAAATCCGGAATGGAGATGTTTGATCCGGAAATAGACCAGGTTTTTACGGATGAATTAAAAAGATCACTCAAACCAACTATACCTGTCGAAGAAATGGATGTTCATATCAGTGACCCTGCTTTCGCTGAAAGAGCAGTGGAAATACTCGATGAAATGATAAGAACTAAAAAGGTATAAAATGCTTACTGCATCTCGCAAGCATGACGCTACCAGATAGGTGCTTGAATATGGATTCTCTTGTTGTAGAAGAGAAGAATGGCCGGTTTGAAATATTTGCCGAAATAAAACAGTTAGGCAAGGACCTTCTTGTAATTCTCTATGGCGGTGCAGTACACATAGGGGCTGTTGGTATGGCCCAGCCGAGGGCCAGTCTGAGGGATCCTGAAAAAATGAGTGCTACCAGTTCAACCTATACATATATCGGCCACAAAGAAGATGCAGTGGTAAAAACGATGTCGGAGGAAATCGCAAAGAGGCTGAATAAAAAGGTTGTTGTTGTTGCCGGGATACACTGGGATGAACTATCAATGAAAGAAATAGAAATTATTATGGAGGCTTGCAGGACGATAACAGAAAGAGTAATTACGGAGGTACAAAAACGGTGAAACGGATTGTGGTGGGTATAACAGGCGCAACGGGTGTTATATATGGTGTAAGGTTGCTTGAAGTATTAAAGGATTTAAACATAGAGGCACACCTTATATTTTCTGATGCTGCAAAACAGAACATATCAATAGAAACGGATCTTTCTGTACGGCACGTTGAAAACCTTGCGTACAAGGTTTACGACGTGAAGGATCTGGCAGCTCCTGTTTCAAGCGGATCCTTCAAGACATATGGAATGGTGATAGTACCATGTACAATAAAAACATTATCAGGTGTGGCGAATTCATATAATGATAATCTTATGGTGAGAGCTGCCGATGTTATGCTTAAAGAAAGGAGGAGGCTGATCCTCGTGGTAAGAGAGACGCCTCTCCATAAGGGCCACCTTGAATTAATGAGCAAGGTAGCCGATTTGGGAGGGATCATATTACCGCCTGTACCTGCCTTTTACCATGCCCCCCGTAACATCGAAGATTTGATTGATCATACGGTTGGCAAGATTTTAGATCTTATGGACATTGATCATTCGCTCTTTAAGAGGTGGGAGGGAATCCCTGTGGATAAGGAGAAACTCAAAATAATGCATAAGTGAAGCGCTACGTCCTTTTTATTGTTTCCTTCGAGAACATAATACTTATCAAAGCGAGAAGACTTATAACAAAAAGCAGCAAGATCATCGATTTGTAAGCCGAAGGTGGATATACCCCCTGAATTTTTCCTGTCTTATCGAGAATGTACCCGAATAACGGCTGAAATATAATGCCTCCGATAAAAGGAAATACGTTCATTGTGCCCATCGAAGTGCCAGCTATCTCAGGAGGGAAAAGCTCCTTTGTTGCCACGATAGCGATTGTTCCCACAGAACTGATTGTGATACCCATTACGAAGAAAATTACATAGAGCCATTCGGTTGAAAGTTGCTCAAAAAAGGTTAACATGACAAACCAGCATAGACAGTTGAGAACTGAAGTCCACACGAGAATCTTTTTTCTGCTTGAAAGGGTTTTGTCGGACATGTGGCCGAGAACCGGACTTAATAAGATCATGGCAAAGGCAATCATGGACAGGATGTTGCCCGCAGAATACTGTGAGAGGTGGTAGGTTTCAATAAGATATGGGCCTGCCCATAGGCCAAAGAAGCCGAAGAGTGCACCACCTCTGAAAATGAACCAGATTGCAATTGCCCAGAAGTGTTTTTCTCTAAGGATCATTTTTAAATCTTTTATGATGTTCATGTTTGTGTTTTCTGAAGAGCCCGGTATCTCTGTTATATTTGGAAGTCCTTTTTTTGCAGGGGTATCGGCCAGAATGAACCATGAACAAGCCGCCGGTATAAGAGAGAACACGCCGGCTGCAATAAATGACTCTCTCCAGCCAAACGCTTGTGACATTAAAGCAAGAGGCGTTGTTGCCATAAGCCACCCCAATCCGCCCATTGCCATGAGTACGCCGGAAACCTTGGCAAGTTCCACCCCCTTAAACCAGTTAGCCAGAATCCTCATGGCTGCAACAAACAAAGCAGAAACACCGATCCCGACAAAAACTCTTGAAATGATGGCAACTGAAAAACTTGGCGATAAACCAAAGGAAATAGAGCCCAATGCAGCTATAAAGCTTGAAAGCATGATGACTTTTCTCGGTCCCCATCTGTCAGAGAGAATACCGACAGGTATCTGCATTATTCCGTAGGAATAAAAATATGCTGAAGCGAGAACCCCAAGGGCTGTACCGGATATTTCAAAAGTGTTAATCAGCTCAGGAGCTATAACTGCCGGTGCAACACGGTGAAAGTAAACGAGTAGGTACTGGACTGCAAGAATCCATAAGACAAACCACCTGTACCGTAAGGCCTTTTTTAATCCTTCATGCATGTGAATTCAGCTTTTAGTCCTCAGCTAATTCTTATAAATCAGATAGGGTGAACAGACAAGATAAAACTGAGGATTTATCGGCTTTACAATCTGTAGGTTTTTATGTAGGATAGTACCAATTCGGATTCAACAATAAAAACAAGGGAAAGGTTAAAAAATCATGCAGAAAGAGACATTAAAGAGATTGTTAAATGTTGCCAAAGGGTTAACGCCGCCCGATTTGATTATAAAAAACGGAAAGGTTGTAAATGTTTTCACCAACAGCATAGATGAAAATTTTACTCTTGTCATCAAGGATGGATGGATCGTTTCCGTGGAGAAGGATGACAGCAAGACTGTATACAAAAATACAAAGGTTATGGATGCCGGTGGCTTATATCTGTGTCCGGGTTTTATCGATGCCCATACCCATCTTGACAGTATGATCCCCTTTTGCGAATTTGCCCCGTATGCCCTCAGGGGAGGTGCAACGACAGTTATTACGGAAACAAGTGCGGCGGCATGTGCGTGTGGAATAGAAGGGGTGAATGCCCTTGTTGACAGCACAAAGGGATATCCGGTACGGTGTTTTTTTCTTGCCCCCCCCCTCACTCCGCCATTTCCAAAGATGGAAGGTTCAGATGGGTTAAGTTTGAAAGAAATGAAGGCAATCCTGAGAAGGGAGGAATTTCTGGGTATCGGTGAGGCTTACTGGACAAGGATTGTAGAGGGCGACGAGAGGATTCTTGCGCAGGCGGCATATGCACAGACCCTGCATAAGGCGCTCGATGGCCATTCAGCGGGGGCAAGGGGGGGAAACCTTATACAGTATGTTCTTACAGGAATAACATCGTGCCATGAGTCAATAAGCATTGATGAGGTATTGGAAAAACTTAGATTTGGCATGTATATTATGATCAGGGAGGGGTGGGTGAGGATGGAACTCCCCGAACTTTCGAAAATAAAAGATTTGGATGTAGATAAACGCCGGATCATGCTGGTTTCGGACTCATTCGATGCGGTAATGCTTTATGAAGACGGGTATCTGGATTCCATTGTAAGGAAGGCCATACAGTACGGATTCTCGCCGATAGAAGCTATAAAGATGATGACCATCAACCCCGCCGACTATTATGGATTAAGATATCTCGGTGCAATTGCACCATTGAGGCATGCTGATATCCTTTTTATGAGGGATATCAGGGACGTGTCGATAGAGAAAGTAATGGCAAACGGTGAAATCGTATGGTCAGATAAGAAATTATTGAAAACCATTGAGCCTCATATTTATCCCGATTCGGTTCAGAATACTGTTACAGTTAAAAAGATCACGGAAGAGGAACTCAGGGTCAGGTCTAAGTCACAAAAAGCCGTTATAAGGGTCATCGAAGTGGTAAATCAGACAATAACGAAGGAAATCCACTATGAAGCCAAAACAAGGGATGGTTTTTTAGAAAAGGATCTTAATGAGGATATAATACCCGTTGCTATCGTTAACAGGAGAGGTGGGAGAAAAATCAGTAAAGGATTTATCAAAGGTACCGGTATTAAACGTGGCGCGGTTGCCACAACGCTCATATGGGATACGGGGAATATACTCACCATAGGAAGTGACGAAAAGGATATGGCTGCCGCCGTAAACAGGCTTATCGATATAAAAGGCGGTACGGTGATTGTGCACAACGGAAATGTAATATATGAGTTTTCCATGCCTGTATTTGGTATCATGCCCGTCGCCAGACTGGAAGAAATAAAAGATAAAACAAAGGAACTTGAAAAAAAGATGAAGGAAATCGGTTCATTTCTCGAAAGGCCTTTTCTGACAATCCAGACAATTCCCTTCACGGGGCTACCTTTTTTAAGGATAACGGACAAAGGGCTGGCGGATATTAAGAATAAAAAGTTGGTGTCACTCTTCGTTTAGGGAAGAAGGTAAAAGGAACGGAGAGCGGAGAGTGAAAGGTGAAAGGTAAGAAGTGAAAAGTGAAAAACAATTTGCTCATAGCTCATAAATCATGGGTTCAAGGGACCAAGGGTTCAAGGGTTCAAGCGAAATTCACTCGTACCCTCGGGCCCTCGAATCCTCGAACCCTTTATCAGCTATGAGCTGATTTTACTCTCTTTCTCATCAAATAATCTTCTAATGTTGTCCTTGTGTTTTATGAAGATAAGGATCCCGACAACCAAAGAGAGGAAGATGTATTCATGGGGTTTCTTTAACGTAAGCAGGGCAAGCGGCATAAGGCCTGTCCCGACGAGGGAGCCGAGGGACACATAACGCCACTTGAGAAGTACAAGGATGAAAATCACAACATTTATCAGTATAGCGAGAGGGCTGACAGCAAGATAAACCCCTGCTGCAGTTGCAACGCCTTTACCTCCCTTAAATTTCAAAAATAAAGGAAACAGATGGCCGATGAAGGCCGCGAACCCTATTGCGGCGATCACAAAAGCCGGCTGTTTAGAATAGAGTGCAAGGGTTGTCGGGATCAGTCCTTTAAGCATATCCCCGATCAAAGTTAGAATGCCGAGGGTTTTACCTGCCGCCCTCATGACATTGGTAGCACCGATGTTTCCGCTCCCTACGTTCCTCGGGTCAGCGCCTTTTATTTTTGCAAGGATTATGCCCACAGGTACGGAGCCGATGAGGTATGCAATGACAATCCACAAGATGTAAAGGGGCATGAAGTTAAGATATTCAAAAACTCATTTGTTGTCAATTGGAAAAGATGTAATGCTTCATGCTTTAATTTGTATGCTTTAATTTGTATTGACATATGGGGTCTAAATTAGTAAAATCCTTAACCTTAAACCTTAGGCAATATGAACGGAGGAATAGATGGCAAGGGTTTGTGAGATATGCGGCAAAGGTAAGCAGATTGGCTATAATGTAAGTCACGCGAACAACAAATCAAAGAAAGAATGGTTCCCCAATTTACAGACTGTAAAAATCGTGAAAGATGGTACAACGCAAAAAGCAAGGCTCTGCACAAAGTGCATTAAAAAAGGTAGTTTTCAAAAGGCAGTCTAAACCGTTCCCAGGATTCTTTCTACCGACCGTACACCTTTAATTTTTTGTATCGATTTGATGACTTTCTGGAGTTGTGACATGTGCCCTATTTCTATTTCGTAGATACCGGCTGCAGTTCTATCGGAATTGGTCATTGCCTGGGCACCGATGATATTGACCTTGTTTGAGGCCATAGTCGAACTGATATCCGAGAGAAGGCCCTTTCTGTCGTCCCCCAATACTTTCAGCTTTACCGGATAGGTGAAGCCCTTATTTAATTCCCACGAGACTTCAATCCTGCGCTGTTCGTCATACGTATGAATGTTTGGACAGTCTGCCGCATGTATTGTCAACCCCCTTCCCCTTGTAATAAAACCGAAAATTGTATCGCCGGGTATGGGATTACAACATTGCGCAAATCTTACAACCATCCCGTCAACACCCTGAATCTTGATTGCGTTGTCTTTACTCCTCTTGATACTGCTGATTATCTGCTTGAGTTTTCCGGGTTTTTCGTTTTCCGGAATGACCTTACTGAGTACCTGCAAGGGTGTGTACAAGCCATACCCTACGCTGGCAAACAAGTCATCCACTGTTTCGAAGCTAAATTCTTTGCCGATATTGAGAAGCTCTCCTGATTTGAGCATTTTGGAAAAACTCATATCGTGCTTTGATAATTCCTTTTCGATAAGTGTTTTTCCGAGTTCAATGCTTCTCTCCCGTTGTTCTGCCTTGATCCATTGCCTGATCTTTGTTTTTGCCCTCGATGTTTTGACAAAACCCAGCCAGTCTTTGCTTGGTTTATGGGCCGGATTAGTTTGAATATCAATAATATCGCCGCTTTTTAGTTCATGCCGCAAAGGAACAAGTCTCCCGTTCACCTTTGCCCCTACACACTTATGACCGAGTTGCGAATGTATGGCATAGGCAAAATCAACAGCTGTCGCCCCTTTAGGGAGCTCTTTCACATCACCTTTTGGTGTAAAGACATAGATTTCATCAGGGAAGAGATCTATTTTAAAGACCTCCATAAATTCCTTGTTATCTTTTAATTCCTGTTGTGATTCAATTACCCTTCTAAGCCATCCGAATATTTTGTCTTCTTTAGGATCAAAAGCCCTTCCTTCCTTGTATTTCCAATGTGCAGCAATCCCCTCTTCGGCAATCTTATGCATCTCGTGTGTCCTTATCTGGATCTCAATCTTTTCACCGTAAGGCCCGACTACTTTGGTATGAAGGGACTGATACATGTTGGGTTTAGGCAATGCAATAAAATCGCTGAACTTTCCTGGTATGGGTCTGAAAAAGGAGTGTATCAGACCAAGGGCCAGATAACATTCTTTGACACTGTCAATCTTTACCCGGAAGGCAGTTAAATCGTAAATATCATCTAATTCTACCTTTTCCAGCATCATTTTACGGTAAATGCTGTATAGCCTTTTGGCCCTCCCGGATACTTCAGCATGTAGTTCATACTGTTCAAATTTGCTCTTTAAGAGTTCTATGACTTCATGAATGTAGGCATCTCTTTCCTTCTTCTTTTTTGCAATTTTTGTGTTTATGGTTTTATATTCCAGAGAGTGGAGATATTTGAAGGCCTCATCTTCCAGCTCTCCCTTTATCCATTCGATACCCAGCCTGTGAGCAAGGGGCGCATATATCTCGAGGGTTTCTCTGGCAATGTCAACCTGTCTGTCAGAATTAAGAAAATTGAGGGTTTGCATATTGTGATACCTGTCAGCCAGTTTAATGAGTATTACCCTTATGTCCTTACTCGTGGCGAGTATCATCTTTCTGAAATTCTCAACCCTTGAGTCTTCCGAGGTTTTTAAGGGAATCTGGCCGATCTTTGTCACCCCATCGACAAGTTCTGCAACCTCCTTCCCGAAATATTCTTCTATCTCCTTTTTGTTCACATACGAATCTTCTATGGTGTCATGGAGAAGGCCGGATACGACACTCGGGATATCGAGGTTCATTTTGGTTAATGTGTATGCTACTTCAAGGGGATGAACGAGGTAGGGCTCTCCGGAGAGCCTTGTCTGTCCTTTGTGCGCCTGGGCAGAGAAGATATAGGCCCTCTCTAAAGTCGGCACATCGGCCTGTGGATTATATTTTAATATTTCATCGACAATGTCATTAAACCTTACCATTTCTTACCCATTTATAATATACGACAGGCGGGGACGATGGGAAAGGGCTGAATGAACCCACCTTTTTGAAAGTGGCGGAACCATTCAGTTTTCTTAGTGTTTCCTCTGAAATAACAATTTCACCGTGTGCGGCTAATTTTTGAAGACGGGCTGCAATGTTAACCGGCATGCCCAGAGCGGTATATTCTTTTTTGCTTATTGAGCCGAAGATGCCCGTAACAACATATCCTGTGCTTATACCGATACCCATTTGAAAAGCCCTTTTTGAACCTTCCATATTTTCTATCATCTCAATGCCACATTCCACTGCATTTTCTTCGTCTTTATCATAATGGATAGGGGCGCCAAAGAGTGCCATAACACTATCGCCGATATATTTGTCTACTATCCCCTTGTGTTTTGAGACAATGTCGCTCATAGGCTGAAAATAATATCTGTTAAGGAGGGAAGCAAGTTCTTCGGGAGGCATAGTGGAGGTTAACCGTGTAAAGCCCCTGATGTCGGTAAACAATATTGTAACAGGCGATATTCTTGGCTCAAGGTATGCCGGTTCATCAAGGAGTTTATCGAAAATATCCGGCGCAACAAACTGTCTCATCCTTCTCTTGACATAATACTCCTTGATTTTCCATTTTAATTCTTTATTTTGAAATGGTTTTGTAATGAACCCATCAATTCCGGCCTCTATGGCTTTTATTGAAGACTCCAGGGTGCCATACCCCGTGAGGATGATTTTTGTAATGCCCTGATGTGTTTTGTTTATCTCTTCTATTGTTCTTATACCATCTATCCCCGGCATAATAAGGTCACAGATTACAATGTCGAGGTTGGTACCATTATTCGAAAGAATCGTCAGTGCATCTTCACCGCTTGATGCCGTCTGAACGGAATAGCCGTCTTCCCGCAGTATTCTTGTAAGTGACCTTCTGATCCCTTCTTCATCATCAATAATAAGTACGTCTAATCGCATGTATCATACCCCGTAACTTTTATAATATCTAAAAGGAAACAAAATGACAAGGGTTTAATGGGCTGCGGGTATCTTAATCAAAGGCAAACCTCGTATCTTGTAACAGGGGAGAAGGGTTCAAGGGGTCGAGGGGTCGAGGGGTCGAGGGGTCGAGGGTTCACAGCTCCTGGTAATTCGTAATTGGTAATCGGTTTGACTAATCACAAATCACGATTCACGAATCTCGGTATCATAGAGAATTGCTGCGTTGTTGGTCTCATTATTGATTTTTTACTGTTTATCTGGTATAACTTGGCAATATATAATGAGGAATGCAATTTTAAAGGTATGGAGAGGTGAGTCAACATCTCTGCAATGGTTTTTGTGTCCTCTGCTTTTTCCTCTTTCCTGTATATATAGAATCTGTCTCCGTGCGAGAGACTACATGTACAGTACTGGTTTTATAAAAGTAAGTGAGGTGCCCGTCCCTGTGATTAGCGTAGGGAATATAACCCTGGGCGGAACAGGGAAAACACCCGTTGTTGAAAAAATATCACGAAAACTCATGCAAGCGGGTTTTCATCCGGCAATCGCGACGAGGGGCTACAAGAGGAACAGGAAAGGTACGTTTATTGTAGATGTGAACAAGGATCTTGCTGAAGATGTCGGGGATGAAGCGTTTATGCTGTCAAGGAAGACTGGGATGCCTGTTGTCGTAGGAACGAACAGGGCTGATGCGATCACAATGGGTATGGAATCGTTTCGGATAGATGTTGCTTTGCTGGATGATGGTTTTCAGTTGAAGAACCTCAAAAAAGACGTAGAGATTCTCGTGGTTAGCGGCGGGAAAGGAAAGACGAACAGGAACATTTTTCCTCTTGGACCTTACAGAGAACCATCTGAGAGGATAAAGGATGCGGACATGATTCTGGTAAGCAAAGGCGAACTCAACGGCAATCTTAAGCATTACACAGAAGGCATACCGATTTTCAGCTTTCAATACAGGCCTGTTTATCTTTATAATCTTAAGCATAGTCTTACGGGCCATTATAATTTTTTAAAGGGAAAAGACATTCTTGCATTTTCAGGGCTGGGTGACAATGCATCATTTTTCAATTTTTTGAAGGAACTGGGCGCACATGTAGTCTGTGAAATGTCATATCCGGATCATTACTTCTATGGAAGAAAAGATATGGAAAGATTCTCGCGCTGTCAGGACGCAGAGATCATTGTGACCACTGAAAAAGATGCGGTAAAGATTGACCCGGAAGCTGCGCCTGAGAACCTGTATTATCTTACAGTAGAAGTGGAGATAGAAAGGGAAGAAGAAATGATGCAGATGATACAAAAGAAGCTAAACGCCCATATAAAGAGGTAAACATGTCTGAACGAGTTTTTATTTTTGACACAACATTAAGGGATGGAGAGCAGTCTCCGGGAAATACCATGAACACCCAGGAAAAACTCCGTGTGGCCAGGCAACTCGAACTCCTCGGTGTTGATATTATCGAAGCCGGTTTTCCTATAGCTTCGGATGGTGATTTCGATGCAGTCAGACAGATTGCAGACACCATTAAAAACAGTGAAATTGCAGGCCTTGCAAGGGCGAACGATGACGATATCGACCGTGCATGGGGGGCAATAAAAGGTGCTGAGAAGCCGCGAATCCACACCTTTATTTCAACATCTGACATCCACCTGAAACATCAGTTCCGGAAAAACAAGGATGAAATATTAAAGATTGCCGTCAATGCCGTGAAAAGGGCAAAAAAGTATACATCCAACGTAGAATTCTCTGCAATGGATGCAACCAGAAGCGACTGGGATTATCTGTGCAAGGTTTTTGCCGAGGTTATTGCTGCAGGGGCCGTTACCGTAAATGTACCGGATACGGTTGGCTACACAGTCCCTGAGGAATTCGGCAGACTCATCCGCTATATTAAAGAGAATGTTCCCAACATCTCTCAGGCCATCATCAGCGTGCACTGCCATAACGATCTTGGGCTTGCTGTCGCAAACTCCATTGCCGCTATTCAGAACGGCGCCCGTCAGGTGGAATGCACTATAAACGGCATCGGTGAAAGGGCAGGGAATGCCTCACTCGAAGAGATTGCCATGATTCTTCGCACACGCAAGGATATATTCCCCGCTGATACACGGATTGTGAGCGAGAAGATTTATCCTGCGAGCAGGCTGATTACTGCCATTACCGGTGTCTCTGTTCAGCCGAACAAGGCCATAGTGGGCGCCAATGCCTTTGCCCATGAATCAGGTATTCACCAGGATGGTCTCTTGAAGGCGAAACTTACCTATGAGATTATGACACCTGAGTCTGTGGGGATATCCAAAAGCTCGCTCGTCCTCGGTAAACACTCCGGAAGGCATGCATTCAGGGAGAGGATTGAAGGTCTTGGATACACTCTGGACGATAAGGAGCTTAACCTTACCTTCAAGAGATTTAAAACACTCTCAGATATGAAAAAACACGTCTATGATGAAGATATCGAGATGATCATCATGGATGAAATATACAAGATACCAGAGAAATACAAGCTCGTATATCTCAATGTGAGCTGTGGCAATATAACAATTCCCACTGCTACGGTAAAACTTGAGGCTGACGGGAATGTGTATCAGGAGGTTGGAGTTGGCGATGGGCCCGTTGATGCCACTTTTAAGATCATCAAGAAAATTGCAAAGACAAGCAGCAAGCTTGTAAAATTTTCTGTTAATTCCATTACGAAAGACATGGACGCGCAGGGTGAGGTCTTTGTGAAAGTCGAAGAGAAAGGGCTTATTGCCATTGGAAAAGGTGCGGATACCGATATTATTGTGGCGAGTGCGAAGGCATATATCAACGCGCTTAACAGGCTTGAATATGTTAAAACCAAAAAAGGTTGAGGTGAAATAGATGGGTATGACGATTACAGAGAAAATACTTGCAGTTCATGCAGGAAAAGACTTCGTGGAACCGGGAGAAATCATCGATGCAAGGATTGACCTTGCCCTTGCAAACGATATTACCGCACCGCTTTCGCTTGAAGAATTTGATAAAGTTGGCGCAAAAAAGGTTTTTGACCCGGAAAAGGTGGTTTTTGTCCTGGACCACTTTACCCCGAACAAGGATATCCTTTCCGCCGGGAACTGTAAAAAGATACGCGAGTTTTCAAAAAAACACGGTATCAGATATTGTTTTGAAGGCGGTGAATGCGGAATTGAGCATGCGCTGCTCCCCGAGCAGGGACTCGTAGTGCCTGGCGACTTAGTGATAGGGGCAGACAGCCACACCTGTACATATGGTGCTTTGGGCGCCTTTTCAACCGGTATGGGGAGCACCGATGTGACATACGGGATGGTGACGGGGCGTATATGGCTTAAGGTGCCTGAAAGTATAAAATTCAACTGCTCGGGAAAATGGCAGAAATGGGTTACCGGAAAAGACCTGATCCTCAATATTATCGGGATGATCGGGGTGGATGGCGCACTTTACGCTGCCATGGAATTTGAGGGCGGGGCAATCTCGGCGCTTTCCATGGACTCCCGTTTCTCCATTGCCAATATGGCTATAGAGGCAGGGGGGAAAAACGGGATATTTAAAGTGGACGAAAAGACCTTAGCGTATGTGAAGGGGAGAGGAAAGAGGCCCTACACGGTTTACGAGAGCGATAAAGATGCCAGTTACATGAAAGTTTATGAAATCGATGTCAGCAAGATCGGATTGAAGGTTGCCTGTCCGTCCCTTCCGTCGAATGTGAAGGATGTGGGTGAACTGGAGCATATTGAAATTGATCAGTCAGTGATAGGCTCATGTACAAATGGAAGGATTGAAGATTTGGAGATTACTGCAGAGATTTTAAAAGGTAAAAAGGTGGCGAAACATGTCCGGTGCATTATTATTCCGGCAACACCCACAATATATGGTGAGGCATTGAAGCGTGGATTTTTCGGGATTTTTCTCGAAGCAGGATGCATAATATCACCCCCTACCTGTGGACCCTGCCTTGGCGGGCATATGGGTGTACTTGCAAAAGGTGAACGGGCTATTGCTACAACAAACAGGAATTTTATCGGACGGATGGGGCATTCTGAGAGCGAGGTTTATCTTTCGGGGGCAGCAGTGGCAGCGGCAAGCGCCATAAAGGGCAGGATAGCCCACCCGGAGGAAGCATAAAAACAGCTCATAGCTCATAGCTGATAGCAACTGCCTTAATGCTTTTGCAATGAGCCATGAACTATGAGCCATGAACTAATAAGGAGTTGATATGAAATTAAAAGGAAGAGTCTGGAAATTTGGTCACAATATTGATACGGATGGTCACAATATTGATACGGATATTATAATCCCTGCACAGTATCTTGCACACACTGATCCGAAGGTGCTTGGTGAACATTGTATGGAACCTTTGCATCCAGAGTTTCATAAAAAGGTAAAAAAAGGCGACATTATCGTTGGGGGACTCAATTTCGGCTGCGGTTCATCGAGGGAACATGCCCCTATCGCCATATCCGCCATCGGCATCCCCCTTGTCATAGCAAAGACATTTGCGAGGATATTTTATAGAAATGCCTTCAACAAAGGGCTCGCACTCTTGGAGGCGGATATAGACGATGTGGTTGAGGAAGGCGAAGAGATTGAAGTAGATATATCCTCTGGAGTTATAACGTGTAAAAAAGCGGTAATTCAGGCAAAGCCCATTCCGCCCTTTATGGTAGAGCTTATAAACCATGGCGGACTTGTAAAATATCTCAAAAAGAAACTGGAGGAGTGACATGAAAGAGTACAATATAGCAGTTGTAGGGGCAACCGGCGCCGTCGGGAACGAGATGGTGGCAACACTTGAACAGAGAAAGTTTCCCGTAAAGCATCTGAAACTTCTTGCCTCGTCAAGAAGTATTGGCAAGACCATTACGTTTAAGGGTAAGGAAGTAGAAGTTGAAGAATTGAAAGAAGATTCCTTCAAAGGAATAGACATTGGACTATTTTCACCGGGTGGTTCGGTAAGTCTCAAGTTTGCGCCTATCGCCGCAGCCAGCGGATGTGTGGTTATTGATAATACAAGCGCTTTCAGGATGGACCCGGATGTGCCTCTTGTGGTGCCCGAAGTAAACGAACATGCCATTGCGGACTACAAGAAAAAAGGAATTATTGCAAATCCGAACTGTTCTACCATCCAGATGGTCGTTGTATTGAAACCGCTTCACGATGCGGCAAAGATTAAAAGGGTCGTTGTTTCCACATATCAGGCCGTTTCGGGAACCGGCAAAAAGGCCATCTATGAACTTGAACAGCAGATTCTTGCCATATATGGTCAAAAGCCGATTGTGAAAAAGGTATATCCACACCAGATAGCCTTTAACTGCCTCCCCCATATCGATTCTTTCCTTGAGAACGGTTATACTAAGGAAGAGATGAAGATGGTGAATGAGACAAGGAAGATCATGGAAGACCAGAGTATCCAGGTTACCGCCACAACGGTAAGGGTCCCCGTCTTCTGTGGTCATTCTGAGTCTGTTAATATTGAATTCGAAAAGGCATTGACCCCCGAAGCAGCAAGGAAAATTCTAAAGAAAGCGCGCGGCGTGAAGGTCGTCGATAATCCTTCAAAAAACCTCTATCCCCTTGCAATCAATGCAGCCGGTAAGGACGATACGTTTGTGGGAAGAATACGGCGTGATGAATCTGTTGCCCATGGGCTGAACATGTGGATTGTGGCTGACAATATAAGAAAAGGCGCCGCATTGAATGCGGTACAGATAGCGGAAGCTCTGATTAAGAAGTACCTGTAAGGGCCGTAATTCGTAACGGGTAAAAGGGGTTCGAGGGTTCAGGGGGTCGAGGGTTCAAGTGAAAACAAATCTGTAAAGAAGCTGTTCTCTGTTCGACGTTGAACCTTGAACTTTGAACGGTCTTTATTGCTTTTCACCATTCACCTTCAGCCTGCCTCTTTTCCTTTCACCTTTCTCCCCAATGATGTGGTCAGCCTTATGACCAACTTGATGAGCTACGACCTCAAGCACGGCTCGGTATCGGAGGTAATTGCAGCAACAGTTGCTGCAATTATCGAAATCTCCGGAAAGTCAACACGGACGATGCTTCGCACAATTTCCATTTTGAAACTTTTTTCTGAGGAACCGGAACTCTCCGCAACATTTGCGGAGATTCTTATAATCGTCGGAAAGTCAATAATTACGCTCTCTTGCAAAGACGCAGAAGGTCAAACAGTGCTGAATGCTGAGTTGTGGATAATCAGAAAAAGATTGATGAAACATGCCTCCTCAGCGTTCTCAGCGGACTCGAACGACCCCGTTGAAAAACGGGGGAGTGGGCGAGAGATAATGGTTTTGAATTTTAGATTGAAACGCAGGGAGCTCAATGATCAATGCCGACAGTGAATCCTTCAGGGCACTTAACAAATTATCAATTGAATTCAATTTAATCCTGCCCTCTTACCCGATTACGATTCACGGTTCTTCGTCGTGTTTCGGCGGTTGGGTTTTTTGTATGTCGTCAATCTCTTCTTCTATGTCCCTGATTTCTAACTTCATCCGGGTTATGGAGCTTACCCTTTCCTTGAGAAAGGGGCTGTCCATGGTGGGGGCTCTCCCTGAAGTGAACTGGTCATGGACGTATTCACCTATCTCTGCATATACATTATGGATACTCCGCTGAAGTTTCGATATGTCAACATACTTTCTCTTTCCGATCTTCGCCTGTTTTTCTACATTGAAGGCTAAATCCTGTGCGGTTTCCTTGAGAGTCTTTAAACCTTCCTCTGTTTTTTTCTTCAGTTCATCAATAATAGCCATGTGTTCCCCCTTTTTTTAGCGGATAGCGTTTAGTTTTAATCCCTATATACTCTACGCTCCACGCTCTCTGCTCCACGCTATTATAATATACGGAAAGTATAGGAAATTTTCAAGTCACATTTGGCTTGCCACCCTGTACATTTCTCAAGATGAGATATCCGATAATAAAAAACAGAGAAACAGAGAGAACCGCAGGCCTCTGACTTCCGAATGTGGATGATAGGGTTCCGAAAAGAATAGGGCCCATGATGGCTGAAGATTTTCCTACAAGATTATAAACACCGAAGTATTCAGATTCTTTTCCTGGGGGGATGAATTGTGTGTAGAATGCCCGCGTGGCTGCCTGGATTGTGCCGAGGCCGAGTCCTGCAACAGAGGCAATTATCATAAACTGAATTTTTCCATTAATGAAATAAGTAGCTACCGTGATTACGATCCATAGTGCAAGTGAAAGAGAAACTACCCTTTTCGGCCCCCGGTAATCTATTGAGCGGGCCATTCCAAAAACGCCTATGAGCGCTGTTATCTGTACGATAAGGTACATATAGATGAGTTCTTCAGGCTTAAATCCCAGTGTGGTGGCAGCAAATATACTTGAGAAGATAATTACCGTATTTACCCCGTCCTCATAAATTAAATATGCCAGCAGGAATCGCCTTTGGTCCTTCTGTGACCACATTTTCTTAATATGCTGCACTGTTTCCCTGAAGCCCTGAATTGCGGAAGACATAAACCCGCTCATTCTCATCCCCCCTCTCCCCCGCTTCGCGAGGACAGGCGCAAAGGGGGGATGAGGAGATTTCATATTGCGGTCTCGCGGGAGGAAAAGAAAGGCCGGTACGGAGAATATGACGAAGAAGATCGCTACCATAAGCCAGGCAGCGCCTATCATACCTGCCTTGATAAGGAGAAGGGCAAAGATAAGTGAGCAGATGGAACCTGCATACCCGATCCCGAATCCCCATGCTGATACCCTCCCGTGGTGGGTCGGCTCAGAGATGACGGGCAGAAATGAATTATAGAAGATGATGCCGCTTTCCATGCCGATATTTGCGAGCACAATGAGTGCAAAGCCTTCCATGACCATGCCCTTCTGGAGGAATGAAAAGGACGATACGGCAGCAACGCAGAGGAGTGTAAAAAAGAGAAGCATCTTTTTGCGTGCCTTTGCGTAATCGGCAATCCCGCCGAGAAAAGGGGAAGAAATGGCTACAATTGCCATGCTTGTAGCTATAGCCCGACCCCACCAGACATCTCCTGCACCTGACTCGTTCCCCACAATAAAATTTGCATAGTATACGGGAAAGATAGTGGCCGCTATGACAGCCGAATAACTTGAATTCGCAAAATCGAATAAGCACCAGGAAAAAATCTTTTTATTCATTAACTGACCTTTTACGGCACATCATACCTTTTTACATTGTCCCAATCAACCTTAACCTTAATCCGGGCTTCAACCTCTTGTTGAATTACGCAAGTTATTGTGATACATTACGAATCTGAATTATTGAGACCGATTTCTAATTGCGGATTTTAAAGTGAATATAAGAAAAATTTTAGAGGAAAGGGAAGAATTAATATTATCTCCACTTGCGCAGAAGAGCAGCAAAACAAGGGGGAGACTCAGGGAAGAGCCGGAATGCGATATCCGGCCTGCATTCCAGCATGACAGGGACAGGGTAACACACTGTAAGTCTTTCAGACGCCTCAAGCATAAAACACAGGTTTTCCTATCTCCTGCAGGCGACCACTACAGGACAAGACTTACCCATACACTGGAGGTGTCACAGATTGCACGGACTATTGCAAGGTCTCTTTCGCTCAATGAAGACCTCGTGGAGGCCATTGCCCTTGGCCATGACCTTGGCCATACGCCCTTTGGTCATGCCGGTGAGGATGTATTAAACAGGATTCACGAAGGTGGTTTCAGACATTATGAGCAGAGTTTGAGGGTTGTTGATATCCTTGAAAAGGATGGACAGGGGTTAAACCTTACCATGGAAGTCAGGGATGGCATCTTAAGACACTCCAAGGGCAAAGGGGAGATCATTTTAAAAGACGAAAGA
>JAPLKD010000111.1 GCA_026388245.1 Pseudomonadota bacterium | reverse complement strand
TTCCCCTTTGCCACCAGCCATGATTACGACATATACATTTTGTAATAGTTTTGAGTTTTGAGTTTTGAGTTTCAAGTTATTATCTTTCACCTTCAGCCTTCCTTTCCCTCTATAGTTTTTCCAGTATCTTCGGCAATACGTCCGATGCCGTTCCTTTGAAAAAGTAGTCAGAAATGGAGGAAGTAAAGGGTGTGTTCTCCGGATTTATTTCAACTATTGTCGCCCCGTTGGACTTCGATGTATAAGGTATCTCCGCCGCAGGGTACACTACCCCTGAAGTCCCGATTATGAACATCACTTTACATTTGTTTGCCTCATCGTTTGCCCTGATCACCTCAAGCATGGGGATCCCTTCGCCAAAAAACACCACATCCGGTTTTAAGGCACTGTTACACTTCTCGCACCTTGGATATGGCTGAACGCTTACTATTTCAGGTGAAAGAGGGGTTCTTTTTGAACAGCTCATGCAGATAAGCCACCTGTGATTGCCGTGGTATTCAATAACATTACTGTTACCTGCAATATGATGCAGGCCATCAACATTTTGAGTTATAACGGCCTTTAAATACCCTTTCCTCTGTAATTCACTCAAGGCAAGATGGGCCGGGCTCGGTGAAGAATCAAGGATAACCTGTGACATCTCGCGGAGCATTACCCAGACCTTTTCCGGATTATTACTGAACGCCCTGATGTGGGCATATTCCATGGGATCGTACTTTTCCCACAGGCCCTGCCCTCCCCTGAAGGCCGGGATACCACTGTCTACAGATATGCCAGCGCCTGTAAATGCCACCACATAACCCTTCTCTTTTACAAGGTCCGCTACTTTTTGGTAATCATCCATTACTTTTATCGCCTTCGCCCGCTTTACGCTGGCTAACCCCGCATATGTGCCTGTTTGTGCTTACTCATTTTTCGTTTCTTTTGTTTCTCTGGTTTCTTTTGTTTCTCTGGTTTTATAACCAAACAAACTAAAGAAACTGTGGAAACGAGAGAAACTCACGAGGTTTTCCATCCCTTATTAATATCTTTAAAGGCAGGGATAATGCCGAAGCCGTCTGCCTTTTTGACAGCCCTCTTCACTGCTTCTCCAATAACAAAATCACTTAAAACCCCTACTCTGTTGATGTCCGCTTCCATTTCGCCTGCCGAGACAGCAAAAATCAGGTCTCCATCAAAGGTGGTATGGACAGGGATGATTGTTTTGATAAGACCTCCCTGCGCCATCTGAGCAATTTTTGTTATGTCCCTTTTGTTAAATTTTGCGTTTGTTGCAACCACACCGAGTGTAGTGTTTACCAGGCCGAATTGTTTTTTTGTATATCCTTTTTTCAGACTCTCAACGGTATGGGCAAATTCAAGACTTTGCTCTGAAACTCTTGCGCCGGCAATGATCTTGCCGGTAATATTGTCGATAACATCGCCAAAGGCATTTACCACAACAAGGGCCCCCACAATCAGTCCGTCAGGCAAAACAATGCTGCTTGTTCCTGTGCCGCCCTTCATTGACCTGGGGACTTCAAAGAGTTTACCCAGCGCTGCGCCTACGCCTGCACCGACACTCCCTTCTTCCACTGTTTCAGTGGCATTCATGCAGGCTTCATAACCCATTGCTGGTGTTGGTCTTGCTTTAGGGTCGCCAAAAAAGAGGTCAAATATTACAGCAGTTGGCACGATGGGTATCCTTGCGACACCTACATCAAATCCAACCCCTTTTTCTTCAAGGTATCTCATTACTCCTGAAGCGGCATCAAGACCGAAGGAGCTTCCACCGCTTAAGAGGATAGCGTGAACCTGTTCCACGATATGGCTTATATTCAGGGCGTCAACCTGTCGTGTACCGGAGGCGCTCCCCCTGACGTCTAAACCACAAACCCCGCCTTTTTCACAGAGGACAACAGTACAACCGGTGTGCCCTGTTAAGTCGGAAGCATGACCTACTTTTATCCCCGGGACGTCTGTAATCGCATTAAACATTTGAAAAACCTAACAGAAGGAAAATGTATTGTCAATCCTGTAAATGTTGATTTATCTTTAAAGAACCCTCATCGTTCTGCTTTTTCAGGTCCTCTTTCATCTTTACGAGCTTTTCTCTGATACCATCATGTTTAATGGAGAGTATTTCACATGCAAGGATTGCGGCATTCTTTGAGGCATTAATACCGACCGTTGCAACAGGTATGCCTTTCGGCATTGACACGATAGAGAGAAGTGCATCGATGCCGTTGATGTAGCCGCTACCGGTGGGTACCCCGATAACCGGCAATATTGTATGAGATGCAATCACGCCAGGGAGATGCGCTGCCATCCCTGCCACAGCGATAATGACCTCAAACCCTGCTTCCTGCGCATTTTTTGCATACGTTATGGTTTTTTCGGGATTACGGTGAGCTGAAGATATATCCAGTTTAAAGGATATACCCATTTCCTTCAGGAAAGTTGTCGCATCCTTTACTACGGGAAGATCGCTGTCACTCCCTACGAGAATAAGTATTTTTGCCTTTTCCATAAAATCTCCCTGCATGCAGCATTCAGCTTTTATTTAATTTACATGAAAGTCTATTTTTTTGCTACAACAATAAATAAAGTATTTTTCATAAAATACATATTTTGATATATAATTCTAAGGAAATGAAAGAGAGCGATGCTAAACCGTTTAAAATCATTGATCCATTTATCGGAAAAGCCCCTCTTTTCAATGGACTGCCCGAGAAACAACTCGAAGAATTATCTCACATAGCAACAAATTCTCTTTTTAAACGTGGCGAAACAATCTTCTCTGAAGGGGATGATGCAAGCGGTTTTTACGTTTTACGATCAGGCCGGGTTAAGATTTTTAAGCTTTCCTTTGAGGGGAAAGAGCAGACCCTTCATATCATTGTACCGGGAGAGCCTTTTGGAGAAGTACCGGTCTTCGCAGGCGAGACTTTCCCTGCCCATGCCGAGGCGTTAGAGGAAAGCAGGACGATCTTTTTTTCAAAAAAGGCCTTTATGGAATTGATCAAAAAAGATCCCTCCATTGCCCTGAATATGCTTGCCATCCTGTCACGGAGGCTGAAACAATTTACCCGGCTCGTTGAAAACCTATCCCTCAAAGAGGTGCCACAAAGGCTTGCATCGTATTTTCTTTTTGTAAGCAGCAGGGAAAATAAGGATTCTCTTGAATTAGACATGGCAAAGGGACAACTGGCAAGCATCCTTGGCACGATCCCTGAGACACTTTCACGTATTCTCAGCAAAATGGTGAATCATGACCTTATCCGCGTTCAGGGACGCACGATAAAGCTCATTGATAAAAAGGGGCTCGAAGAGGTTGTAACCGGGGAGAGGACCCTGCTGTAAGGCGAAGAGCCCTTTTTATTGTGTTGGTTTTAGATAATTGCTTGGGCAAAAACCTTCTATCACCTGCCAATCGAGTATACCGCCTTTTGACTTTGATCGTGAATTACGGGAAGCTATGCGTAACAAATTCTGTTTTCTATTTTGATATTAGTTAGTTATGTTCTATTTTCCTCTTATCCATTTTTCATCCGGTATAGCTGTACTTTTTTCATCAAGATAGAACGTGGATGTCTCTCATAATGAGCCTGACACCGCCGCCCTGTCAAGGCAAGAATTATGCTTCGAAAGCGAGTGTAGTCAAGGATTCTGTACATCGTCAAAAGTGAAAATGTAAAGGATGTTCCCAAAGTTCCCCCAGGGAAATTTTTTGAGAGCTGTCGTAAACGTGTACAAATCCATGGAAGGAGGATGGGTGGTCGAAGCTGACAAGCTCGCGAGCAAGTGATGTCTTTGCAGTCAGGGCCTGCCGGAACACCCCCTGGCCCCTGCAGCCTGCCACTGGTTCTCCTGCGTCTCTGCCTCCTCTATGGGCAAAAGTTGTCCTAAGTCCATGATCAGATATCGCGAGGGGTCCAGGTTGAGCTTCTCTATCTTCCTTCTTAATTCGAGTACGGGATAGCCAGGTGGTTCGGCGCTGATCTGAAACGTTCCCCAATGGGTGGGAATGAAGTATTTTGCATTGAGTTCCCGAAATGCATCCAGCGCCTCGTCCACATTCATGTGGGCATAATACATGAAAGTCCGGGGATTAAGGGCCGTGGTGGGAAGAATGGCATAGGTGATGCGGGGGAACACCCTTCCATATTCTTTGTAGCCTGCGAAGTATCCGCTATCACCTCCAAAGTAGATTGTCACTTCAGGCGTCAGAATCATATAGCTTACCCAGAGAGTCCTGTTGGTGCCTTGAGTCAGCCGTCTCGACCAATGCTGGGCAGGGAGACAGACAATCGTAACGCCGTGCCCTAAGTCGGCGCGCTGCCACCAATCCATTTCTTCCACATGACTTTTGTCCATTTCTTCCACGTATGGTTTGAGACCCATAGGGACAATGACTTTTGAAGCATCCGAAAGGGCCTTGATACTCGGGGCGTCCAGGTGGTCGTAATGATTGTGCGAAATGAGCACATTCACCTCAGGGGCAATCTCGTTCACTTCCTCTGCGGTGAGGGCGGGAGGCGTCACACGTTTGGGGAGCAATGCCCTCTCGGAGAAAATGGGGTCCGTGAGAATATAGATGCCCCGAAGGCGTATGAGAAACGTCGAGTGGCCGATCCAGGCGATGAAGTCGCCGGAAGGCGTCGCCTTTATCCGCTCTTTGAGACCGGGGATAAAACCGGGTTTGAAGTCCTTCTCTTCCTGAGTATATCGCGTGCGTTCCGAGACGGACATCTTGAGAAACCTTATAAGGCCGCCTTGTGCCCGATCCATCCATGGATTAAAATACCTCCCTTCGTGGAAGTGCGACCCGTAAAGGCCGGCCGGCTCTTCCTCTTCAACGCTTTGCCTCCAATCTGCCTCGTCGAATGATGAGGGATAATGGACGCAGGATAAAAGACAGAAGAGGAGGACAAGCGCAAAGACTTGTATGCGGGGTCTTGGATTCATTTAGTTTAATACTATTATACATGCTTTACCATGAACTAATCAAGTGGCCATTACTCGGCGGATCGCCTGTGCCAGTTCCTGTTTGGCAAGAGGCTTCATAAGGAAGGCTTTGATCCCTGCCTCTTGTGCGCGTTCCGGTGAGACGCTCTCGTTGTGACCTGTACAGGGAATGATCGGGAAGGAATGTGCAGGAGTTAGATCGGAAAATTTTTACCACAATAAACAGGCGCTTTCTGAGACTATGAGAAGTGCACCTTATAAATGGTATTCAATAAATCCAAACAGAGACCCGATGTGTAGATAAGTATTTGAAAGCAAGTACGCCCAATTATGGGCTGATTTATTTAGTACAGGGAGAACTGGTCAACGATGTTGCCTTCCCCCATCCCATTTAGGATTGCCGATTTCGAATATTGTTCACCATTCACGATAATGCCGTATCTCGTTCCTCGTATCTTAACTGCAGTGAATAGTCGTTAGTGAATAGTCGTTAGTCAAAAAGCTATTTACCATTCACAGCATTTCATATTTTCTGCCTTTTTAACTATTCACTATCTGCTATTCACTATTCACTGCCTTTTTCACACCCGAGGAGGCTTTTTCTTCTCCGGGGCAGGTTCCGGGGCAATAGGTATACGCAGTTCCACTAAAGCCAGGAAAGTCCACAACTCTTCAAGCCACAGATAATCTTTTGTGTAACATGGATAAAGGCGGATAAGAGCGGATGTAAGATTGGGGAACAGGAATTGTGATACACCAGCAATCCCTGTTCCATGCTCATGCTTCGCATAAAAATGAACACACAATATCCCCGAAGGGGATGATGCGTCTGACCTGAATCGATGAAGTATCACGATTCAGGTCAGTAGCTCTTTATGGTTCTCATCCGTATATATCCGATGTTATCCATGTTAAAAGAAGGTCTTTCATTTACTATCAACTATCAGCTATAAACTGTTTCTAAGATCGGGGCAATCAAGATTTGCAGCGAAGAGATATCCCTGGGAAACGGGAAGATTTTCTGCCCGAATTGCTGCCTGAATCTCATCAGAAAGTTTTAAAAGTGAAAGTCCGTTATACAGCGTCCTTACTGTCTTTCCGGCTATTTCTGCAATCTGTGCAACTGTTGCACGGATTTCCCCAAGTTGGTCTCCGGGTCTCCGCTCATAGACCACCAACTCACTCATAACCTCATCCACATCATAGTTTTTATCAGGGTGTTTCGCCCTGTTGAATATAAAAACGAAGTGCATTCAACGGGGCAGGCCTAAATGAATGCCAATATCCCCTTTCGCCTGATCCATGGAAGGATGAGCGTAGAGCCCCCGCTACGCGAGGACAGGCATAGAGCGTAGAGCAGGGAGGGTAGGGTTTAATTGCGAACACGGTGAGCAACAAGAGCGTTCCGACCATATCGAACAAGAAAAGTCAGGAAACTCCAGTTATTATGTAGCGTGCATAGAGGTTTTCATGATTTTGCCGCCCGCTCCTCCTCCGTATACCGCCAGATTTCAACAACCGAAACAAAGAGGGCGAGTACGAGGGGACCCATGATGAAACCTATTAAGCCAAAAAGCTTTATCCCTCCGAGAATACTGAAAAAAATAGCGAGGATAGGCATTTTCATTTTACCTTTAATGATGAGCGGCCTTAAGATATTGTCCACCATACTGATGACAAATATGCCGATGAGAATCAGGATAACAGCCTTGATATAATTACCATTCAAGAAGAGGTAACCTGTAGCCGGCCCCCATATTATAAATGTCCCGAGCATGGGGACAAAAGAAGTGATGAACATTGCAAGCCCCCATAAAACCGGAGAAGGGATGCCGAGGATAGAAAAGACGATACCTCCGATGGCCCCTTGAACAATCGCAACGGTAACCCCACCGTAAATGGTTGATATAACAATATCTTTTACCTGCTTGATGAGTCTATCCCGCTCTTTTTTTCCAAAGGGCATGTAGCCGCTCAATCTATCGAGAAATTTCTGGCCATCTTCGAGGAAGAAAAAGATTGAAAAGAGCATAAAGATAAAATTCAATGCAGCAGAAGCAACATTTCCCAGACCGCTTTTTATAATCCCCACAGATTCATTACCCAATTGAGAGATGTTGTGTGCAACGGTCTTTTGAAGCTCTGCGTTGCTCATATTGAAAAAAAACGATATCTTGTCGAGGATATTGCTGATAACAGGGTGCTTGAATAATTTCTCAACAGTATCAAGCTGCCCACTTTTTGCATGTTCTATTAAAGAGTTTATCTCCTGGGTGAGCAAGTACGATAAATATGAAAATGGCCCGAATATAACAAGCATTATCAGTAGAAGTGTTGCAAGCGATGATATAGGTTGCCACTTAAGGTATTTAAGAAGAAAGGCATAAACCGGATAAAAAACTATTGAAAGCACAATAGCCCATGCAATCGAGGATATAAAAGGCTTTAAGATCTGATAACTTAAATACCCCAGAAGCAAAACAAGGAAAAAAAGCGCAATGATATAAAATCTGTTTGTAGTTATATATATTCCCTTTAATCCTGATATAAAACTATTCTACAGCTAATTATGTTGTATCTGCCTGCAAGGCGCCTCGGGGTTTATCCCTTTTCTTTTTCGTATGCCTCTTTGCCTGCGTCGATTGCAGCAGATATGACAGTTTTTTCCTTTTCAAGCAGTTCTTTGCCTTTTTCCACTACAGTGGCTGCCTTGCTTTTCACATCTTCAATATAAGCCTCTGCCTTCTCTTTTGCTTCATCGGCTAATTTTTTGATCTGTTCCCTTGTTTCCTGCCCCGGTTTTGGTGCCATTAATAATGCGACCCCTGCACCAACCACTCCTCCGAGTAAAAATGCAAGAAGTATTGAACCGCTGTTGCAGCTGCTTTCTTCCTGTCCCATAGTTGCCTCCTTTTTCTTAATTTCTTATTTTTTTTGTTAAAAACCCTTTCAATAATACTGACGAAGCAGCCTTTATGCCGGCCCTCAAACCGGATGTGTGAAGGGTGCAGGTTGTTGTCATATCATTTATCGACCTGCTGACCTGTTGTACATTCTGAACGACTTCCCTTACGGAACCCGATAGTGTCTTCACATCATCCGTGACAATACCAACGTTATCAGTGACCCGTCTCACACTTATCAATGTCTGCTGGAGTTCTTCAAGCGTAGGTTTCAAGGTGTCGTCCGAGGTTTTGATAAACTGCCTTAAAGATTTTATCGTTTCTTTCAGCTCCATCAGGACATATATCAATGCACAAACCAAGGCAATGGCTGAAAGGGCAATGATACCGAGAAAAAAGTTACTCATGATAGCTCCCCCGTTTGTTTAATCCTCACTGTCTGCATTGTCATAATCTCTTATTATAACATTAACCGGATGCATTGTGGATAATTTTCTTTTATTGAAAAAAACTATGTCTTTTTCCTCAGAATCAGAGAGCCCAGTGCGCCTGCGAAGGAGACTATTGCAGACAGGATAAAGGCATTTGTGAAAGTACCCGTCGCATCCTTTATATATCCGCCTATTGCAGGTCCCAACGCCTGTCCTATGCCGAAAAAGAGGGTGATAAAACCGAGGCCTGCCGGTGCCAGTCTGCCGCCTACCGCATCACCAGAGGCTGCTGCCATAATTGTGGGTATTGAAAAAGCAGCAATGCCAAATACCACTGCAGAAATATAAAAACCTGTATAATCATTCCAGAAGGCAAAGACGATGTATGAGAGCGTGAGGGTGAGATATGCGATCATGGAGCCGTATCTCCTGCCGAGCACATCTGATATCCAGCCATAAATAACGCCGCAAAAGATACTGAAAACGCCGAGCACAGCAAATATCCTTCCTGCGGCAACAGGAGCTACGCCCATTTCTTTCGTAAGGTATGCGACAAAAAATGTGAGGTAAATGATATAGGAAAACCCGTACATGAAATACACACAACCAAGCTTCCATATCTCCGGTTCTACCACTACATCCTTGAATGCAGAAAACAGGGTGACCTTTGGTCCGCCTTTTTGTTCCTCTTCTCCACCATAAATAGACAGGCCTTTTTCTTTCGGGTTATTTCTTAAAAACGCATAGCAGACGAATGCAAGAATAAATACAGTAATTCCCAGCAAGAACCATGCATATCTCCACCCTTCCTTCCCGAAGGCCGATATGACAGGCGGGAGAACGATCCCTGAAAAAAAGAGTCCGGCTCCTATACCACCAGAAACTATGCCCGTTGCAAGACCTCTTCTTTTCATAACAAACCAGGCAGCAGGAAGCGCCATAATGGGAACATAACTCCCTCCGTTTCCTGTTCCTGTGATGAGTCTCATAAAAAATGCGTAAATGAAAGAATTTGAAAACCCTGTAAGGAAAAGGCTTACACCTATTACAAGAAGAGATATGAAGACAACCCTCCTTACCCCGAAACGGGCTGCAAGAAACCCTCCGATGATGGCGAGGCAGAGATACCCTATAAAGTTACCCGTTGCAATAGAGCCTAACTGTGTATAACTCAGCGTCAGGCCGTCCTTCATAGATGGCAATATTACAGAATATGACATCCTCCCGAAGCCATGGGCAAGGATTGTAACAAGTGCCCCCGTAAATGCAATAACCCATGCGTAATGCAACTTTTTCATATGCCCCTCCTTTTTCTTCATTGTTATATTTCATGTGCATATTGTCAACAGTTTTCAGCATTCGCAGAAAGTGTTTTTGCTCAGTTTGACCCCTTGAACCCTTTTACCCTGAACCCTTTTATGTTATATACATTGTCATGGATTACCCCAGGATACGGTATATCGAGGCATTACCCATAAGACAGGAAGGCAGGGAAATGATATTGCTCAGGGACACTGAGGGGATTATGGAAAACTCTCTTGTTGTGTCGAAGGACGCTTTGTTTCTTCTTTCTTTAATGGACGGGACAAGGTCATTGAGAGATATTCAGGCAGAATATATGAGGACACTCGGAAACCTCATTTATATTGAACATATCCAGAACTTTATGGAAACATTGGATGCACATTATCTTTTATACAACGACAACTTCAAAAACCACCTCATACAGTTAAGAGAAGAATATGGAAATGAACCTGTAAGAAAGGCATGCCTGGCGGGTAAGGGTTATGCATCAAATAAAATGGAATTTCTTGCGTTTCTCGATGAAATGTTCAAGAAAATCGTGGAGTCGTCAGTCAATATCACCGGCATTCTTGCCCCCCATATTGATTACGCAAGGGGAATGGAAGTGTATCAGGAAACTTACGGGTATTTAAAAAATACGGATAAGACCCTCATAGTCATACTGGGCACCTGTCACCACCCCATGGAAAAAATATGGAGCATATCTGCTAAAGATTTTTCAACACCTCTTGATGTGATTCCCGGCTCAAGAGATTTGATCCGACGTATAAAAGAAAACACAATCCTGCGACAATACATCGATGAATGGCCCCACAGAAATGAGCACTCCATAGAATTACAGTTGCCTCTCCTGCAATTTGTTATGCAGAAAGACATTGAGATTCTCCCTATCCTTACAGGTTCAATGCATGAATATATTGCCGGCGAAAAAGATTTACCGGATCAGGAAATTGAAGATATTATCGGGAACTTTAAAGATATGCTTGCTCAGCATGGAAAACCTTATATTATCATATCAGGCGCTGATCTTGCACATATTGGCGCCCAGTTTGGCGATACGTTTCCACTCAATTCATTCACGCTCAGCGAATCGAAGTCAAAAGACGAAGAAATCCTTGAAGACATAAAAAACATTGACGCTGATACCTTTATCAAAACGATACAAAACGAGAAAGACAGGAGAAGGATATGCGGCTTAACGCCCATTTATTTCCAGTTGAGGCTGCTGAATGACTCCCTTTGCCGGATTGTAAGTTATAAACAGTGGACTGATGGCCAATCATCAGTGAGCTTTGCAGGGGGGATTTTTTACAGATAATAATTTATCCGGATGCTGCCTTGAACCAACATCAAGTATTCAGGATTGTGACCGGGCGATTACAATTTTTTAAAAATTATGCTTGACAAAACTTTATCTTTTGCCTAAAAATTGTATACAAGGGGATTATGAAAGAAGCGAGGAGAATTATTTTTTTTGTGTAATCTATCAGAATTCCCCCCATTTTCTCTTCAGAAAAAATCAAAGTTTGCAGTATCAAAATATACGCGTATAGCGTGATGTCAGGGGGAATTTTATGCCCGAAGTTATTGAAGTGATCTTCGAGAAGTATCAACGTAAGCCGGATCAACTCATACCGATTCTTCAGAATGTTCAGAGGGAATTTGGCTACATCACTCCTGAATCAGTAAAACACATCTCCAGATACCTCCGTATTTCTGAAAACCAGATCTTTGGTGTCTCCTCCTTTTATGCCCAGTTCCGTTTTACAGCTCCGGGGCGCCATTCCGTAAAGGCATGTCTCGGAACGGCCTGCCATGTGAGAGGGGGCGCCACTTTGCTTGAAATGCTGGAGCGTGAATTGGGGATAAGTTGCGGGGAAACCACCCCGGATAGACGGTTCGACCTGGAGCGGGTTGCATGTCTTGGATGCTGCGCATTATCTCCTGTTGTTCAAATTGATGCCGATATATACAGCAGAATGACCGTAAACAAATTATCGGAGCTATTAAAACAATATGAATAAACTAAAAAAGAAAATCACATCGGCAAAGAAGAAATGGGAAGGGATAGAGAATAATAAAGAGCCCATCGTCTATATTGGCGCTGCATCCTGCGGGAGGGCTGCCGGGGCGCTTGAGCTGATAGCGGAGACTGAAAAGTTCATAAAAGAAAATAACATTTCTGCAAAGGTGATTCAGGTCGGGTGTATAGGCCCCTGCTACCTTGAGCCCCTTGTGGATATCAAGATGCCGGGACAACCGAGGGTGAGCTACTCCAACGTGAATGTCAGAACGCTCAATAACATCTTGAAATCTCAATTGCTCGAAGGGGTTCCTTTCATAAAGGCTGCGATTGGTAACTTCGGGAACAGTGACTTCAACGGCATACCTCCATTTTATGAACTCCCCATGTTGAAACCCCAGGTGAGGATCGTACTCAGAAACTGCGGTCTTATTGACCCTGAGGATATTGACCAGTACCTTGCCATGGAAGGCTATCAGGGTTTGATGAATGCCTTGCAGATGTCCCCCGAGGATGTCATAGGTGTTGTCCGCCAGGCTGGCATCCGGGGCAGGGGAGGCGCCGGATTTCCGACCTTTAAAAAATGGACTGTCTGCAGGAATACACCCGGAGAGCAGAAATATCTGATATGTAATGCCGACGAAGGTGACCCCGGTGCGTTCATGAACAGGTCACTCATTGAGTCTGACACCCATGCGGTGCTTGAAGGCATGATGATTGCCGGATATGCCATAGGGGCAAGCAAAGGTATTGTTTACATCAGGGCCGAATATCCCCTTGCCATAGAGAGACTGAGAACTGCCATAAAGCAGATGAAGGAATACGGACTCTTCGGGAAGAATATTCTCGGGTCAACGTTCAATTTTGATATAACGATAAAAGAGGGGGCAGGCGCCTTTGTATGTGGCGAAGAGACAGCCCTTATCGCATCCATTGAAGGCAAGAGGGGCATGCCCCGTTCACGTCCGCCGTTCCCGGCCATATCGGGTCTTTTCGGATGCCCTACAATCATCAACAATGTGGAGACGCTCGGAACGCTCCCCAACATCCTGCGGAACGGTGCCGAGTGGTACAACAAATTCGGCAAGGAAGGAAACAGGGGGACCAAGACATTCTCATTAGTCGGAAAGATACGCCGTACCGGTCTTATTGAAGTCCAGCTCGGCACAACGTTGAGGGAGATCATATTTGATATCGGCGGAGGGGTACAGAAACCTTTCAAGGCCATACAGACAGGAGGGCCTTCAGGTGGATGCCTGTCTGAAGAATTTCTCGATCTTGCCGTAGACTATGAATCGCTTGCATCGGCAGGCTCGATTATGGGTTCCGGCGGCCTCATCATCATGGATGAAGATACCTGTGTTGTTGATGTAGCAAAATATTTCCTCGATTTTACACAGAAGGAATCCTGTGGTAAGTGCATACCGTGCCGTGTGGGGACGCGGCATATGGTGGAGATATTGGAGAGAATAACCCACGGTGAAGGTGTTCCTGAAGATCTGCTAACATTAAGGACACTGGGCGATACGATCAAGAAAGGTTCGCTCTGTGGCCTTGGTCAGACAGCCCCTAATCCGGTTCTTACGACGCTCAGGTATTTCAGGAATGAATATCTGGAACACATCAAGGATGGCCTATGCAGGGCTGTTGTCTGTAAAGACCTTATCGAGTATCGTGTGATAAAGGAGAAATGCACAGGGTGTCAATCCTGTGTGAAGGCTTGTCCCACAGGGGCAATATCGGGACCGAGATCAGAGCCGCACAACCTTGATAAGACAAAATGTATCAAGTGCCGTTCATGCTATGAAGTCTGCCGTTTTGAAGCCATTGCCGGCGACGCTATCGTTATTAGGACTGCGGGGAAGAGATCATGACAAAAGAAAAGACAATCCAAATCACAATCGACAACAAAACGATAGATGCCCGGCCGAATCAGACCATATTGCAGGCCGCACGGGAATATCAGATCTATATTCCCTCTTTGTGTGCCATGGAACATTTGTCTTCCTACGGCGCATGCCGTCTTTGTGTGGTAGAGGTGGACGGTTTAAGGGGCTTCCCCACATCATGTACCACACCTGTTGAAGAGGGGATGGTTATACGTACTGACACCGCTGAAGTGAAGGGTCTGCGGCAGGAGGTGCTCAAACTGCTCCTGAGCGAACACCCGGCAAGCTGTCTCTTCTGTACCGAACAGGATGAATGTAAACAGTATATGGGGACAATACGCAAAGTGGGTGCAACGACAGGGTGCCGATACTGTCCCAACGACCATCGCTGCGAACTTCAGCAGATTGCAGAGAATATTGGTTTGACGGAGACTTCATATCCTGTCTATTACCGGAATTTTCCTGTTGAAAAATATGACCCCTTCTATGACCGTGATTATAACCTCTGCATCCTGTGCGGGCGTTGTGTCCGTGTCTGCAACAATGTACGCCTCAACGGCACATTGAGCTTCAAGCAGCGCGGAAGGGTGACCACCATAGGCCCTGCCTTTGATCGCTCCCATATTGATGCCGGGTGCGAGTTCTGCGGTGCCTGCGTTACGGCATGCCCCACAGGGGCTTTAAGCGTAAAGGTAAGCAAATGGTACGGGAGGCCGGAAGGACAGGTCGCAACGACCTGTAATTATTGCTCTGCAGGGTGCAGGCTAATCCTCCAGACGACGAAAACCGATGTCATAGATGCCCTGCCGGATTACGATTCGGCAGTGGAGCACGGTATTATCTGTGTAAAAGGGAGGTTTGGAATCACTGAATATGTTCACAGTCCGCTCCGCTATGGCACACCCAAAGAAATGACACCAGCAGGATACAACGATATATCCTGGGAAGAGGCTATCGCAAAAGCTGCCGGGAAATTATCCGGTCTGAAACCCGATGATTGCCTGATTGTTGTTTCACCGCAACTCCTGACTGAGGATCTTTTTGTAGCGCAGCAGTTTATAAGGCAGGTCACAGGCTCTGAAGAAGTGGCATCATCCTTTATCTTTGACCTTGATGGAGATGCTGCATCTTTCATAAATCTGGCCCTTGCCTCTGAGCCCTTTGAAACAATTGAAAAGGCGCAGGGCATCCTGGCCGTTGGCTTTGATTCTACCTATGGCTATTCCCCCATCGGGGTAAAGGCCAAACAGGCCGCCCAGGCAGGAGCCTCTCTAATGAGTCTCAATTCCTTTGAATCCAACCTCGATCTTCTCTCGAAGATAGCCTTTGTTGTAAATTCATCGAGATGGGCCGATGTGTTAGACCTTACGATGAGCCGCATGTCAAAAGGTAAGGCGGAGAAACGTTTTGCCGACCTTGTGGAGATGTGGGGGAGTGACCTTAATAAGACATGCGAAACATTCTCCTGTTCATCACATAATGTGCTGATTGTGGGACCAGGGATCATCGATTCACCTGACAGGGGAAAGATTCTGAGAAGCATTGAAAGAATGAAAAACGAGTACTCATGGAAGGTTGTTGTTGCACATCAATATACAAACCTCGCAGGGATGTTTGCAATGGGCGCCTGTCCGGGCATTAAACCGGGCGAAATGATTAAAGAGGCTTCAGCAGACAAGGCCGTAGTTCTCAAGGCTGAACTGATACATATTGACCTCAGGAAAAAACGGAAACTCATCTACCTTATTGGCGATGCTTCTTTTGATTCCCTTCCTGAATGCGAGTTCCTCATTTACCAGAACGCACTGCCTCCGCAATGTTCCCGTCAACCTGATTTAATACTCCCGGTGAGCCTTTTCACCGAGGCATCGGGGACGGTTATCAGCGCTGAAGGAAGGGTTTTGCAGGTGAAAGAGGCGGTGGCGCCGTACATGGATTCAAAGCCTGACTGGTGGATATTGAAGAGCATTGCCGAAAAGATGGGCAAGGGAAAGATGAAGTTCAATGATGTGTCTTCAATCCAGGGGGAGATTAAAAAAATAATAAAAGGGTTCCCCGCCGTGAAAAAGCGGATTGAATTCAAGGAAATTGAGGTAAAAGGCAATGTCAAGACCCACGGGAAAGGAAAACCTGCAGCGTGGAAAAGTAGTTACAGGGGCATACCCCTCGGTGAGGTTGTATCGGGAATAAAGGTCATAGAGTTAAAGGGAGGGTAAGATGAACAAGATTATTGAACGTAAAATGATTGTTCCCAATATGCACCTTCTCACCCTTGAGGCGCCTGATATAGCTTCCAAGGTGAAACCGGGGCAGTTTGTCATTGTCCGGGCAAACGATGAGGGTGAGCGTATCCCCTTGTCTGTTGCAGACTGGGACGAAGAAAAGGGCACGGTTACCATTATCTTTATGGAGGTGGGTGCATCAACGGGCGCCCTTGCCTGCCTTGCTGCGGGGGATTCTGTGGCAACATGCGTTGGCCCGCTGGGAAATGAAACAGAGATAGGTAACTTTGGCACGGTCATGTGTGTTGGGGGTTGCTACGGCATCGGAAGCCTCTATCCTGTTGTAAAGGCGCTGAAAAAGGCCGGGAACAGGGTCATCATGGTCTTCGAGGCCAGGAGCAATTATCTTATTTACTGGGTTGATAAATATATCAAATTGGCGGATAAGATTTTCAATGTTACGCGGGATGGAAGCCTTGGTTTGAAGGGGCACATAAGCTGTCTGCCGGACATCATCAACGGTCTGCCCAACCCTCCCGACAGGGTCATCGTAAACGGGTGTACCTTTCTCATGGCCCGCACATCGGAGATGACAAGGGACCCTGGCATCCCGACGGTTGTGAATCTTAACCCTATAATGATTGATGGTACAGGGATGTGCGGCGTCTGTCGTGTCACAATAAACGGGAAGATGAAGTTTGCATGTGTCGATGGTCCTGAATTTAGCGGTCATGAAGTGGATTGGAAGGAATTTCTCTCTCGCAGAAAGGCTTATCTCGAGGAAGAAGTGCTCTTTTTCAGGCGCAGTGAACCAAAACAGGCAGTCCATAAAGAGGGGAAGTGTCAAACATGAATCCTGAAAAAACTGAAAAAACATCAAAAATCGATTTGAACCGTAATGATATGCCGAGACAGTCTCCTGAAATTCGGCGTCATAATTTCAACGAAGTGGCCCTCGGCTACACGGAGGAAATTGCCGTTAAAGAAGCAAAGCGGTGCCTGCAATGCAAGAAGCCGAAGTGTAAAACGGGCTGTCCCGTGGAGATCGATATTCCTGATTTTATTTCCTGCATTGTGAAAGGAGCATTTTCATCAGGGATTAAGAAGCTTAAAGAGAAGAACTGTCTCCCCGCTGTCTGTGGGAGGGTCTGCCCTCAGGAGGCACAGTGCGAATCGCAGTGTATCCTTGCGAACAAAAAGGGAGAGGTAGCCATCGGAAGACTAGAGAGGTTCCTTGCCGACTGGGAAGCAAAGCAGGGGAAGGTTGATATACCCACCAAGGCAAAGCCCACCGGTAAAAAGATTGCTATTGTCGGTTCCGGCCCTGCAGGGGTCACCGTAGCAGGTGACCTGATACTTCTCGGTCATGAAGTGACCATATTCGAGGCGCTCCATAAGGCTGGAGGGGTTCTCGTTTACGGAATTCCCGAATTTCGTCTTCCCAAGGCGATCGTTGCCAGAGAAGTTGACTATATAAGGCAACTGGGCGCAAAGGTGATAACAGACTATGTTGTCGGCAAGACGCGTTCGATAGACGAATTATTGAAGGAATTTGATGCCGTGTTTGTCGGCACAGGTGCGGGACTTCCATGGTTTATGGATATACCGGGGGAGAATTTGAATGGTGTCTATTCGGCAAATGAGTACCTTACCCGTATGAACCTCATGAGGGGATACCAGTTTCCCATGTCATCCACCCCGGTAAAGAGGCATATCAGGGTGGCTGTTGTCGGGGGCGGCAATGTTGCCATGGACTCTGCACGGACAGCGCTCCGCATGGGTGCAGATGAGTCAAGGATTATTTACAGGCGGTCTCATGCAGAACTGCCTGCCAGGCTTGAAGAGAGTGAGAACGCCGAGGAAGAGGGTGTAATCTTCAACATGCTCACCCTGCCGGTTAAATACATCGGTGATGAAAACGGCTGGCTCAAAGAGATTGAGTGTCTCAAAATGGAACTGGGAGAACCTGACGCATCAGGAAGGAGGCGGCCCATTGAGATACCGAATTCGAATTTTCGTATGGAGATGGATGCGGTAGTCTGCGCCATCGGAAATAGCCCGAACCCACTGGTACCGTCCACTACACCCGGTATCCAGACAACACGCCACGGAACGATTGTAGCCGATCAGGAGACAGGAAAGACTACTAAAGAGCGTGTCTGGGCAGGCGGAGATATTGTGACCGGTGCAGCTACGGTTATCCTTGCCATGGGTGCAGGGAGAAAGGCAGCCCGCTCAATCCACGAATACCTGGAAACTGGGAAGTGGTAAGGGAGAACCAATTTAGAATTAAGAATGTAGAATTGATAATTAGGATTACATGGTGCTGTATACCAGACAAAACATAGTTTCTTTGGTTTCTTTGGTTTCTCTGGTTTCTATTGTTTGTCTTGTTATAGAACAAAAGAAACTAAAGAAACAGTATAAACAAAAGAAACAGCATTGGCTATGAACTTTCTCAGTTCATTGTCTTTTATCTTGACAATAAACCACCTTTTGTACATATTATCACAAGCATAAATTATCAATACACAGGTGCTGTTGACAAAAGGTCTTTATTCGTTTAACATAACAATATCTCATAGGTTATTTGAATTTACATGGAACGGGCAAAGGTAGAAAAAGAAAGCGTGTATTCTCCTCACGGGGACTCCCGGGAAATTACTGTCAACAGCAATAAGTGCAGGAAATGTTCTTATTGTATCCAGATATGTCCTGCAAAGGCTATCAAGCTGGGGAAAGACAGCATAGAAATCCTCCCTGAGCGTTGCATCCTCTGTGGAAGTTGCATCACATCCTGCCCACAACAAGCCCTCGATTATCAAAGTGCCCTTGGCAGGGTAAGAGGGCTTCTGGCAACAAACGAAAAAACCATAGCCTGCCTTGATCCAGCCTTCCCGGCGGCTCTCGATGTCGGAACCCCCAGACAGTTAGTAACGGCCTTGAAAAATGCAGGATTTACTGAGGTATGGGAAGGGGCCTTTGGTGCTGAGCTCATAAGTCAGGCATATAGAAAGCTCCTCACCGACAGTATTGACAGACCCTTAATATCATCGTTCTGCCCGGTTATTGTTACTTACATACAGAAATACCTCCCCCAGCTTATTCCGAATATTGCGCCCATTGTATCACCGATGATTGCTATCGGAAGGATTGCCCGTGAAATAAAGGGCCCGGACTGGAAGGTCATCTATATAACACCTTGCTTGGCGCACATGAGAGAGATGGTGGCCCCTGAAGTTGCAGGTGCTATCGATGATGTGATTACATTCCGCGACGTGCGGCAATTGCTTGATGCCGGAGGAATACGCAGCGCTGAGCTTGCTGAGACGGATTTTGACGGTCCTAAACCATTTCTTGGAAGGGTTATATCCGTCATAGGCGGGTTATACCGGAGCACCGGTGCACTCTTTGATATATTGATAGATGAGATCAGTGTAACGTATGGGCACAAAAGGGTTATAGGGGCGCTCAACCAGTTGGCATCAGGACACATACAGCCCAAGTTTCTCGATTTTGTTTATTGTTTCGGCTGTGTAGACGGTCCTTTTGCAGACCGTGAATTGTCTGTCCTCGGCCGCAGGCAGCTTGTAGTCCGCTATGCCAAAGATGAAATGAACCGCCAGGACGTTTCGAGTGTCATTGCTGAGCTTGACCGTTTTGAACATGTTGATCTGCGCCGTGACTTTTCCAATATGGAGGAAAAGCTCCCTGTTCCTACTGAAGAAGAGATAAGAACGATACTTAAAAGAATTGATAAGCTTCCTCCGAACCACAATATGGATTGCCGTGCCTGTGGTTATCCCACATGCAGGGATAAGGCTATTGCCGTTGCTCAGGGAATAGCAGAGGCTGAATACTGCCTTCCCTATCTGCTTGAGCAGAGCAAAAAAATCTACCAGCAATTGAAAAAATCGCATAGTCAGTTACAAGTTTCACACCAGGAACTTGAGCAGGCACAGGCGCACCTTGTCCGGACGGAAAAGCTTGCATCTCTTGGCCAACTCTCTGCAGGCGTTGCCCATGAGATTAATAACCCTCTTGGAACAATAATGATATATGCCCACCTTCTGATGAAGGGTCTCGATAAAGAGGACCCCAGGAGAGAAGATGTTGAATTGATTATCAGCGAAGCAAACAGGGCTAAGGACATCGTTCAGGGTCTTTTAAGCTTTGCCCGTGAGACAAAACTTAGTCAGGGCCAGATGAACGTGAACGATTTGCTCGAAGATGTGCTTGGCCTTATAGTAAATCAATCGCTGTTTCACAATATTAAAATGGAAAAATCCTTTGCCCAGGATATGCCAACCATCATTGCTGACGAAACGAAACTGAAACAGGTTTTTCTCAATATTATCTTAAATGCAGCACAAGCCATGGAGGGAAATGGAAAATTGACAATCAGCACAATAATTGATAAAAAACAGATTAAAGTGAAGATCCAGGATACTGGCCCCGGTATTCCTCCAGAGATTATGGGCAAACTCTTTTCCCCATTTTTTACGACAAAGGAGAAAGGGACGGGTCTCGGACTTGCAATCTCATATGGTATTGTCGAACGTCATGGCGGCAAGATTGACGTAAACTCAGAGTTGGGCAAAGGAAGTACTTTTACTATTTCTTTACCAATCTCTACCGATGACGAAGGGGCAAAGGAAGAAACAAATCTAAACAGATTATCGTTTCAAAATAAAATCACAGGGAGAAGGAACTATGGGCAAAAAAACTAAAATCTTACTTGTTGACAACGATGTAGATTTTATCGACCTTAACAAAGCAGTCCTCGAAAACAGCGGATTCGAGGTGGCTGTTGCATTTGCAGGCCGGGAGGTAATGGACAAGGTCAAATTTGAGCAGCCGGAATTGATTGTCCTTGACCTTATGATGGAAAAGCATGATACGGGTTTTGGTGTTGCGAAGGCGTTGAAGTCAGACCCGGTTTACAGGGACATACCGATTTTGATGCTTACTGCAGTGCTGGGTGAAACCGGTATGGATTTTAATCAGGATCTCGATGGTTACTGGATGAAGACGGATTCTTTTGCAAATAAGCCACTTTCGCCGGAAGAACTGATAAAACGGATTAACGAATTATTGGCCAAGAATAAAACGGTTTAAACGGTTTAAACGGCTCAATCGGCTTGAACAATTAGAATTTTAACCGGGGGTCTAAATTGAGTGAAACGATACATATATTAGTTGTTGATGACGAGAAGGGCATTCGCGAGGGATGCCGCCGGATTCTTATCAGTGAAGGCTACTCGGTAGATGTGGGCAGCAACGGCAAGGAAGGTCTTGAATTAGCAAAGGCAAAACAGTATGACCTTTTGCTTGTGGATCTGATGATGCCTGTAATGGGTGGCATTGAGTTGATGGAACAGGTAAGGCAACTCGATCCAGAAATCATTATGATCGTTGTAACGGGTTTTGCCACAATTGAAACAGCAGTTGATGCAATGAGGCATGGCGCTTATGACTATGTCCCCAAACCCTTTACCCCGGACCAGTTGCTTGCAGTAATAAATCGTGGTCTGGAAAAACGCAGATTAAGTCAACAGGCGCGACGGCTAATGGAGGAGAGGGACCAGAAACTCCTCGAAGTGGCAAACGAAAAGTCAAAACTCTATACGATAGTGAGTTCTATAGCCGACGGAATCCTCGTTATCAACAGAGAGCATCAGCTTGTATTGTGGAACCCTGCAGCCATAAAGATGTTAAACTTCAGCGGACAACCGGAGGCAGGGAAAGAAATAAGCGAAATCATCCCCGAGAAGGATCTTATTAAGATTATTGACAAAGGTTTCAGCCCCGAATCATCCCGGTATACCACCATCTCTGAAGAGATTGTGCTGCCTCCCCCCGGCAAGAAGACAATAATGGTAAATGTCTCTAAGGTGAGGGATGAAACAGGCAAAGACCTCGGCGTTGTGAGCACATTAAATGATATTACGGTCCTCAAAGAGATAAACGAAATCAAATCCCAGTTTGTCGCCATGGTAACCCATGAATTGCGGGCCCCTCTTTCAGCCATTGAGGGCTATCTTTCTGCGTATCTTACCGGTGCGGCAGGGAGTGACCCTAAGATGTACCAGCAGATGATGGAACGTGCAAAACAACGGGCGCATTCACTGCTTGATCTGGTAAATGACCTTCTCCAGTACAGCAGGCTGGAGTCGAAAAGTGTAGCAAGGAAAAAGGAACTCCTTGATATTTCAGACATCATTACCAGCACCGTAGAGTTGTTGAAAGGCCAGGGGGCAGCAAAGGATATTCGATTCGAGGTTAATATCCCGGGGCCGCTCCCTCTTATTGAGGCAGACAGGGCAGAAATTGAGCAACTCTTCACTAATCTCGTTTCAAATGCCATTAAATACAATGTGAAAAATGGCAAGGTGATGGTTAATGCTCAGCCTGATAGCCATTTTTTGAACATCACTGTGGCTGATACAGGGATCGGGATTGATGAGGAGAGCCTGCCCTGTGTATTTGATGAGTTTTACAGGGTATGCGGGCCGGAAACGAGGTATGTGACGGGAACGGGGCTTGGTTTATCCATTGTTAAAAAGATTGTGGAATCACATTTCGGTCACATAAAAGTAGACAGTAAGCCGGGTAAAGGCACCACCTTTACGGTCATGTTGCCGATTAAACAGGATAAAAATAAATGAATTCCGGTATCCCGGAATCCCTAAATTTAACAAAAGGAGATATCATGGCAAAAGAACCAAAAATGAATGAAATCGTTGAAAAACGGCAGTTAGCACCTTCAATCACACTTTTTAAGCTCTATGTGCCCGATATTGCGAAAAAGGCCAAACCCGGGCAGTTTGTGGTGTTGAGGGTAGACGATTATGCAGAAAGAATACCGCTCACCATAGCGGATTTCAACCGGGAAGAAGGTCTGGTTACGGTTATTTTTCAGGTCGTGGGAACTTCAACACGGAAAATGGATAAGTTTGAGCAGGGTCAGACGATTCTGGATGTGGTGGGACCACTCGGAAAACCCAGCCACATCGAAAAGTTCGGGACAATTGTCTGTGTTGGCGGTGGTGTCGGGGTTGCCCCGGTGTATCCCATTGCAAAGGCCCTCTATGAAAAAGGGAATGAGGTTATTAACATTATCGGTGCTCGTACAAAAGAGATGTTGATCCTTGAACAGGAGATGAAGGCAATAAGCAGTGAATTGTTTGTGACCACAGACGATGGAACATACGGTCATCACGGTTTTGTTACCGATGTATTGAAAAGGCTCATTGCAGAAAAGAAAAGGATCGACCTCGTTATCGGGATTGGTCCGGTAATTATGATGAAGGCTGTCGTGGAAGTGACCCGTCCCCACAACATACATACAGTGGTAAGCCTTAATACGATCATGGTTGATGGAACGGGTATGTGCGGTTGCTGCCGTGCCACCGTGGGCAGAGAAACTAAATTTGTCTGTGTCGATGGTCCTGAATTTGACGGCCATAAAGTTGAATTTAATGAGTTGATACTCCGCGGAAAGATGTATAACAGGGAAGAACGCCGTGCCATGTGGGACCACAAATGCAAACTCGAAGCCAAGGAAAAGGCGCTGAAGAAATCGAAGATTCGCGAACCCATGCCGGAGCAGAACCCCAAGGTAAGGATGCAGAACTTTAATGAAGTTGCCCTCGGTTATGCCAGAGAAAATGCCCTTCGTGAAGCTGCGCGTTGCCTGAACTGCAAGAATATGCCATGTGTGGAAGGGTGTCCTGTGAATGTTCAGATTCCTCAGTTTATCAAAAAGATTAAAGAAGGCGATTTTATGGGCGCCATCCATACCATTAAAGAAACAAACAGTCTGCCGGCTGTGTGTGGCCGTGTATGCCCCCAGGAAACACAGTGTGAAGAGAAATGTGTTCTCAGTAAAAAAGGTCAGCCTATAGCAATAGGCCGCCTTGAGCGTTTTGCCGCTGATTATGAGTTGAATCAGGGCGATGTCCGTGCCCCGGCGATTCCAAAACCGACGGGCAGGAAAGTAGCCGTTGTCGGTGCAGGCCCCGCCGGATTGACTGTGGCCGGAGAGCTTGCGAAAAAAGGCCATGAAGTGACCATCTTTGAGGCGCTCCATAAGGCGGGAGGGGTTCTCGTTTACGGAATTCCCGAATTTCGTCTCCCGAAAGCGATAGTACAGAGGGAAGTGGACTATGTAGGAAAGCTCGGCGCTAAAATAAAAGTGGATACGATTATCGGCCAGACAACGACGGTGGACGAACTTTTTGCACAGGGGTATGATGCCATATTTGTCGGCACCGGTGCAGGGTTGCCCTACTTTATGGATGTTCCGGGCGAGAACCTGAATGGAGTTTATTCCGCCAACGAATTTCTCACCCGTGCAAACCTGATGAAGGCATACCTTTTTCCTGAATATGATACGCCGGTCAGGGTGGGTAACAAGGTAGCCGTTATCGGTGGCGGTAATGTGGCAATGGATGGGGCGAGGGTTTCAAAGAGAATGGGCGCCGATAATGTCTATCTCGTATACCGCCGTTCCCGTGCAGAAATGCCTGCCAGGGCAGAAGAGGCCCACCATGCGGAAGAAGAAGATATCGATTTCAGACTCCTTACAGCCCCTGTCAGGGTTATCGGTGACGAGAACGGATGGGTAAAAGGCATAGAGTGTGTCAAAATGGAACTGGGTGAGCCTGACGCATCAGGCAGGAGAAGACCGGTAGAGATTAAAGGCTCCAATTTTGTCCTTGATGTAGATGTTGTTATTGTTGCCATCGGACAGGGCCCCAATCCCATATTGACATCCACAACAGAGGGGCTGAAACTGCGTAAGTCCGGCAATATCGAAGCCGATACAGAAACAGGCAAGACCAGCAGGAAAGGCGTGTTTGCAGGCGGTGACATTGTAACGGGCGCTGCAACAGTCATCCTCGCAATGGGTGCTGGCAGAAAAGCCGCTGCAGCGATGGATGAATACTTAAAGACAGGACAGTGGTAAGGGGAGAACCAATTTAGAATTAAGAATTAAGAATACATGATGCTGGATACTCGATACTGGTTCAAATCAGAATCATGAGCTATGAGCTAATAAAGGAATAAAAAAGGGGGAGTTGCCTCCCCCTTTTTTGTTATGTGTTATCTGATTATTTTTTTGACGGTGCTGGTGCTGCCTCTTCTTTTGTACCCTTTTTACATCAGCAGTTCATTTCGGTGCAGCCTTGCCAGGCGTAGTTCTTACTGGCGCATTCTCTTCCGGTGCACCCTTTACATCAGCAGTCCCTGGCTTTGCAGTCTTGCCAGGCGTAGTCCTTACTGGTGCTGCCTCTTCTCTTGCACCCTTTACATCAGCAGTCCCTGGCTTTGCAGCCTTGCCAGGCGCAGTCCTTGTCGGTGCATTCTCTTCTGCTGCACCCGTAACTTCCGCTGGTTTTGTGGTTGTCTTTGGTTTTTTGACTTTTTTTGGTTTTGCAGGTTTGTCAGCCTTTCCAGTTGCAGGCGGCATTGGTGCATTCTCTTCCGGCGCACCCTTTACATCAGGAGTTCCCGGCTTCGCAGTCTTACCAGGCGTAGTCCTTACTGGTGCTGCCTCTTCCCTTGCACCCTTTACATCAGCAGTCCCTGGCTTCGCAGCCTTACCAGGCGTAGTCCTTACTGGCGCATTCTCTTCCGGTGCACCCTTTATCTGTGCAAACACTGTGGAGACAAATGCAATACTGATTAATAACACAAATGCAAACATTAAAACTTTTTTCATAACCTTACCTCCTCCTCAAGATATATATAATTTCCTTAATACACAAAGATGCATATAACACAAACTTTTTCATATTGTCAAGATAGAAGTTGACTGTGTCATCTTAAAATTAAAAAAATAAAATGGCAAATAAAATGGCAAAAATCCATTCAAGTTTCCCTTGCAAAAGACAATATATTGTATAATATATGAGTATAGATACTGTGAAGCGTGGAAACCCGTGAAGCGTTATGTCCCTCCGCTGTCGGGATTAAACCTTACGTGAAGCGTGAAGATATGGCAAAAGAATAATGGCAATGAGCTTGATAAAATGTCTTTCACTATTCACTAACGACTATTCACTATTCACTGAAGTATAAGGAGGACGCATGAAAAGAGTATTGAAAACGGTGCGCGCGGTTGTGCTGAGCGTAGGGGTTTTGTGCCTGCCCGCTTTTGCGCAGTCTGACAAAGCGGAGAGCATATCGGCTCAGGATATGCTGATTAAAAGCGAAGTAGAAACAGCGGTGAGCATGCTTCAGGCTGTTTTTCTGAAACATCAGAAGGGAGAGATGACCCTTGAGCAGGCCAGGAAACTTGGTGCTGACCTTCTCCGTGAACTTCGTTACGGGATCGATGGATATTTCTGGGCGGATACGACGGAAGGTGTCAATGTGGTTCTCTATGGCCGGAAGGATACGGAAGGAAGGAAACGGATCGAGGACAGGGACCAGAAGGGGATATTCTATGTAAAGGAATTCCTCGCAACGGGAACGACCGGTGGTGGATATGTTGAGTACTGGTTCCCGAAGAAGGGAGAGACAAAGGCCCAGGCCAAGAGGTCATATGTGCTCCTGTTCAAGCCTTTCGGGTGGGTTATAGGGACTGGTTATTACTGGAAATGAGAAAAATAAAGTTTCGTGACATTTCGATCCGTGAACTTTTCACAATTATTATCCCTGCGCTATTAGTGGTTCTTGCCGTTTTCCTGATTGCCTATTATGTTGTCCAGCCTGCACCTCCTGGCACTATCGTTATGACTACCGGAATCGAAGGTCGTACGTATGCTGTTTTCGGTGAGCGCTACAAGGAAATTCTGGCACGCTCAAATGTGCATCTCGAGTTACTCAATTCTTCCGGATCAGTGGAAAATTTCAAGCGACTGAAGGATAAAGCAATAGCAGTTGATGTCGGATTTGTTCAAGGGGGAGCGAGTTCCGGTACTGACGCACCGAATCTACTTTCCCTGGGAAGCATAACGTACAGTCCTCTATGGGTGTTTTATACGGGTAAAGAAACGCTCGATGATTTTTCACAGCTCAAAGGAAAGAGGATCGCCATAGGGCCGGAGGGCAGCGGTCTACGGAAACTATCACTCGACTTACTCAAAGCCGGCAACGCGGCAGATCTGCCGACCATCCTACTGGATATTGCAGATGGGGCTGCGATTAAGGCACTGAAGGAGGGCCAAATTGACGTTGTTATTACAATCGGCTCAACGGATACATTATTTATGCAGGAACTGCTTAATGCTCACAATGTGAAGCTTATGAATTCAGGCCAGGCAGAAGCATATACAAGGCTTGTCCCCGGCCTGTCCCATGTGATATTGCCGAAAGGCATAATAAACATCGCGAAAAGATTGCCGCCATCGGGTATCAATCTTGTTGCACCAACGACAAATCTTGTTGTACGTAACACGCTACACCCGGCCCTGATGTATCTTCTCCTCGATGCTGCGTCTGAGATTCACGGGGGTGCCGGTTGGGTAAATAAGGCGGGAGAATTTCCTGCTCCCAAGGTGCAGGATTTTCCTTTAAGCGACCAGGCAGAAAGGTTTTATAAAACGGGCCGTCCTTTTTTGCTCGATTACCTGCCTTTTTGGGTTGCCGTATTGTTGGACCGTATAGTCAAGATATTGATTCCGGTGCTTGTGGTTATATTTCCTCTTATGAAAATTCTGCCCTGGTTTTATTCCTGGCGAAACAGATCAAAACTCTATCGTTTGTATGGCGAATTGAAATATCTTGAGTTAGAAATAACGCAACAATTGCAACCAGAACATGTTGTGGATTATTACGCAAGGCTCGACCGAATCGAAGCTGCTGCCAATAAAGTTAGTATACCACTCAATTTCTATGGCGAACTTTACACATTGAAAGAACATATCGAGCTGGTACGCAAAAAGGTGATTCGGTCTGGCGAACTTGTCAAGCTTCCGGAAGACCTGACCGATCGAATGTGATTTGAAAAATCGCACATACAAGGATTCAGCGGTTTACATTTCTGCTTCTTGTCTGTTAGAATACCTTATCGTTATGACACTAAGGAAAGCCTTTGTTTTGTTGATTCTCCTGCTCTTTCTGGTAACCTGTGGACCGAAAAAAGAACAGGGTTTTTACGATGATCCGGGAAAGCCTGCCTATGGCGATACAATGATTACTGCGTCCATCGGCGAGGCATCATGCCTGATCCCCATTCTTGCATCCGATTCGGCATCCCATGAAATCGCAGGGTACGTCTATAACGGTCTTGTAAAACTCGATAAAAACCTCAATATAGTGGGGGATCTTGCCGAATCCTGGGATATTTCAAAAGATAACCTCACCTTCACGTTCCACCTCAAAAAAGGCGTCAAATGGCATGATGGCAAGCCGTTCACCGCACACGACGTGATGTATACGTATAAAGTCATTATTGATCCGAAAACGCCTACGCCTTATTCAAGCGACTTCAGGGAAGTGAAAGAGGCAAAGGTGATCGATGATTACACATTTCAGGTAACATACAACAAGCCCTTTGCCCCGAGCCTGATAAGCTGGGGTACATCGATGTTGCCGAAGCACCTTCTGGAAGGAAAAGATATTACAAAATCATCGCTCATCAGAAAGCCTGTCGGGACAGGCCCCTATGTGTTCAAAGAATGGATTTCCGGGGACAGGGTCGTTCTTATTGCAAACGATACCCATTTCGAGGGGAAACCCTTCATTGCCCGTCATGTGATCAAGGTAATCCCTGACAGCGCCACCATGTTCCTCGAGTTAAAGAACAACGCCATAGACAGCATGTCTTTGACGCCTCTCCAGTTTACGAAACAGACAAATTATCCGGCCTTCAAGAGGGAATTCAACAGATTTCAGTACCTCTCCTTCACCTATGTCTATTTTGGCTATAACCTGAAGCACCAATTTTTTAAGGACAAAAGGGTGCGCCAGGCCATAAGCCATGCCATCAACAAGCAGGAAATTATAGACGGTATCCTCCTTGGCCAGGGGATAGAAGCAACCGGGCCCTATAAACCGGATATGTGGGTTTACAACAAAAACGTGAAGAAATACGAATACAGCAAAGAGAAAGCCCTCGTACTTCTGAAGGAAGCAGGTTTTGAGAAAGGCCCGGATGGAATGCTCTCAAAGGACGGGAAACCCCTTGAATTTACGATCCTCGTAAACCAGGGCAATGACGTGCGGATACGCTGCGCCGAATTGATTCAGCAAAGGTTCAAGGATATCGGTATCAGTGTGAAAATCAGAGTCGTAGAGTGGGCGAGCTTCATCAATGAGTTCATTGACAAAAGGAATTTTGAAGCGGTTATCCTGGGCTGGACGATCTCGAGCTCCGATCCGGACATTTATGATGTCTGGCATTCTTCAAAACAGGGTTCCAAAGAACTTAATTTCATGTCATTTGAAAACAAGGAGGTCGATGAGCTGCTCGTAAAAGCCCGCCACACCTTTGATAAGAATGAGCGGAAACGATACTACGACCGGATACAGGAAATCCTTGCCGAAGAACAGCCGTACACATTTCTCTTCATCCCTTATGCGAACCTTGCAATTCACAAGCGGTTTAAAGGGATAGAACCTGCGCCGGCCGGTATCAGCTATAATATCTTTACATGGTACGTACCGGAAGAGCAGAGGAGGTATAAGTCGAATGTTGCGATATCTCCTTAAGCGTCTTATCCTGATGATCCCCATGTTGCTCGGTATCACGCTCATCTCTTTTGCAGTGATACATCTTGCCCCCGGCGAACCTGATGTTGTTGGTGCAGAGATGAATCCTAAGGTGACAAAACAGATGAGGGAGCAGATCAGGAGCCTTTACGGACTCGATAAACCCCTCTATACGCAGTATTATATGTGGCTCAAGCGCTTTGTAAAGCTCGATTTTGGCACCTCTTTCACACCGGACCGCAGGCCTGTTATTGATAAAATAAAGGAGCGTCTGCCTATAACGATTTCCATCAACTTTCTTTCAATGATACTCATCTTTTTTATCGGTATCCCCATCGGGGTTTATTGTGCCCGTTACAAGGACAGTATTATGGACAAGGCGTTCACTACTTTTGTTTTTGCAGGGTATGCCATGCCGTATTTCTGGCTTGCGTTGCTGCTCATGATGTTCTTCGGGGTCTATCTTGAACTTCTCCCCATATCAGGGCTCAAGTCTTTCAATTATGATGAACTTTCTGCTGTCGGGAAGATACTGGATATGCTGAAACACCTCATCCTCCCTGTCTGTGTATCGGCTTTCGGTGGTCTGGCAGGCATCTCCAGGTACATGAAGAACGGCCTCCTTGAAGTGCTGCGCCAGGAGTATATAACCACAGCATATGCAAAGGGACTCCCTGAGAGTATGGTTCTCAAAAAGCATGCCCTGAGGAATGCCCTTTTACCTGTCATTACGATACTTGGTTTTTCCGTGCCCGGGCTTATCGGTGGAAGTGTCATTTTTGAAACGATCTTTGCCATTCCCGGCATGGGCCAACTCTTCTATATGAGTGTCATGTCAAGAGACTATCCTACTATCATGGGTATCCTCGTGATAGGCGCCTTCCTTACGCTCCTCGGCAACCTCCTTGCCGACCTTTTCTATGCCATTGCCGACCCGAGGATCAGAATAGGGTAGGGGAAAAGGGTTCGAGGGGGAAAGGGGTCGAGGCAATTAAAAGCTGTTCACAGTTCACAGTTCACGGCAATCCAGCGCCCAGTATCCAACATCGAGTATCTAGACTGCGCTTCACGATGTCCTTGCCCCTTGCCCCTTTCACCTTTCACCTTCAGCTTTCAGCTTGTCTCTTTCCCATTCCGAAATCCGCAATCAACAATCCCTGGCCACGCCCTTCGGGGTAGCCCTGGCCAAGACCGACTTCGCATGGTTTAGCAGGGCAGGCAGGGCAGGCCGAAATGGGATGGGGGGGAGATAAGTAATTCTGTAATAGCTTTTTCACTTGCAAATTAACTATAATTGCAGGAGAATTAAGAAAAGGAGCGGACGCATAGGAGATTTTGTAGGGGAATTGTGAGGGATGGAAAAACTCAGAAAACATATTAAGAAATTTGCAAAAGACCTCGAAGCTATCATAGAAAATACCTATGACGGGCTTTATATCACAGATGGCGATGCAAATACCCTTATGATAAACCAAGCCTACGAGAGGATAGCCGGCATTAAACGTGAGGAGGTGCTCGGAAAAAACATGCGGGACCTTGTTACCTCCGGTGTGATTGATCGTTCCGTGAGTGTGGAGGTAATTGAAAAGAAGAAGCCGGTTACCATTATGCAGGAATTGAGGAATGGGAAAAAGGTACTTGTAACGGGGAGCCCCGTTTTCGATAAAGATACCGGCGCAATTGTCCTTGTTGTGACGAATGTGAGGGATATAACTGAACTTATGGAGTTAAAGGACAAGCTGCATGAGCGGACGCTTGAAGCGAACCGTTATCTGGCAGAGCTTGACAAGATCAAGATCCTTCAGCAGCAGAAGATAAGGTTTGCAACAAAGAGTAAAAAGATTTTTGAAATTCTGGAACTGGCAATAAAGGCTGCCCAATTCGATTCAAATATTCTGATAATGGGTGAATCCGGTGTGGGTAAGGGGCTCATGACGAGACTCATCCATGAATCGAGCAGCAGAAAAGACCAGCCATTTATCGTGATTAACTGTGCCGGCATCCCCGAAGACCTCTTCGAAAGTGAGCTTTTCGGTTACGACCCCGGCGCCTTTTCCGGTGCGAGCACGAAAGGGAAAAAGGGACTTCTTGAGGTGGCCGATAAGGGCTCGGTTTTTCTGGATGAAATAGGTGATATGAGCCTGAGACTCCAGTCAAAATTATTGCGCGTTATTGAAGAGAAAGAGATGACGAGGCTTGGCTCCACGAAAACAGTAAAGCTTAATATAAGGATTATATCTGCCACGAACCAGGATATGGCCGCCCTCATCGAACATAAGAAGTTCAGGCAGGATTTATATTTCCGTCTTAACACGATCTCTTTTGTCATCCCGCCATTGAGGGAGCGCACCGAAGATGTAATGCCCCTGATACAATATTTCACCGAACGGCTCAATGAGCGTTACAACATGAAAAAGCATTTCAGTCCTCAGACAATGCAACTTCTCATCCTATATCCATTCCCCGGTAATGTGAGGGAGCTTTCCAACATTATCGAGCAGGCGTTTCTGATCAGCAAGAACGACCTGATAGAAGTTGAGGACCTGCCTCTTCAGGTGAGGGGTGCCGTGGATTCGCAACGCATCCTCATAGATAGTGAAAACAGGTCGTATAACGAAATCGTGAACCTCATGGAGTACAGGGTTCTCAAGAATGCAATCGAGAAATACGGGAGTACCCATAAGGTTGCGAAAAACCTGAAAATCAGCCAGAGCACGATTGTCCGCAAGATGAAAAAATTGAATATCAGGCCATCCGATGCAGATTAGAATTAAAACGATGCATATTTGCATCAAAGTGTTTTTTTAGATCGCTTACAGTTTTCCTTCAACTTGTCATTCCTGCGAAAGCTTGTCCTCGAATGGTTCTATCGGGGAGCGGGTATCTTCACTTGCGAAGCAGCATCCGGTACAAGTATCTGGATACCCGTTTTCACGGGTATGACGTCCTTATTCGATACCCCGCAGCTTGCTGCGGGGTAGTTCATTCCATTGCCTAATTACTAAGTCGTTAAACTGCTTGACAGAAATATGTCCGGTGGCATATAAATTGCTTAATTAATATTGAAGTGGTTTTATTGCTTCAAAATTCATAGAGGAGGTTTTTATGAAACACAAGCTTATTTCGTTATTGCTTATTTTAGCAGTATTGGCCCCTCTTACAGCCCTTTATGGTGCCGAAACAATCAAGATCGGCGCACTCTACACCATGACAGGCCGTGGAGGACAGTATGGCAAGGACTCAGAGGTTGCCATCAAGATTGCACTGGATGAAGTGAATGCAAAGGGGTTGCCGGGCGGCGCTAAATTAGAGGTAATCATTACCGATGACAAGAACCCCCAATATGCTGTCAGTGTTGCGAAACGGTATATCACCGATGAAAAGTGTAAATTTCTTTTTGGTATTATCTCTACTGGTATTGGTCTTGCGGTCACAGAAGTGAGCAAAGAGTATAAGGTAATCCTTGTGGGCACTGACCATGCCGGAACAGACTTGACTGCCAACAAATTCCAGAAATACTATTTCAGAACCAGTAACAACACCTTCCAGTCTATGATGGCAGGGGCATACTACCTGAAAGACGAAGTGAAGAACTGGAAAAAGATTGCCTATATCGGCCCTGATTATGCCTATGGTCGTGACCAGTTGATGGAATTGAAATGGGGTTTGGATAAATTAGGCGTTAAATATGAGGTTGTCGGTGAATACTGGCCGAAACTCTACGAACCCGATTATACGTCTTATATAACTGCTATTATTAAGGCAGCCCCTGATATTCTTGTTAACGGCATGTGGGGCGGAGATACAGTTTCCTTTATTAAACAGGCAAAACCGTACGGCCTTTTCAACAAAATGAAATATTTCCACGTGGATGCAGGCGGAAACTATGAAGCCCTTGCAGCCCTTGGCGCCGATATGCCTGAAGGCATTATCATGTCAGCCCGTCACCACAATAACTGGCCCGAAACACCGGCTAACAAGGCCTATATACAGAAATTCTACAAGGCTGCCGGCAGGTATCCATCATACGCAGCGGAAGGCGCCTATGTGGGTATCCATGTGATCGCTGAGGCGATAAGAAAGGTTGGCAATGCAAACGATACAGAAGCCCTGGTTAAAGCTATGGAAGGCATGAAGATCCAGACTCCGGAAGATCCACCAGGATTTACCTCCTATATCGATCCGAAAACACACCAGATCGTCCAGGTCCAGGCCATCGGTATAACGGTAAAGAATGACAAGTTCCCACCCGCAAAGTATATGCTGGGCAACTTTAAAGTGTACCCTGCTGACAAGCTTTGGCCAAGTTTTGAATACATTGACTATATGACAAAAGTAAAAGGTAAATAAATTCAGTATAAAGGGAGCAGGGCTCAGGTATGGACTTTAATACATTAATTGCACAGTTTATCAGCGGTCTTTCCGTTGCCATGTTGTTATTTCTCGTCGCAAGCGGCCTTACACTCATATTCGGAGTGTTAAACGTCCTGAACTTCGCACATGGTTCTTTCTATCTTCTGGGCACATATTTTACCTACCAGCTTATGCAAATGTTCGACAATTTCTGGGTAGGGCTTCTCGTTGGTGTTATTGGTGCCGGGATAGTAGGGATGGTGATCGAAGTACTTTTCCTTAGACGTATTTACGGGAGGGACCAGGAAGGCGCTTTTCAATTGCTCATGACATATGCATTCATACTCATCATCGACGACGTGGTAAAATTTATCTGGGGCCCTGAGTATAAGACCATACCTAAGCCCGATGCCCTTATGGGTTCTTTGAACATAGGGACTACAGTGGTTCCGACTTACAATGTTTTCATCATAGTGGTTGGCTTACTTGTTGTTTTGTTCGCGTGGTACTTTCTCACAAAAACGGATAAAGGAAAAATGGTGAGGGCTTCGTCTCTCGACAGAAACATGCTTGGCCTGCTCGGGACGAATGTTCCCATGATTATGACCCTTACCTTCGGAGTAGCCACGGCCATGGGTGGGCTTGCAGGGATTCTGGCGGCACCGCTCCGAACCGTTACGCCGGGTGCTGGCGTTGAAGTAATTATCGACTCTATGATCGTAGTAGTAATCGGTGGTTTCGGCAATTTCTGGGGTGCCCTGCTTGGCGCTTTAATTATTGGTGAAGTTCTTTCATTCGGGATTCTCTGGATGCCGGAATTGGCTACCGTCCTTACCTTTATCGTTATGATTATAGTCTTGATCGTAAAACCTGAAGGACTTTTATCGAAAAAGATGGTGGGGAGGAAATAGCACTTTGAAAAAATTGAAAGATTACCTGCCATGGATTTGCTATTTTGTATTTTTTCTTGGCATACTTCTTGTAAATCCCGGTACCCATTATATTCACCTCGTTGCAAGGGTTATCATCTTCAGTCTTTATGCCGTAGCCTTTAATCTTCTGTATGGAACAACGGGGCTTGTTTCCTTCGGGCATGCGCTTTTTTACGGGATAGGCGCCTATATTACCGGTATGCTTGTCAAGGCGACAGGCCCGGAATATTTTCTCCTTTTTATAGTGCTCGGGGCAGCAGGAGCTGCGTTTGTTTCTTTTTTTATCGGACTTTTAACGTTAAGATTGACAGGTATATATTTTACCATGTTGACCCTGGCCTTTGCTCAACTGGCATGGGGTCTTACCTTTAAACTTTATCACTTTACGGGTGGTGACGACGGTATTCAGGCAATAGCAAAACCTGCCATGCTCACCGGAGGTGTAACAAAATATTATCTCTTCAGTTTTGTAGTGGTAGCTATCTGCATGTATATTCTATGGAGGATACGAAGATCCCCATTTGGATCTGTATTAAATTGTATAAGGCAGAACCCTCAAAGGATAACCTTCCTTGGTTTAAACGTATATAAAAATCAGCTCAAGGCGTTTGTTATATCAGCCTTCTTTGCAGGTGTAGCCGGCGGTCTCTATGCTGGTCTTGATGGAAGCATCCACCCGGATATGCTGCACTGGCCAACATCAGGGAATGCGATCCTCATGGCAACGATCGGCGGTATGGGTACATTCTTCGGCCCTGTTATAGGTGCCGGGATCCTTACGGGATTGGAAGAGATAGTAGGGAAATACACTGAATACTGGTCATTCAGTATCGGTGTGGTAGTGCTTATTGTTGTCCTTCTCTTCCCAAGAGGTGTACTGGGAATTAAGCGTTTGGCCGGCAACAAGAACAAAGAGGAAAAGGAGACAGAAGTTGTCTGTAATTCTTGAAATTAAAAACCTTGACAAACATTTCGGCGGCATTCATGTGACGAACCATGTAAACATCAGCGTCAAAAAGGGCGAGATGTCCGCGATAATAGGCCCGAACGGTGCAGGGAAAACAACCTTTTTCAACCTTATAACGGGTTTTATCCCCTCTGATGACGGGAGCGTTGTGTATGAAGATCGGGACATTACAAAGGAGAGGCCGGAAAAGATAGTAAAGCTCGGGATGGTGCGTGCCTTTCAGGTATCAAGCCTTTTCCTCGAGGAAACGGTCTTTGATAATGTATATCTGGCAGCACTTTCGAATTTCAGGAAGAATGCAAAGATTTTTGCCGATAGAATGGCTTTCAAGGATGCCCGCGAACATACGGCATTCATCCTTGAAAAAATCGGGCTTTTCCATTGCAAAGACCTGAAGGCTTCAGAACTATCACACGGAGATACGAAGATCCTTGATATCGCAATAGCATTAACATTGAATCCGAAAATATTGCTTCTTGATGAGCCGACTGCAGGGATGGCCCCGGATGAGCGGATTAAGATGATGCACCTCCTGAAAGAACTCCATGAATTTTTCCAGTTAACGACGATTTTCATCGAGCATGATATGGATATGGTCTTCGGTATTGCGGAAACGATCAGGGTATTGGTGCAGGGACAGCTTATCGCCGAAGGACCACCCGATTATATACGCCAGCACGAAACGGTAATTGAAGCCTATCTCGGTAAAGAGGTGTTGTGAAATGGCCGATTTTTTAGTCGCTGAAAATATTAATTCCTATTACGGGAAAAGTCACATATTGTTCGATGTAAGCTTCACTGTCTTGGAAGGTGAGACGCTTTGTCTAATGGGTCGAAACGGTGCGGGGAAGAGCACAACCTTTAAAACCCTCGTTATGGACATTGTGCCGAAAAAAGGGAAGGTATATTTTAACGGGAAAGACATTACCGGGATGAAAACATATAAAATCGCCCGACTTGGTCTTGGTCTTGTTCCCGAAGACCGTAAGATTTTCGGACCTCTCACGGTAAAAGAAAATTTGACCCTGGGTACCTCAATGGGTAAAGGCAGAAAAGGTGTCTGGAACCTTGATTTAGTGTATGAGTTTTTTCCTGTTTTGAAGGATTTCCAGTCCAGACCGGGCGGAACGTTATCCGGCGGAGAGCAGCAGATGCTTACTATTGCGAGAACCCTCATGGGAAACCCGGTGGTGCTCCTTCTTGATGAGCCTACAGAGGGGCTGAGCCCTGTTATGGTGAAAATCTTGAAAGACCTTGTTCTAAAACTGAAAGAGGTGGGAACCACAATTCTGCTCTCAGAGCAGAATATCAAATTTGCCATGGCTGTATCGGACCGGGTTGCCATCATCGACAAAGGCTATATAAGATATAAAGCAGACATTGACACATTCAAAAAAGATGATGCCATTAAGAAACAGTACTTAGCTGTATAAAAAAAGTTTTGAGTTATGAGTGTTGAGTTTTAAGTTAAACAGCAAAACTGATGTTTTTATCTGATGCATATCTGCATCACACCATTTTTCTTTCAACCTAAGAATTTTAAATCGTTTTATTTCCTTAATAGTTAGTGTTGTGCGCAGGCGAGAATGACATGAACTATCGCATACCCAGAAAGGTTCAATCCCGACATGGGAAGGGCGACTCATAACTCATAACTCAACACTCAAAACTGCTTTAATCCATTGGCATATAAATTGCTTACTAACTTATTGTAAAATATAAAAAAATATCGAGGAGGGAATGACATGCCTCTCATGACAAGTAGCGAATATATTGAAAGCTTGCGGAAACAGAAAAAACGTATTTTCCTGGCGGGTGAATTAATAGATAACTATGTTGATCATCCGATTATCAGGCCATCTATAAACGCCTGTGCTATGACCTATGAATTAAGCCACCAGCCTGAGTACGAAGAATTATTAACCACAACCTCAAGCCTCACTGGAAAAAGGATAAACCGTTTCACTCATCTCCATCAGAGCACAGACGATCTTGTTAAAAAGGTGAAGATGCAGAGGCTTCTCGGTCAGAGAACGGGTTGTTGCTTTCAGAGGTGTGTCGGTTTTGACGGATTTAACGCCGTTGATTCCGTTACCTTTGAAATGGATCAGGAGCTGGGGACCGAGTACAATAAACGGTTTCGTGAATATCTGAAGTACGTTCAGGAGAATGATCTGGTTGTTGACGGGGCGATGACCGATACAAAAGGGAATAGAAGGCTTGCACCTTCAGACCAGGAAGACCCTGATCAGTTTGTCCATGTTGTTGAAAGAAAGAAAGACGGCATTGTTGTGAGGGGGGCCAAGGCCCATCAGACAGGAGCGATCAATTCTCATGAGATCCTTGTTATGCCCACACAAACCATGAGAGAGCAGGATAAGGATTATGCCGTTTCTTTTGCTGTACCGGCTGATGCCCAGGGAATCCTCTATATTTACGGCAGACAGTCATGCGATACAAGAAGGCTGGAAGAAGGCGACGTTGATGTCGGGAACGCCATGTTTGGCGGGCAGGAGGCCTTGATTGTATTCAGCGATGTCTTTGTGCCCCGGGAAAGGGTTTTCATGTGTGGAGAGTACAAGTATTCCGGCGCCCTTGTTGAGCGGTTTGCAGGGTATCACAGGCAGAGCTACGGTGGCTGTAAAAGCGGTGTAGGTGATGTGCTCATTGGCGCAGCGCAGGCAGTTATGAAGATGCAGGGACTTGAAAAGGCATCGCACATAAAGGAAAAATTAGTTGAGATGATCCACCTCAACGAAACTATTTATTCATGCGGTATTGCATGTTCAGCGGAAGGAAAGCCCACCACATCGGGAACATACCTCATAGATTTAATGCTGGCGAACATCTGTAAACTGAACGTGACCCGTTTCCCCTATGAGATTTCACGGCTGGCACAGGATATTGCCGGCGGCTTGCTCGTGACTTTGCCGTCTGAGAAAGATTTTGCACACCCGGAAGCTGGTCCTTTGCTGGAAAAATACTTCAGGAGTGCTTCTTCGTACAGTACAGAGGACCGTTCCAGGATACAGCGCTTGATAGAAAACCTTACCCTTGGTATGGGTGCTGTCGGGTATCTTACTGAATCAATGCATGGAGCAGGTTCACCACAGGCGCAGAAGATAATGATTGGAAGGCTTGCAAATCTCGATTACAAGGAACAGATAGCAAGGGAACTGGCAGGGGTGAAGAAAGGCAATTAAGAATTAAGAATGAAGAATTGAGAGAATGTAAATGAAAAACATAAAATACTGCGGGAACTGTAATCCCGATGTACATCCGAAAGATGTAAAAAACGCCCTGGAAGCTCTTTTCACCGATATCCCCCGCGAAGATATATCAATAATGGTGAATGGATGCTCCAGGGCTTGTTTAACTAAGAAAAACCCAGTTGATAATGCTAAAGGCAAAACCATTATCCTGAGTTCGCGGGAAGTAGTAAGGAGGAAGGATGAATAGTTACAAAGAACGTTTGTGCTCCGCTGAAGAGGCCGTAAAAAAGGTCAGATCAGGTGACCGGATTGTATTTTCCCATGCATGTGGCGAACCGAGGGTTTTGCCGGGCGAATTAATGAAAAGAGTGAATGAACTGAAGGACGTGCAAATTGTTCACATGGTGCCCATGGGTGAAGCCTTATATTGCCGTCCCGAATATGCTAAAAGCTTCAGACATGTTGCATTATTTTCCGGTGCGCCAACGAGAGAGGCCATATGGGAGAACAGGGCAGATTATATCCCCTATATATTCAGCGAGATTCCTTTTCTCTTTGATACGTTACTCCCGGTGGATGTAGCAATGGTAACTGTTTCGCCTCCCGATAAAAACGGTTATTGCAGCTTGGGTGTGTCTGTTGACTATACAAAGAAAGCTGTTGAATGTGCAAAAATTGTTGTTGCAGAGATAAACAAAACGATGCCGAGAACCCACGGAGAATCTTTTGTGCATGTTTCAGAAATAGACTATTTTGTTGAAGTGGATGTGCCCATAGCAGAACTCAAAGGAACAGAAATGACAGAAGTGGAAAGAAATATCGGGAAACATGTGACTGAACTCATAGAAGACGGTTCCTGTCTCCAGTTGGGCATTGGCGGAATACCTGACGCAGTATTGAAAAATATTGGTGGCCTGAAAGACCTCGGTGTCCACTCGGAAATGATATCCGATGGGGTGAAACACCTCGTAGAGAAGGGTATCATTAATGGAAGGAAGAAAAACTTTCACAAAGGAAAAATAGTCGTTAATTTTCTCATGGGTTCACGGGAATTCTACGACTGGATTGATGATAACCCCATTATTGAGATGCGTACCGTTGACTATACAAATAATCCATATATTATTGCCCAGAACAAAAACATGGTTGCCATAAATTCGGCCCTTGAGGTTGACCTCCTCGGACAGGTGTGTGCGGACACATTAGGCCCGAAACAATTCAGCGGTGTAGGCGGGCAGCTTGATTTTGTGAGGGGCGCACGTATGTCGCAGGGGGGAAAAGCAGTTATAGCGCTTCCCGCGACAGCAAAAGGTGGCGTATCAAGGATCGTTCCAACCCTTAAAGAAGGTGCGGCAGTTACGACTTCACGGAATGACGTGGATTATGTAGTAACCGATTACGGGATTGCCTCTCTCAAAGGCAAAACCGTCCGCGACAGGATGAAGGCGCTCATCAATATCGCTCACCCCGACATGAGAGGTGAACTAGAAAAAAAGGCATACGAAATATACCACGTAATGCTCTGAAACTTGATTTACAACGGTTCCATCTTTTCTTTTAAGAAAGTGCCCATTTTCATGTCTGTACCTGCTACATGTTTTACCAGCCATTCTTTGAGAAAATCCAGCATTGGCGAAAAGGGAGAGTAAAATTCAACACATGCAAGTTCAAAGTCTAAAATATTTTTAATGAATTCAACATGCTCTTTCTTATGAGCCACTATCTCCGGATAATTATACCGCATCATATATTTTTCTTCCGTCATAAAATGTTCATTAAAGTAATTTTTCAGCTTCATAACAATTTCAAAACAAATTACATGACGATTCGGAACTTCTGCTGAAGCATTAAGGGTATTGATTATTTCTATCAATCCCCTGTGCTGATTATCTATTTCTTCGATATTAATTGATAATGCCGGATCCCACTGAATGAACTCCATAATGTCCTCCTATAAGGTTAACTTGCCTATGTTAACATTAATCAGATGCAAAAACAAACACGTGGGTCTCCACAAAGATTGATACATATAAAGGTCTTTCTGCAAAAAGTCAATATTGCAGATTCGATATAAGGAATGCTAAAATAGATACACAAATGACTCCCGCATACGTAAAAGGCATTGCAAAAAGTAACCTGTCCCTTGTATGGGACATTATAAAAAAACTTTTCAAGAAGTATCAGAGTGATAATGCAAACATCATCGTTTCATCCATATCATTTTATGTCCTTCTTACGTTCATACCCTTTACGCTCCTCTCCATTTATATCCTCGGTTATGTCATCGATATAAGCGCTCCAGGCGTGCATTTAGCAAAATTCCTCAGAAATATCCTTCCCGAGCCCTACAATACGATTATTGTCAAGCGCTTGATAAAAGAGCTGAATGTCATTTCATTATCGAAAAAACTTTCCGGCCCCCTGGGACTTTTGTTCCTTTTCTTTTTCACGACAAAGTTATTTTCGATTATACGCCCATCTTTCCGATTAATATTTGGTAAACACCCTGAACGGTTCCTGAGGGCAAAGGAGAAAGAGCTTTTCTTTGCCTTTATCTTCTCTATTGTTCAGGCGATACTGTTCTTCAGTTTTATTTTCGGGGTAGTTTTAAAAACGCAGGTTACAAAGATGCTCCCTGTTTTTCTTTCCAAAGCCCCGGTGCTTTTTATGTTTTCATTTTTTGATCTTGTTATTACGTTCACCATGTTTTATCTGCTCTATTATTTTCTTACGCCGGTGAGAAAAACCAAAAAAGTTCTAATTATATCGAGTGTCATTGCCACATCATTCTGGCATCTTGGTAAATTCCTTTTTAAATATTACATCCTCCATATAGGCAAATTTACCGCATTCTTCGGAACCTATGGGATATTTATTGCCTTTCTTTTCTGGATATATTTTTCAGTTTTTGTATTTGTGGCATGTGCAGAACTACAATCCATACTATTAAAGGGGCTCACGTCGCCCCCTCCATCGGCAAAGCCGTCGGAGCCACCCCCTCTCGCTCAAGAATGAGCTAAAGGGTGGCGTTATATTCAATCTTTCTGTCGTTACTATTCACTATATACTATTCACTGTTTCTGGGGCTTACGCCTGTCCCCGTAGTGGGGTTGCCCCCTCCT
>JAPLKD010000254.1 GCA_026388245.1 Pseudomonadota bacterium | reverse complement strand
TCAATTTCGCAAACTCGTCCCAAAATACCGGGACTCAGACATGCGAATTGCCCTTCGGGGCGTTTATTCTCACCGAGTGGGTACCCAAAAATGCTCGAAGGCGCGACTCGCGAAAAGTTCTTCCTGCTTATATTCCAATATTATTGGTTGTGTGTATGTTTGGGCAACAGGCCGTTGAGTTGTAAGTTCTTAGTTTTTAGTTGCTATCAGCTAATATTGTTTCTCTGGTTTCTTTTGTTCTATAACAAGACAAACAAGAAAAACCAAAGAAACCAAAGAAACACACGTTTTTATAAGCCATGAACTATCTCATGCTTTGTATAAAAAATCAGCTTAGGAATTTGAGCTTTCCCAAGCTGATTTCCTTATTTTAAAGAATACACTCTTTTAGTAAGGGTGACTGTGACTGCTAGTTGAGTGAGTAGGAGTTGTGCCGCTACTACCGGAAGAGGAGGCTGCGACTGCAACCCCTGCCGCAACTACTGCTGCGCCGATTGCAATTGTTCCTGCACCAATACCCGCGCCTGCTGCAGTGCCTGCGCTAGCTCCTGCAGCCCCTGCGCCTACTGCGCCTGTGGGCATTGCAGCACCGACCTCACCCATGATGCCCCCTATTGCCGCCGGTATAAAGGCTGCCGGTATTGTCGGGGCAAGACCCGCCATTACCGTTGTGAACTGTCCGGCTACAACTGTCACGACCTGTGTAGGCAGCGCCGGGTTAAAAACAGCAATGGAATTCTGCAATGCATAGAATGTTGTCCCCGGGTTCTCCGAGACAACGGTCAGCCACTCAGTTCCCCTTGCCCCTGCAACGGCCGTAGGGGTATGGACTTCAAATTTGGAATCCGGATCAAGAAATTTTTCAACTTTGGTATGCATAGCACCGGCTTTTAATGATATAATACTGCTCCTTCTATTTTTATCAAGCAAATATTCCGTAACTTCAAGGTTTGACTTCTGGCCAACGCTGAGCAGCGTATCATCGGTCAACAACAGCTTTGCCCTTGCTTTATCGCCCGTTGCTACGACGTCCTTTGTCTCGACAGGGCCTTCAACCTTTGGTGTGGTGGTTACCGTTGCTCTCAACATGGAAACATCGCCACGTACTTCATTAAATTTCCCTACAACATCGGCAAGAAGTGTGGCAGGGAATAGAATCTGCAGGGCTAACAAAACAACAAAAAAACTGTAAAACACCTTTTTCTTATTCATTAGTACGCCTCCTTGTATTAAGATAAAATGTTAATATTTTAACTTTTAAAAATCTTATGTTAAGATATCAATTTTGTCAATAGAAAAATACAACTGAAACCTAAATTTTTCTTGCAAAAATAGAGCGCTACGTGATATTCATCACGTATGAGCGGGGAAATCAATCTGTTATATCTGTTATAATGGAATTCAAAAAAACATCTTCCTAACTCTTAACAATATACTTAATTTATTTATTATTTTAAGATGTTACGTTGCATCCAACGGCGGTAGCCTGCCCCGGAAATACAGTGTTGAGTTATGAACTGCTTCTTCTTTCTGCCACAGATAGAAATCTGATGAAAATCTGATGAAAAGCGTATTGATTTACCTGATTTGCCGCTCTATCTCAAATCAGGTAAAGAAAATATTCATCCGCCTTCATCCGCCTTTACCTGTGGCTAAATAAAAATGTTTTTGCTATGAACTATGAGCAATACAAATTTTTGTTGACTTCCCTGTATTCGGCAATATAAAATCGATATGTTCAATGTTTGAACGAGTAACAAAGTCTTGTTTTACAACATCCTGCAAATATTGTAGACGGCGGTAGCCTGCCTTGGAAAGGCAGTTTTGAATTATGAGTTTTGAGTTTTGAATTGAGAATTAAAAATTAAGAATTAAAAACTGCTTACCTTTCACCTTTCACAGTTCACAAGCATCATATGAAAGAATCACAGTTCAAGACATTACTCGAAATATCAGCAGAAAATGAAATAACCCAGCGTACGCTTTCAGGCAGGCTCGGCTTAAGCCTCGGCAGCGTGAACTATATCATTAAGGCATTAATCCAGAAGGGGTATGTCAAGGCAAAAAGGTTCAAAAATTCCAGCAACAAGATCGCTTACATGTACATTCTCACCCCTGAAGGCATGAAAGAGAAGATGAACCAGACAGAGGCATTTATGCAACGAAAGATGGAAGAATATGAAAGGCTTAAAGCAGAAATGGATACATTTGCCCGCTAAGAAAGTTTTAAAATAGTAAGAAAGTGGGGGTTTGAACATGGGAATTATAAGAATAACAGCAAGATTAACAAATTTAGAAAAAACAGGGGAATCATACGAAGCAGATTTTTTAGTAGATACGGGAGCTATTGATTGTATGGCCCCAGAGTCTGAATTAATTAAAGCAGGAATCAAGGTTGAGGGAAAAGAAGTCTATGAATTAGCCAATGGGCAGCCTATAGAATACAAATTTGGATTTGCCAGAGTTTCATTCATGGGATCGGAAACAGTAACACAAGTGATTTTTGGATCAGAAGATTCAGAGCCAATTCTCGGTGTAGTGGCCTTAGAAAATACAGGCATAGGGGTTGACCCCGTTACAAGAACCCTCAAAAGAATGGCAGCAAAACCATTAAAGGCCTTGACATAGAAAGATTTGCCAGCTTGTCGGTTTGCCAGCCGATGAATTATGCAATTATGCAAGTCTGATCCCGATGAGAAACGCTAATCGGCGGATTACTACGAAACCTTCGAGAACGAGTGAATACGAGAAATGCATTGGTCGAGAATGTCAAAGAAAAGGGTCGAAACATGCTTGGTCCGACCCTCGACCCAAAACTTGTGACCCAAAACAAACCTTGACCCTAATACCGTTATAATTTCAAAAGGGAGGTGGCTGGTATGAATATCGAAATGAGAGAAGAAGTTAGACTCAAAAGAGTAGTGAGAGAAGCAATACAAGAAGCTTTTGAAGAAGAATTCATGAAACTCCGTTTATTAGCTGTATCTTACATTTCTGACGAGGAACAAAAAGAAATAGAGAGCAGCTATTTACAGCCGTCTAAAAAATCAAAAAGGACTTTGTTGTTACAGTAATAGCATGGCGTGGAAAATACAATTAAGCAGACAAGCGGATGCCTTTGCGGTAGCAGAGCATATTGCTGATGAAGAAATTCTGGCTTTAATCGAAAAATTCATCAATTACTGTAAGGGTCATGATGAAAATATAGATGTAAAAAAGCTGAAAGGGAAAGGGAAAGGCTACACGGGCGAGCGCTGGTGGTTCATTGTCGATTAAATTAGAGTTGGCAAAGGTGTAGTAATTATGTGGATTGATGGTTAAAGCTGCATCTGGAGGTATTTATGGATAGAGATTTTATAAAAAAAAGCATTATCTCAGCATTAGTGCCGTTGACACCTGAAAAGGTGATTCTCTTTGGTTCATATGCAAGTGGCAAAGCCAAAGATGATAGCGATGTAGATATATACATAGTAAGTAATGAAGATTATATTCCGGGTAGTTATGCAGAAAACATGCGGCATTACAAAAAATATTCCAGGCCGCTGAAAGCGCTAAAACAGGATGTCGCTTTAGATGTGATTGTTCATACCCGAGCAATGAACAGATTGTTTGAAGATGGCAACAGTTCCTTTGCACGCGAGATCATGAGAAGCGGAGAGCGTTTGATATGAAGTCAATATCCGCTGCATGGCTTTCTGCTGCCAATGACGACCTTGTTTTGATTCTGGAAATCATAAGTAATGAAACCTTGACCCACATGGTAGCATTTCATGCGCAGCAGGCTATAGAAAAGAGTTTCAAGGCTTTACTTGAAGAGCGAGAGGGTATTGTACCAAGAATTCATACTCTTGAAACCCTGCTTGCCAGGATCACAAGATATGCTGTTATTGATGCAGAACTGGATCTGCTTGAGGATCTTGATAAATTGTATGTCGACGCCAGATATCCTGCCGATTTAGGACTATTACCGGACGGCAAGCCGACAGTTGAAGATGCAATAGCATTTAATGAATTGGCAATTTACATACATAACAAAATCAAATCGGTATTGTCATAATAATCTGAAGCATTCTACGGTTAATCCGAAGGCCTTCCCCGAAAAAGGCTTGTATATGTGAGCTGAACCTTGCGGTTTTGAAGTTCAAGCACACGATAAAGAAGAAGAAATGAGAGCATTGTCTCTTTATGCAATTCCGCCCTTTTTCTTAAAGACTCCTTTTTGGGGGGTAAAATGGGCACTTTAAGCCCCCTGAAATACAGTTTTAAGTTTTAATTTGTGAGTTTTAAGTTATACGAATTGATGTTTTCAACTCATAAGGTTCAATCCCGACTTAGGAGGGACAACTCAAAACTCATACGGTTCAATCCCGACTTAGGAGGGACAACTCAAAACTCAACACTCAACACTGTTTTTAAAAGGCTTGGTCCGACCCCAACGACACCCCACCCCACAGACTCGGTTAGACCAATGACCCCTATTCTAAGCGAAGGAGGTTAGAAAATGAACACCCTGAAGCAAGAAGCGTTGACAGCTATCACACAACTACCTGACGCGGCTGACATCGATGCAATCATGTATAAACTCTATGTGATTGATAAAGTAAGAAAAGGAAGAGAAGCCGTTGAAAAAGGTGAAACGATAACTGCGGAAGAGTTGATGCGAGAAATCGAATCATGGTGATCTGGACCAACCCTGCAAAGTCTGATTTGAGGGCTGTTCATGATTTTATTGCTTCCGATTCAAAGTATTATGCAAAAAAGGTGGTCCAGGATATTATAGATAAAGCAAACGTTCTCGGAAAGCTTTCAATGATTGGTAGAAAGGTACCGGAGATTGATGACGAAAACATACGTGAAATATTTGCATACTCGTATAGGATCCTCTACGAGATTAAATCTGACAAGGTTTACATTATCGGGATCATTCACGGTAGACGTGATTTTACATCCACGCATGTATACAAGATTAAAGAACTGGACAATCAATCATAAACTCAACAAACTCAGCAAACCCAATGAACCCAAAAAACCCTGACTCATCACCTGTCCTTTCCTTAAAGGCTCCTTTTTGATGGCAAAATGGGCGGTTTAAGCCCCCTGAAATACAGTTTTGAGTTTTAACCGCTAAGTTTTAAGTTATACGAATTGATGTTTTCAACTCATAAGGTTCAATCCCGACTTAGGAGGGACAACTCAAAACTCAACACTCAACACTGTTTTTAAAAGGCTTGGTCCGACCCCAATCGAAATATAAAGGCAATATCTCAGAAGATAAATTAACAGTATTTGTACATTATATAGATTTCAGGGGTAATGTTTATAAATAACGCATGGCTTTATCAAAAAAAGCCAAAATCAGACAGCTTTTAAGGAGGATGAAAATGGCTACACGTCAAGTTGTCGTCAATGTACCGGAAAAGATCCTGCTGGCGGAAAAGACGGATGAAGCGGCTTTCGGCCGGGAATTGAGTACCTTGGCCGCCGTAAAGTTGTATGAACTGGGCCGTCTGTCTTCCGGGCGTGCCGCCGAACTGGCCAACATGTCTCGTGTGGAATTCCTTATGAACCTCAGCCGCTACCGTGTTTTCCCTCTGGCCTCCGAACTGGAAGACCTGGAAACAAGCCATGCCTGATGCAATCAGCAACACATCGCCACTTCTCTACCTGCACCGCATCGACGGACTGAACTTGCTCCCCAAATTGTTTACCGTAATATATGTACCGGGGCAGTCGTCTTTGAGCTGATGGAGGGAAGGCAAAAAGGGTACGATGTACCCAATCCAAGCGACTACGACTGGATCAGTATTGTTGAACCGCAGGTAATGCCATCGGAGTGGTTTGCCGTTGATCTGGGCATGGGGGAAATTGCCGCCATGTCTCTCGCCTTGGAGCGCCCTGACCATATTGTTCTTTTGGACGACGCCCTGGCCAGAAAAACAGCCAAGGCTGCGGGGCTGAAAGTATGGGGAACTCTGAGGATTCTGCTTGAAGCGAAGTCGCAGGGATTGGTTCCAAGCATCGAACCCTTGTTGAATCGTCTCGAGGACAGCGGCATGTGGATTTCCGAACAAGTCCGCCTACGTATCCTTGCTCTTACAGGAGAAAATGTGTCATAAGCTGCCCCTAAGCATATTTTCAGCGTTCAGAAAAACACCGTCCAGATATTGTCGAGCGTAGCGGGCGGCTAAAAACAGGTCTTAGCATTCTTTATAAAAAAGGGGGTATTAAATGGAAGAAGCACAAACCGCAACATATGAAAAAGGACAGCTCTACAACATCGCATTATCCGATCTGCGCCCTGATCCGAACCAGCCCCGCCGTTAATAGCGGAGAGCTTAGAGCAGAGAGCCAAGAGTCAAGAGATGGAAAAAAGCAAAGGAATAAAATAAGGAGGTATAAGATCATGAGCGGCACGACTTTGGATAGATTGATAGATGACTTCAAAGAATTACCCTTGGATGATAAAGAGTACGCCCTTGATATTATTAATAAACAGTTGACTGAGTCTAAAAGAACGGCAATTGCAAAAAGGGCAAAAGAGGCAATATCCAATTTGAAAAAGGGAACGGTAAAAACAGGGACTGTAAAAGAATTATATAAGGAATTAGAAAGTGATTAGAATAACCTGGGATCAAGGTGCGGCCTCTGTGGGCATTCAGTGTTACATTTGATTGTAGAGTTATATTTGAGTTTTTGGACAATAAGGAAGTTCTATTGGTAGATATAGGTGGCCATGATGAGGTTTACTAATAAAAAAGCATTTTCAACCACAGATAGAAATCTAATAAAAAGCATATCCATTCAACAATAGCGCCTTTATCCGCTCTTACCTGCCTGTGCCTTGTACGAGGCAGACAGGTCTGTGGCTAAATAAAAAAGACTTTCGGAGGAGAACATGGCAACCTATGAGAAAGGCAAGCTCTACAACATCGCATTATCCGATCTGCACCCTGACCCCAACCAGCCACGCAAGTTTATGGATCCGACAGCACTCGAAGAACTGACAGCTTCCATCAAACAGCACGGTGTATTGGAGCCTATCCTTTTCCGTCAGGACACGGATGGTGTCCTCTACGTTGTAGCCGGTGAACGCCGTTTCGCCGCCGCTCAGAATGCAGGCATGGCAACAATTCCAGCCATATTTATTGAGGGAAACTACGCAGAAATATCCCTCGTAGAGAATCTCCTCCGTCAGGACTTAACCGCCGTGGAAGAAGCAGAGGCACTCAAAGGTCTCATGGATGGCCAAAGCTATACCCAGGAGCAGCTCGCCGGCATAATCGGCAAAGCAACCTCTACCATATCCGAGATACTTTCTCTCAACAAACTCCCGCAGGAGGTACGTGACGAGTGCCGCAGTGACCCTGCAATTTCAAAGAACATCCTTATCGAGATTGCTAAGAGCAAACAACAGCGTGGTATGTTGAGCCTGTATAAGAAATATAAAGCCCAGAAATTATCCAAAGAACAG
>JAPLKD010000253.1 GCA_026388245.1 Pseudomonadota bacterium | reverse complement strand
ATGGCAAAATGGAATGCAGGAGATACAGCGGTATATGTAACAAATCAGGCCCTACAACTCCACGGCGGATACGGATACATAAGCGAATATGATATACAGAGGTTTTACAGAGATGCAAAGATCGTTGAAATCTATGAAGGTTCGAAAGAGGTTGAAAAAGCCATAATTGGAGCAGAATTGTTAAAGAAGGTATGGTGAACCGCATGAGGACTTGCGCAGTGTAAAACTCTATCGATTTAGGTTTCTTGTAATCGGCAAGATAATCTCCGCTTAAAGAAGTTGTATCAAATGATTTGTTCTTGAGTTTTCCGGCACGGCGAAAGATGTACTGAAAAGAATCAGATGTATCGTAATTATACACATCAAGATTGTAGTTTACCCATTATTTGCTGAAAAATGGTTTATTTTTATAGATTTTTTTATGGTACATAAATTGCAAAAATATTATGATGAGAACAAACAGAGAGGTATACATATATGGTTAGTCAGACCCAGACCAGGGTATTAACCTGTATCCAATGCGGGAAATGTACAGGAAGTTGCCCTGAAGCAGGGAGAACACCTTTTAACATACGCATGTTGGTAAGGAAAAAACAATTCCAGAGCGTGGTCGAGGAATCAATTCCCTGGTACTGCACGTCATGCGGTGCCTGTACCCTCAGATGTCCGCGGGATGTAAAGCCTTCTGAGATGATTATCGAAATGAGGTCGGCTTTAGTGGAAAACGGAGCGATCCCTGCGGCTATCCAGAAAGCCCTTGAGAACACGTTTGTTCAGAAGAACCCATGGGGTCGTTCACGAGCAAAGAGAGGGGCATGGTTTGAAAAGCTTGATATTGAAGTTCCCCATATAAGCGAAACAGAATCGAAGAGGTTGCTTTTTACGTGCTGTATCCAGGCCTATGATCCCCGGTGTATGGTTATACCGCAAAACGTGGCGACGATCCTTACCAAAGGCGGCGTTGAGTTTGGTGTTCTTGGAGAAGAAGAGGCTTGCTGCGGTAATGAGATACGAAGGGTAGGGGAGTCGGGTCTTTTTGAGGAACTCCAGGAAGAGAACAAGGCTGCATTTGAAGAATATGGGGTCAAGGAGATTATCGCGCTCTCTCCCCATTGTATGAATGCACTCAAGAAGGAGTATGGTGACCTGGGTATTAAGATTGTACATTACACAGAGGTTTTAGCGGCAATGATCAAAGAAGGTTCTATCGTCCCAAAAGGGTCGTTCAACAAAAAGGTTATCTACCATGATCCGTGTTTCCTGGGGAAACAAAATGGCATCTTTGATGAGCCAAGAAGCATACTCAATGCTATAGAGGGTCTTGAGCCTCTGGAATTTTCGAGGTCCAGAGAGAACTCGATGTGTTGCGAAGGCGGCGGCGGAAGGATGTTTTTTGAGGTGGAGGCTACATATCAGAGAAATGCCGAGGTGCGAGTCCAGGAGGCAGTTGAAAAAGAAGCTGAAGTGATTGCGACGAGTTGTCCTTTTTGCGTTATGACCCTTGAAGACCCTGCAACGGAAAAAGGGATAACGGTGAAAGAGCTATCCGAGATTTTGATGGAGGTGTTATAAGATGAATATATTGGTTTTCACGAAAAGGGTACCTGCAACACAGGAAGAGGAATTACGCATTATTGATGAAGGGCAAGGGATTGACCTCTCAAAAGTGCCTTTCAAAGTAAATGACTGGGATAATTATGCCGTTGAAGAAGCGGTGCAAATTGCCGAGAAAACCGGCGGGTCTGCAACGGCAATTTCCATTGGAGATGCAGAATCTGACGAGGTCTTGAGAAGGGCTATCGCCATGGGCACAAAGGACGGTTTCCTTATCGAGACAGAGCAAATTCTCCACGACCCCAATGCGCGGGCCACACTTATATTCAATTTCTTAAAAAAGGAAGGTACTCCATATGATGCAATCTTTACAGGCGTACAGTCCGAGGACGATCAGTTCGGCGCGGTGGGTGGTATTCTCGCCGCCAAGCTGGGGCTTCCATTCGTGTCCATGGTTATTAGCATCGATGCCTTTGAAAGTGACCACGTGATAGTGAGAAGAGAGCTTGAAGGTGGGCTCCAGGAGCGGGTAAGGGTCATGCTTCCTTGCGTCATCTCAATTCAGACTGGAATCAATGAACCCAGGTACGTTTCCATCATGGGAGTACGGAAGGCCTCAAAGGTTGAGCGGAAGATCTTCAAGGCAGCAGATTATCAGGAAAACCTGGTGAGCAAGATAGAGGCAGTAAAATGGGTCTATCCGCCAAAGAAGGGAGGGGCAACAATACTCTCCGGTGAGCTCGAAGGCGTATGTAAAGATCTTCTTGGAATCTTAAAAGAAAAGGGGGTATACCAATGAGCTATGCACTGATTGTAGCTGAAGTAAGGCGAGGCGTCTTTGAGGAGAGGAACCTGGATGCCATCGGTCTGTGTGCTCTTATGGAAAAAGATATTTCTCTTCTCGTTACTGACAGCACATACGCAATGAATGAAAAACTGGTCAATACCATTATCAAAATAAAACTGGAAGAAGCACTGTTTCTTAACCCTTTAAACATGGTAGGCGTAGTGAAAACAGTGATGGATTTCAGTGGAAAGCCGGACGTGATAGTCTTTACCCATTCATCTTCAGGCACCGAGCTTGCATCTTATGTGGCAGGATATTTCAATCTGCCCCTTATCACCGACGTAAACGGATTTGATAAAGAGAGGGGTGTTTTCTACAAAAGCTACTATTCAGATAAAATCTTCGGAGAGTTTAAACAGACAGGGCAGGGACCCTTTGTCATTACGGTAAGGAGTGGCAGCTTCAAGGAGTATGCTGTTGAAAAGGTATCATCTCCGATTGACGAAACGATTGAAGGTATCCCTATTGCCGAAGGAAGGAGCTTCGTAGAATATGTGGAGGAAGAGAAGGCGGAGATCGATATTACAAAGGCCGAATTCCTTCTTTCCGTTGGCAGAGGGATTGGGAACAAAGATGAAATACCGGACTATGAAGAACTTGCAGATCTTTTGAAAGCAACACTTTCCGGCTCAAGACCGGTCATTGATAAAATGTGGCTTCCAAAGGCAAGACAGGTCGGTACTTCTGGAAAAACAGTCAAGCCTAAGGTGTACCTCGCTATGGGTATAAGCGGTGCATTTCAGCACATTGCGGGCATGAAAGACTCAGATTGCATAATTGCGGTGAATAAAGACCCGGAAGCACCCATTTTTCAGTATGCACATTTCGGTATCATTGCAGACATACACAAGGTAAGGAATAAACTGAAGGATATATTGAAAGGCTGAAGGATAATAGATACTCGATACTGGATTAAGAAAATTTAGGGATTCAGGGATTAGAAAACAGTGAATAGTAAATAGTAAAAGGCAGGAAAACAGAAGGTTAGAAGGTTAGATGGTTAGCTAAACTTCCAATCATCCAAACATCTAATCATCTGTGAATGGCTGTGAGCTGTGAACCGTGAACGGGTTTATGTATTTTGGATGCTGGATAAAGGATTACTATGAATAAGGTGCTGGTTGTTGGTGGAGGTATAGGTGGTATAACGGCTGCCCTTGAGCTGGCATCGTGCGGGGTTAGTGTGACGATGCTGGAAGAAGGTCCATCCATAGGCGGAAGGATGATCCAACTTGACAAAACCTTTCCTACACTCGACTGCTCCACGTGTACCCTTTCACCCAAGATGGTAGAAGTAGCACTCAATCACAACATAGAACTTCTCTCGTGGGCTAAACCGATGGCGGTAAAGAAAGCAGGACAAAAATTTCAAGTTACAATTCTGAAAAAATCACGGTATGTGGACATTATGAAATGCACTGCCTGCGGGTCCTGTTTCCCGGGCTGCCCCGTGGTAATGAAGAGTGAGTTCAATATGGGCACCGGTCCGAGAAAAGCAATATATATCCCTTTCCCTCAGGCCATACCCAACAAGGCGAGCATCGACAAGCGCGAAGACCGTCCCTGCAAAGCCGCCTGTGTTGATGCTTGCCCAATACACACCAACGTGCTCGGATACCTAAAACACATCAGTGAGGGAAGGTTTACAGATGCATACATGCTTATCAGGGCAACAAACCCTTTTCCTTCGGTATGCGGCAGGGTGTGTTATGCGCCATGTGAGCAGGTGTGCAACAGAGGGCAATTAGACGACCCACTGGCAATCCGTGACCTGAAACGTTTTGCCGTTGACCGGTTTGACCTGGATTCCCTTGAACCGTCTCAAATCCAGAAAACGGAGAAAAAGGTGGCTGTCATCGGAGCCGGACCGGCAGGGCTTGCATGCGCCCATGACCTTGCTGTAGAAGGCCATGAGGTAACGGTTTTCGAGGTACTTCCTGAGCCTGGCGGCATGTTGCGGTATGCAATACCTGAATACAGGCTCCCTAAAGAGGAACTGAGAAAAGAGATTCGTTATATCGAAAGACTTGGGGTTACCATTCGATGCGGCATTGAAGTCGGCAACGATGTAACCCTTGATGCAATAAAAAATGATTATGACGCTGTCTTTGTCGGAACAGGCGCCCCAAAAGGATTGCTTCTGGATGTAGAAGGAGAAAACCTGCCTGGTGTTATGGACGGATTGAAGTTTCTCCGTGCAGTTAACAGTGGTGAATCTGTAGAAACAGGAAAAAGTGTTGCCATCATAGGCGGTGGCAATACTGCTATCGACTGCGCGAGAACAGTAAGGCGGCTTGGCAGTGAAAACGTGAAAGTCATCTACCGACGTACCCGCGATGAGATGCCTGCCGCCCATGAAGAAATAGAAGCCCTGTTGCAAGAAGGAATAGAGATACAATTTCTGACAACCCCTGTGTGCTTTTATGCTGATAATGGAAAGCTCTCCAGGATGGAGTGTATCCGTATGAAACTTGGCGAACCCGATGCAAGCGGTCGCAGGCGTCCGGTTCCCGTTGAAAACTCAGAATTTTCTATTTCTGTCGATTCGGTTATCACATCCCTTGGTCAGGCAACTCAAACCTCTTTTGTCGAAGAGATCGGGGTATTATTGGCGAAGAACGGGACGATCGAGGTTAACCCCTTGACAGGATTAACGAATGTTGAAGGAATATTTGCAGGCGGTGACGTTTCCACGGGGCCTGCCTATGTGGTTGATGCCATTGCCGCGGGCCAGAGGGCGGCCTTGTCCATAAGCTGTTATCTTAAAAATGAACCAGCGACTATGACAAAAGCTGTAAAGAAACCTGAGAGGTTGACAGAGGATGAGGTGGTTGACCTGACTGCGAAGATTCCCCGGGTAGGGCGTATCCACATGCCAGAGATAAGTGTTAAAGAGAGAGTAACTAATTTCGGTGAGGTAGCCATAGGATACAGCCCTGAAGATGCAATGGCTGAAGCATCACGCTGCCTTGCCGGTCATATAGAAGGGTGCATCCAGTGCGGAGAATGTGAGAAGCTGTGTGAAGTAAGGGCCGTTGATCACACGATGCGGGACGAGATTGTAGATATTGAATATGACAGCATAGTTCTGGCTCCCGGTTTTGACCTCTATGACCCCACTGAAAAGAGGGAATATGGGTATGGCACGCTTGAAGGGGTTATAACAGGAATTGAGTTCGAACGAATCTGCTCTGTCACAGGCCCGACCGGTGGTGATATCCTGTTGAATGGAAAAACACCCAGGCGATTTTATTTTATTCAGTGTGTCGGTTCCAGAGATCGACAGAGCGGAGCAAGGTTTTGTTCCAGGGTATGCTGCATGTATACGGCAAAACATGCCAGCATCGTGAAGGACAGGATCAAAGGCGCTGAGATTTACGTATCTTACATAGACGTAAGGGCTTATGGCAAGGGCTATGAAGAGTTTTACAAGAGTACCCAGGAAAGTGGAACCTTTTATATACGAGGGATTCCCGGAGAGATAACGAAGGGCGAAAATGGATTATTGGTCAGAGTGGAGAACATGTTAAGCGGTGAAATGCGCGAGATCGAAGTGGATATTGTAATCCTTGCCACAGGGGTAAGGCCTCGCAAAGGGACCGAAGAACTTTGCAATATCATGTCTATAGAGAGAGATGAATACGGTTTTATTAAAGTGGACTCGATTACACCATCACGAACAAATGTGGCCGGGATATTTGTCTGCGGGATGGCCTCAGGACCGAAGGATGTGCCTGATACAGTGGCCTCCGGCGGAGAGGCTGCTTCAAGATGCATGGAGTATATAAACCAGTGAATGGTGAATAGTGAATAGTGAAAAACTAGCAAAACTTGTCCTGTGTGCCACGGGATATCTGTCATGAAGACCGGAATTTTCATCTGTCACTGCGGACACAACATCAAACACACGGTTGACGTCAAAAAGTTGAGTAACTTCTTCAAGAAGTATCCTGGTGTTACGGTTTCAAATGATTATCCCTTTGTGTGCTCTGAACCCGGCCAGGACATGATCAGTGAGAGCATTGAAAAACAAGGGCTTGACCGTGTAATCATCGCATCGTGCACTCCTTCGCTCCATGGAGAGTTATTTAAGGACCTCCTGAAAAAGTCGGACCTTAACCCATTTCTCCTGAGGAGGGTTAGCATCAGAGAACATTGTTCCTGGGTTGGCGATGACATTGAAATAAACACGGAAAAAGCAAGAAGGCTGATACTGGCAGGGCTTTATTCTGCAGCACACTATGTGCCTCTTGAAGAAAAGCGGGTGGAGGTAACAAAATCAGCCCTTATTATAGGTGGTGGTGTTTCTGGACTGAGTGCAGCAGATTTTCTGTCTAAAATGGGCATGCAGGTATACCTTGTCGAAAAAGAGGCTGAACTTGGTGGCCACGTGAAAAACCTCAAGAACATCTGGCCTGCAAGAAAGGACGGCAAAAGCATTATCGACGAAATGATCGAGGAATTGGCCGGGAGAGAAAACGTTGAGATATTCGCTTCAACAACCATCAGTGGCTTTGAGGGTTTTTTTGGTAACTATGAAGTGACACTCGATACCTTGGAAGGCGAGAAAAAACTGACCGCCGGCGGAGTGATTATAGCCATAGGCTTTTCACCTTTTGACCCCAGGATAAAACCTGAATTGCAATATGGGAAGGATAAAAGAATTATCACAACCCTTGAGTTCGAGCACAATGCAGACACTTTACAGCTTCCTGAAAAGCCAAGGGTTGCCATACTCCATTGTGTTGGATCGCGTGATGAACAGATAGGAAAACCTTACTGCTCAAGGGTATGCTGTATCAATGCGTTACGCGTCGGGGAAGCAATTAAAGATAAATATAAAGATTCTTACGTGGAGTCCTTTTACATGGACGTGAGAGCCCATCCCCGTGGCGGAGAGGAGTATTTTGAGGATACGCAGGAAAAGGGGGTACTCTTTACGCGGGCAAATGTTGCAGAGATTAATCCGTCACTTACAGGCATAGTAATCCGTGGAGAGGATACACTTTTTGGCGAGATTTTTGAGAGGGAGTTTGATCTTGTTGTGCTCTCCATCGGTATGTCTCCCCCTGTGGACAACAAGTTGACCGCATCGCTCCTCAAGATTACCCTTGATAAAGATAAATTCTTCATGGAGGCCCATATTAAGCTCCGGCCCTTTGACACAGCGGTGAAAGGGATCTTCATTGCAGGGTCATGCTCGGGTCCCAAGGATGTTGAAGAATCGATCAACCACGGAAGGGCGTCAGCAGTGAAGCTTTTTGGATTCCTGAATCTCGGATATGCCTATGTGGATCCCTTCATTTCATATGTTGATCCGAAGAGGTGCAGCGGCTGCAGGATGTGCGAGCAGGCTTGTGTTGCAAAAGCGATCAAATATGATGAGGAAAAAAGGGTTGTGCATGTGGAGGAGGCTGCCTGCATGGGATGTGGACTCTGCAATGCTACCTGTCCATCATCTGCTATAAGTCTTAAAGGATATATAGATTGCATGATTGATGATGAGATCAGTGCATTTATGGAGGCAATATAAAGACAGTGAATAGTAAAAGCAAAACTAACGGCTATTCGCTATCGACTAACGATTGATTTTAAACAACTATTCGCTGAAGTGCTGGAGGTAATATGTTACAAGATAAAGCTGAAAAGAATCCGGAAATTATAGGGTTTGCATGCTCTTACTGTACATTTAAAGCTTCTGAAATGGCAGGAAGCCTGAGAATGAAATACCCCGACGGGGTGAAACTGGTTCAGGTGCCCTGTTCAAGCAGAGTTGACCCTGCCTTTGTTATTAAGGCAATATTCGAAGGAGCGGACGGGGTCTTTGTCGCCGGATGCCATCCGGGCGATTGCCATTTTATAAAAGGGAATTACTTTACACGGAGAAAGATTGCTGCCTTGAAAGAAATGTTCGATGCATTTTCAATGAATGACAAGCTCCGACTTTTCTGGGTGAGTGCCGCCGAGGCGCGGCGTTTTGTAGAAAAAGTCACAGGAATGTATAACGAGATAAAGGAAAGGAAAAATGTTAGGAAAGAAAATTAAAAATGGCAGTATCGAAGATACCCTTAACCGTTTTTTAAAAGATGATCAGCACCTTATTCTGGGGTTTGAAAAGGGTGAAAACGGTGTCAGCCTCCGGGCATTCAAAAATCATCTCGATCATTATTCACTTTTGAATCCCATATTCAGCACAAATGGGGCATTACATTTGCGCCGTTTATTTTCGAAGGGGACAAAGATTATTCTCATGCTGAGACCTTGTGAGATAAGGGCATATATAGAATTAATCAAGTTAAATCAGATTGAGCGCGAAGATATTATCGCTGTATCGATTGATTGCCTCGGGGCGGTATCCTCAAAAGATAAGACCGATGATATACCGACAGAGGCAGATCAATTAAGGGAATATTTTAAAAAAACCGATACAATACGCTGGGCGTGTAATGTATGCAGGGAAAGAAGAGGGGTTGTGGGAGATGCAGGCATCAGGATTGACAGGGACGGTCTTTTCTGGGCGTTCTCCTACACCGAAAAAGGCGATTCATTTCTTTCACTTATAGAGGGTGAATCGGAAGAAAGCAAAACAGAAATGCTCATGAGTGGAAGCGAAAAACAAGATCAGTTCCAGATCGATATGAAAACGTTTTCAAAAGACTTCTCGAAGTGCATCATGTGCATGAACTGCAGGGATATGTGTCCTGTATGTTATTGTATTGACTGTGTTTTTAATGGTGACGAGTATCTCCCCAAAGGTGATGCCCTGTTGAATAAAATACTACGTTCAGGTCCTGTGCAATTACCGCAGGGAAAAGAACTCTTCCACTTTATACGGATGTATCATGTTTCGCAGACCTGCGTTGGGTGCGGCGCCTGCGAAGAGGCTTGTCCCCAGGGCATTCCGCTCACAAAATATTTCAAAGGCACCTCGGAAAGACTCCAGAGCATGTTTTCTTACATGTCGGGACGAAGTTTTGACGAACCTATCCCGTATGTTACATTCCTCGAGGATGAACTGAAAGATGCAGAAGATTAACGACTATGGAACCCGACGAGCCCGTTTCCGGTGAGTATATAGGATAAAGATATTATGAAAAACATTGACCAGAGTAGAATCTTCGATTTAACGGATTACAAACGGCAGGACTTCTCCGTCTGCTTGGGTTGTAAGATCTGCGCCTCAGTCTGTACCGTCAATGATCTCTCCGAGAGTACGAATCCGCAGGAAATTCTCCAGAAGCTCTTTCTCGGCAAAAACATCCCCTCCGATGATCATCTCGTTCGTTACTGTACGGGCTGTTACCGGTGTACCGGCGCCTGTCCGTGGAATATACGGATTCCGGAGGTTATACGGGCGCTCAGGGAAGAACTTGCCACAAGATCACCCTTTGAGAAGGCCTTTAAAGACTCTGTTTCAATATGGGGTAGGGTCTACGAGCCATATGTGATTATCATGGCAATCCCTTTTCTTCTCAAGGGAGGGTACATAAAACATATGACCAGGTGGACGGAATATATGGGTATTCATCTGCCCCATAAAGTGAAGAGGGCTTAAATGAACTACGGTTATTACCCGGGCTGCTCCCTCACCGGCTCAGCCCACAAACTGGATAAAGGGATACGGAAGGTTTTCGAGAAACAGGGCCATACCCTCAAGGAAATACCTGACTGGAACTGTTGTGGTGCCTTTGAATACGGTGACAGAAAGGAATTGACGGGATTTTCGAAGAAGAACCTGGAAAAGGCTAGTGGTCTCTTCAGTGAGATCGTAGCTCCCTGTCCCGCATGCTACAAGAATCTGCGCGAGGCCGATGAACAAAAAGAATTCACCATTACCCACCCGCTGGATCTCTTTGATGATGCCTTTATTGGCTCCGTTAAGCAGGCGCGAGACCTGAAAGGTCACGTCTTTACCCCCTACTACGGATGTATCTTGCTACGGCCACGGGAAACGGCAATCCAAAGAAATACCGTTATGGAAGAGGTGATTTCCCGTTTCGGAGGTGACGTGGCCGGTGAAAAGGTAAAAGACCGATGCTGCGGCGGCAACCAGATTTTTATCAACAAGTCTGTCACAGAAAAGCTGTCAAAGCTGGTCTTGGAGAAGTCAAAAGGAACGATCGTTGTCTTCTGCCCGCTCTGTCATATGGCAATGAAGACATTTTCAGGAGAGAGAAAGGTCATCTACTTAACAGACCTCCTCCTCTATATCATGGGGGAGAATAAGGTCTTATGAACGTATTGATAATAGGCGGCGGCATAAGCGGCATCTCGGCGGCAAAGGTCGCCCTGAAGGGAAACCATACCGTCACCATCCTTGAATCTTCCGCGGAGCCGGGCGGACTTATGGCCCGTATAGCAAACTGCAGGGTGGGATTCAAAACCTTTTTCGACGAGATACGTGACAATGAGCGCCTAACTCTGATCAGTGACGCAAAGATAGCCAAAGTGGACAAAAAAGAGGATAAAACATTTGCGGTAACTCTTGAAGACGGACGAGCACTGGCGGCTGACAAGGTGATAATCGCCACCGGTCTTACCCCCTATGACCCGGTTGAATACAAAGGAAAGAGGGTTCTTACAAGCCTTGAATATGACGCTGTTATAGACCAGCGACAAGGTGAGCTTCCGGCTGATTTCAACAATATCGGTTTTTTCCTCTGTGTTGGATCCCGTTCAAAGGATTACCCTCTCTGTTCGTCGGTCTGCTGCTCTTACACCCTCCGTGAGGTGAAATGGACACTGCAGAGGGCGAAACCGGAAATTACCGTTTTTTACAACGACCTCAGGTTCTTTGGCCAGGAATTTTATATGGAGAAGGCTTTCAGGGATGCAGGGGTGAAGTTTGTCAGGGCCAATTCCCGGTATTTCGAGGAGGACGAGAAAGGTGTCACGGTCCGGTATTTTGCAGGCGGCCAACTGAAGGAAGAGCGCTTCAATTATGTTGTTCTTGCCATCGGGCTCCGTCCCAACCCGCAACTTGCAGAGTTGAGCAACCTCTTTGGCTTTTCAATGAATGAATATGGATTCGTCAATGAAAATGCGCCACTCCAGACGGATGTTGAAGGTGTCTATGCCTCCGGTGGTGCCCTGGAGCCCATGAACATCAAGGATTCCATCCTCACAGGTTTTGGTGCGGGCCTTGTTGCAGTGAAAGGGCCGGAAATCCTCGCAAAAGCCGAAGGACATGACGAGCGACTTTATCGTGAAGACGAACCCGAATTTGTTCTTTCCGATGGAAACACCACCACCTGTCTCTTCTATCTGGGAACGGAAAATCCTGGTAACGGCATGTTCTATGAATTCGTTTCCTCAAAGTTCATCGAGGCAGCGAGGGATTTGAGAAAGGCAGGAAAAGCTGTATACGTGCTGACGAGAAACATGGTCACCCCTTCCTACGGCGAGATTACCTATGAAGAGGCGAGGCGGGAAGGCATTGTGTTTATCCACCTCGAGGAAGACGAAACAGTTGCCTTCGATGGTGATCGGGTGCGCATTGCACGGGAAGGGCGGGAACTTATCTTCAATGCAGACAAAGTTATTCGTTTTGACGACTATGCCAAACTCCTCAAGGACAGGGAATATCTCTCCCTTTACAGGTCCGAGCCACAATTAAGATGGTCTCCCACAAAATGGGGGCGGAAAAGATACCACGTGGGATTCATCAGGCACCCGAGGGACAAGAGATGGGAGAAAAGAGAATTTCTCGGTGCCCTTGGAGAGATGATCCTCGATCACGAGGAAGACCGGATACTGCCGGAGGTCAATGAAGAACGCTGTAGCGGGTGCGGTTCCTGCAAGGATTCATGTCCGCATAATGCAATAGAAATAATATTTGAAGAAAAAACCATTTCAGTTTTCGGACCGAATAATTCAACAAAAGTACCGATAGCACATGTGAAAGATGATACATGTGTAAGTTGCGGTTTATGCGCATCGGTTTGCCCGTCTGATGTAATCAGCTTTCCATGAGCTTTATGCCGGGGGGAGTCGCTTCCGGGCAATCACCATATGATATAGGCAAATCCAATAGTACTGATAAGAGATATTATGTTAACTAATATATATATTCTATAAACAGCTCATGGCTCATAGCTGATTGCAAAACCATGAACCGTGAATTCTCTTTTCTCTTTTGCCATGAGCTATCAGCTACCAACCATGAGCCATCAGATAATCCCTACAATCGTTTTAAATGCATTGAGACGTGTAAAACCCTTACTTCACCCCTTAAAATCAATCTGAGCGCATTTTAAAGGGTCTGATTTCGCCATCAGTAAGGGATCTGTATTGCCCTGGCTCAAGATCGCCCAATTTTATATTTCCTATCCTGACTCTCTTCAATTTCAGAACCTGGTGACCGATTTGCTCGCCAATTTTTCTGATGATCCTGTTACGACCTTCGGAGATAATAATTCTGTACCAATTGTTTTTAATGGATGACTTTAGAAATTTGATTGCTTTTATTCTGCATGAAACTCCGTCTATAAGCAGCCCATTTTTTAACTTCAAAAAATCACCTTCATCTAATCTGCCTTTAAATTTTACGTGATATTCTTTTTCTACTTCAAATTTCGGATGCATAACAAAATTTGCAACATCACCATCATTTGTAAAGATAATTAATCCTTCTGAACTATAATCCAATCTGCCGACTGGATAAATATTTGTCTTGGTTTTGATGAGATCACGTGCCAATTTGCGACCTGCCGGGTCTTTTAAGTCAGATATGTATCCAACCGGCTTATATAATGCAATATAATCATGCCTTTTTACACTGGTTATGACTTTATTATCAACAGTTATGATATCATAATTAGGATTAACATGATATTGTGGCTCTAAGATATTGATATTATTAACGAAAACCCTGCCGGATTTTATTATTTCCTCAGCATTTCGCCTTGAGGCAACCCCGGAATTTGAAAGGAACTTTGAGAGTCTTTGTGAAACATCAGACATAACTTATCTATTAAAGTTGTACTGAGTCTGACTTCCCCCTGACCCCGGAAAACCATATTTTAATGTTTGCCGAGCTCTTTCCGATTCTCTATCTGTGCCAGAATAGGATTTTTCAATTAAGGATGTTTTCGTATCCCATCTCTCTATATCTCTTCCTTCCCGTGCTCTATACCTTGCAATATTTGCTTCTCTTTCTTCAAATACTATGCTTTCCCCTAGTTTTCTGAATTTTGTATTTCTATCCTCCTTATAATCTGCAAATTCCTTTTTCTTGTCAGATTTTCTGATCTTGCTTAAAATAGATTTATATTTTTCAGCTTCAGTGTCACTTAAAACTTTCTGGTCAACTTGGGATTTAACGACATTTACTTTTATTTGACATAACGCATTCATAGGAAAGATTATTAAGAAAAATAAAATAAAAACAAGATATCTCATTTTACACCCCCTTTAATCTTTATAAAGCTCAATAGCTGGTTTTTTATCAATTTCTGAAGTAACCGACTTCATTACTATAGGCTCTTTTATTTTTTTTCTGACAACTTTTAAATCTATTTTTTCTTTTTCATAAGTAGCATCAAGCATCATTTCAATACTTATATTATCTTCATCCTTTAAATCAAGCATAATTTCTTTTTTTATTTCTTTCTTCAATTCAATGATTTCATCTGTATTGTTAAACAAAGTAGGAGCAAACGATACAAATATTCTTTTTATTCCTTTTTCAAGATCTTTCTCGAATACAACTCCTTTTTGTATGTCTCCTATCTCTTCTTCATTTACTCTAAGATATACATCACCGGGGCTTATCCTGTTAAATTTTGTTTTACTGTCTGCAAATTTATATTTAAATTTCAATTCTTTTTCCGATTCATATTCTTTTATTTCTCTTTGTTCATCTTTATCGGGAAGGTAATCTTTATGATTAAGTATGATACTGTATCTAACAAACTCCTTTTCTTTAAACGGTTCATAAGGAATAACTGTTTCTGCTATAGTATTCAAATAATCTTTTACGTTCACCATTAAGCTCATTGTTTTATCTTGCCACTTTCTGTCTACTATATAAAGTTTTAATTTTAAACTATCGCCTTTTATGGTGTAAACCCCTGTTATTACAACATTAATATCAAGTTGTTCCATGCTATTCTTTAATTTATCAATAGATCCTTTATTAGATTTGTCTGTATCTGAATTGAAATAGTGGTCTTGGTAATTCACATAACCCTTCAAGCTTGTAGTATTAACTACCATTCTTTTTTTTTGTTCAAAAACAGCTACAATTTCTTCTTTTATCTTTTCAGAGAACTTAGTAATGTTGTTTTTTTCATCATATATATTATGAACATAGACCCTGATGTCCTCTTGCGGTTTATATGGTGCAATAACCTCATTTAAAAGCGTAAAAACCAGAGGATAAACCAGAGGGTCTGTATATTCTAATTTATTGATATACACATAGTCGCCTTTCCCTGCCTCAGCGCTTAATTTTATAACCTCGCACACGCTTGTTGAGTCATATGTCGTTATTACAGCACATTTTCCAATGTGTCCGATTAAGATGCTATCATCA
>JAPLKD010000121.1 GCA_026388245.1 Pseudomonadota bacterium | reverse complement strand
CCACAAGCATCGGGGCAACCTGGGCATCCTGCGGATCAGAACTTTGCATGCAGGCGGTTATCGACCGCTTCAGCAAGATATAGCCGAAAATCCTGTTTACGGTCGATGGATACCTTTACAAAAACAAACCATTTCATATGCTCGCCGATGTTAAGGAAGTTGTAGAGGCAGTACCTTCAATAAAGAAGGTAGTTGTTGTTTCCTACGTCAATGAAAAACCGGATATCACTGGTATTCCTGATGCTGTTCTTTACAAGGATTTTCTGGCCCCTGGAAAGAGCGATGATATTGTTTTTGAGCAGGTGCCCTTTGACCATCCTCTGTATATCATGTTTTCCTCAGGGACAACAGGCAAACCGAAGTGCATGGTCCAGAGTGTTGGCGGGATACTGATCAACCACATGAAAGAGCTGATCCTCCATTCAGACTTAAAGAGGGAGGATACGATTATTTATATGACAGCGCCAAGCTGGATGATGTGGAACTGGCTTATAAGTTCACTTGCTATTGGTGCAAAGATTGTCCTTTTTGATGGAAACCCCGGATACCCGGATACAGGCGCCATGTGGAAACTGATAGATGATGAGAAGATAACCATTTTCGGGACAAGCGCAACGTATATTAATATGCTTAAAGGGCAGGGTTTTAAACCAAAGGATTTATTTGACCTCAGCACACTCAAAGAGGTCTGTCAGACCGGTTCCGCCCTTTCTGCGGAAGGGTTCGGGTATGTGTATCAGTATATAAAGAATGACGTCCATTTTCAATCAATCTCCGGTGGCACCGATATAAACGGTTGTTTTGCAGCCGGATCCCCGACCATTCCCGTGTATGCCGGGCAACTGCAGGCGCCTGCACTGGGAATGAAAGTAAAAGCATACGATGAAAATGGAAAACCGGTTTATGACAAACAGGGGGAGCTTGTCTGCGAAGCACCAGCCCCTTCCATGCCTCTCTATTTCTGGAATGACCCGGAACATAAGAAATATAATGATGCATACTTTTCAGTATACCCGAATATATGGAGACATGGAGATTATGTGGAGATTTACAGTGATACCCGTGGCATTACCTTCTTCGGGCGTTCAGATGCCATATTAAAACCATCAGGTGTTCGTATAGGTACGGCTGAAATTTACAACATTGTCGATGGATTTGGTGAAATAGCCGATTGTGTAGCTATAGGACAGAACTGGGAAAATGACCAGCGTATCCTCCTTTTTGTAAAGCTTTCTTCCGGGGCAACCCTGAGCGATGAATTAAAGGACAGGATTAAAAAGGCCCTCAGGGACAAGGCATCTCCAAGACATGTCCCCGCTCTCATCATCGATGTCCCCGACATCCCTTATACTTTCAATATGAAAAAGGTGGAGAGCGCAATCACGAATATAATAAATTGCAGGCCGGTTACAAACAGAGATGCCCTGGTCAACCCTAAGTCACTTGATTATTTTGAGGATATCCTGTCCGTGGTGCAAAGATAGCTGTTAGCTCATAAAAGGAGGTATATATGTTTGTATCTGATTGGATGACAAAGAAGGTGTATACGGTGACACAGAACGATAGTGTTTCGGACGCTATAAAATTATTAAAGGAAAAAAAGGTAAAACACCTTCCGGTAGTAAAGGACGGCAGCAAGATAGTCGGTATTTTATCGGATAGAGATATAAAGGACTATACTCCTTCAAAGGTTTCGACCTTTGATATTCACGAACTGAATTATATCCTTTTTACAACAAAGGTTTCAAAGATTATGGTAAAAAATGTCATTACCGCTGCGCACGATATGCCTATAGAAGAAGCCGCCATGACGATGTATGACAAAAATATCGGATGTCTGCCTGTTGTGGATAGGGATAAGTTGATTGGTATTATATCTGATAAAGACCTGTTCCGTGTCCTCGTTGATATCACAGGTGTACGGCAGGGCGGAAACAGGTTTTACGTGGTTCTTAAAGATAAACTGGGCGTAACAGGCGAAGTCCTCGATGTTCTCAGAAAACACGGGTTTACCCTCGACAGTGTTCTTACAACTTACGAAGGGGCGCAAAAAGGGCATAAACGTGTTGTGGTAAGAACAAAAGGCGCAAAAGGTAATATTGATGCAGCC
>JAPLKD010000004.1 GCA_026388245.1 Pseudomonadota bacterium | reverse complement strand
CTGTTCCGGCATATATGCCTGTTTGACGAGGGCGTCATCATAGTCGTGGGGATAAAGGTACCCATCTCCATAACCCAGTCCTTCCATAAGCTTTGTCGGGGCATTACGAATATGGAAAGGTACCGGATACTCCGGCAGGTTCTTCACATCATGGGTTACCGAGTTATATGCCTTATAGATCGCGTTGCTCTTTTCACATAATGAGAGGTATATACAGGCTTGTGCAAGGGCCAGATACCCTTCGGGCGGGCCGATAAATTTAAAGGCCTCCATGGCTGAAATTGTGAGCGTCAATGCATGTGGATCTGCATTGCCCACATCTTCCGATGCAAATCTTACCATCCTTCTCATTATGTAGAGCGGGTCTTCACCGCCTTCGATCATGCGTGCAAGCCAGTATAGCGCTGCATCAGGATCGGACCCCCTCATGCTTTTGTGTAAGGCGCTGATGAGGTCGTAATGCATCTCACCCTTTTTGTCATAAACCGCTATGTTTTTCTGGTAGGCTTCCCTCAGGATGCTGCGGTCAATGACCTGATCCCCTTTTCCTGCCGTTTTAACCATCTTACAGCAGACTTCCAGAAGGTTAAGCGCCTTTCTTGCATCGCCATTGGCAAGCATCACCAATTCTTCTATGATATTCTCATCGATTTTCAATGATGAATTTTTCAGTTCCGCATCGTTCTCAAGGGCTCTTTTTACAACCCGGATCAATTCAGCATTATTGAGCGGGTTCAACGTAAGCACCTTCATCCTGGAGAGGAGCGGGGAGATTACTTCGAAAGAGGGATTTTCAGTTGTGGCGCCTATGAGTATAATGTCTCCGTTTTCCACGTACGGGAGAAATGTATCCTGCTGCAATTTGTTAAACCTGTGGAATTCATCAATAAAAAGGATAATTTTCTGCATCCTGGTTTTTTGTAATACTTCTTTCACTTCCTTTATTCCAATATTTACAGCGCTCAACGGAATAAAAGGCAGACCCATTTCCTTGCCGATGATCCATCCAATCGTTGTTTTCCCAACACCGCTTGGCCCCCATAATATCATGGATGGCACATCCTTTTTTTCAAGGAGAACACTTAAAAGTTTACCTTTGCCGAGAAGGTGTTCCTGGCCTACAAAATCGTCAAGTGATTTTGGCCTCATTCTATCTGCTAATGGTTTTTTGATGTCTTTCTTTGTGAAATCAGAATCTTTAAATAATTCCATCATGTTGGATGATGATACCAATTTCTTCCCATTTTTTGCAAGAAAATAGGCTTGTGAATAAAAATTATTAACCTGCATTTATCCGGTTGTTTTTAAAATAATACATAATGGAATAACCATTTGTTTTTTTAAAGTATTTTTCCATGTTGCACAAGTATTGAACGTAGAATTTTGGTTAGCATATTTTCTTGACAAATTCGGCGTGAAAAGGATATATGTAAGTGAAATAAGTAACAATACCAAATAACCGTTAGGATAAGGGGGCATGGATGATAAAAGAATCATTAATAGGCGAATTTCAGAGGATTGTAGGTAAAGAAAATGTCCTCACGACGTCTGAGGCGTTGAAGGCATATTCCTATGATGGGACCACAAGTTGGATACATGAGCCCGATG
>JAPLKD010000083.1 GCA_026388245.1 Pseudomonadota bacterium | reverse complement strand
ATGACGATTACATCCATGCCAAGTTCATTTGCTATCCTGATTTCATCAACATTTGATGATCCGCAATCAACGCATATTAGCAGTTTTGTGCCTCGGGCCTCAATCCTTTTTACTGCCTCAATATTCAGCCCATACCCCTCTTCTCTCTTTGGAAGATAGACCTCTGTTGATAGCCCGAGGTGTCTGAAAAAATTCGTCATCAGTGCCGTTGATGTAATTCCATCGGCATCATAATCACCGTAGATGCAGATATGTTCCATTTTCTCTATAGCCTTTATTGTTCTGCCTACCCCTTTCTCAATGTCCGGGAGTAAAAAGGGATCAGAAAGGTCATCGAGCTTCGGGTAGAGAAACGCCTCCGCCTCTTCAGGGCTTTCCATTCCACGGGAAACAAGTATCCTTGCAAAAAGATTCGGGACGCCTAAAGCATTTTCTATCGATTCTATGAGGTTGTTGCTGTCAGCATTTCCTGTCTGACTTCTGACTTCTGTCTTCTGACTTCTATTAATCACGGGCAATCCCGACAATATCCCCGATACCCGAACACCCATGGGCATCCAGATATTCGCCGATTCCTCTGATAATCTTTGGTATTGCATACGGATCAACAAATGTTGCGGTGCCTATCTGGATCGCCCTCGCACCGGCCATAAAAAAGGATATGGCATCCTCCGTGTTCATAATGCCGCCTGCACCGATAATTGGTATGGGAACCGCCTTTGAGCATTCGTATACTGCCCTCAGTGCGATGGGCTTCAAAATGGGCCCTGACAGCCCCCCCCTTATGGGTATGTTCCTTGACTTGACATCTACAACCGCTGCAGGCATTGTGTTGATGAGGGTGAGCCCGTCAGCGCCCCCTTCATGGGCGGCCTGTGCAATCTCCACGATGTTCCTGACCTCCGGTGTCAGTTTCGCAACAAGCGGTATCTTTGTAACACCTTTTACATGTTTTACTATTTCAAATACAGCGCCAGGTTCTTTTCCAAAGCTGATGCCACCTTTTTTAATGTTCGGACATGAAAGGTTCATCTCAAGGGCAACAATAAAAGGGTCAGGCTTTATCTTTGCAGCACATGCAAGGTATTCTTCTTCGGTAAATCCAAAAAAGTTTACGATAACAGGTGTCTTTCTTTTTTTAAAATAGGGGAAATATTCATCAAAGAAACGATCCACGCCGATATTCTGCAAACCGATGCTGTTAATCATCCCGTTTCTCTCTTCCCACACACGCGGCGTGGGGTTGCCGTGATGCGGTTCTGCAGATAACCCTTTTGTAACATAGGCCCCGAGCGTTTCAATACCCCAGAGCGACTCAATTTCCTTACCATACCCCAGCGTGCCCGACGCATTCATGACAGGGTTCCTCATGGTCTTTTCAAAAAATTCTACAGTAAGATTTCCCATAAATCGAATACAGGCCCTTCTTTACATGCCCTTTTATAGGGTTCTTTTTCGTCAATCGTTTTAATCACACAGCCAAAGCACAGACCAAGCCCGCAGGCCATTCTCTCTTCAACAAGGGCCTGACATGGTGTCCTGTCCTTTTCTATCAGCTTTTGGAGGTTTCTCACCATGCCAGCGGGACCGCAGACGAATATCTGACGATCTTCACCTTTTGTTGATTCGATGTAACCCCCAAGCAATGCTATAACATTCCCCTCAAATCCACATGAGCCGTCCAAAGTGGAGACCATGGGATTTAAATGCAGCATATCGTTTATCAATGATAGTTCCTCTTTGTTTGTGCACCCGTAAAATATGGATGCCTTCTTCCCCAGCCTTTTAATGAGTGTATGGACACCGGCAATACCTATACCACCGGCAACCACTATATATTTATCTGTTTTTCTGATATGAAAGGCATTCCCCAGTGGGCCGAGAACGAGTGTCCTTTCATTTTTCGGGCATTTGCTCAGAATCTCTGTCCCTTTACCCACTACCCTGTACATAAGTGTAAGGGTATTATTGCTGTATGCATAGATGCTGAAAGGTCGCCTGAGAAACACCTCATTGCCTGGAATTTTGAGCATAACAAACTGACCGGGCAATACCCTGCCCATGGACTTGGATAGCCGCAGTTTAAGCGTGTAGTAATTGGATACAATGTGTTTATTCTGTATGATCGTTGCTTCTATATCATCCATATTTTTTCTCTACGCCTGTCCTCGCGTAGCGGGGGCTATGCGCTCACGCTCCACGCTATTGATGAAGCGACAGCTTCATCAATAATGCATCCTCATTCGTCTCCGTATAGTATCTTTTTCGTTTCCCTATACCCTTGAAACCGAACTTTGTGTATAAACGCTGAGCATTTATATTGCCCTCCCTCACTTCAAGGAAAAACTCAGAAACATTTTTCCCAACGAAACATGAAACCGTACGGGTTATCAATTTTGAAGCGTATCCTCTTCCCCTGTAATCGGGGTGTACTGCAAGATTCATTATATGCGCCTCATCCTCCACAGAATAGAGCATAATATAGCCAAGGATTTCACTATTTATTTCAATTACTGAGTTTGTCGAGATGGGGGATTCTATGGTTTCTTCAAACGTCCTCCTCATCCATGGAGAGATGAATGACCGATTCTCTATCTCCAGGATATCTATCAGGTCATCTTCCCTCATTTCCCTTATAATGTCTTCGGCATATGTTGTTACGGCATTATCTCTTTCCATTCGCATACGCTCATTTGTAGGGTTCAAGGGTTTAGGGTTCGAGGATTCGTGTGTTTTTCTTTCACTTGACCCCTGACCCCTTCTTCTGACCCCTCACCCCTTACCTTTGCTTCCTCATCATCTCCAAATCTGCCGCTGTATTTATGTTTGTGAACACAGAGCGCCCATTATTATAGAAGCTCGCGTGGTCATTCAATACTTTTACGGTAAGAACAGGAAATATTCCTGCAATCTTTAATCTATCCCGTTCAATGGATGTTAACATATATGAAATACATGACCTGCTATATAAGGCGTGGAGAGGTTCATACCCTTTTTCTGTCTTCGGGATGATGATGTCCTCGCCGTTCATTTCGTTCATCATATAATGAATGGCGTTTTCATGGATGAACGGCATATCACAGGCACACACAAAAACATAAGGGTCATGCGAATACATTAAGGCCGATACGATTCCTGCCATAGAACCCCGGGCAGGCACAATGTCTTTTATTACGGGCACATGTATACCTTTAAATGCACTGTGGTCGTTAGAGACAATGACAATATCCTGAAAGACATTTTTTGCCTTATCAAAGACGTAATGTATCAGCGCCTTGCCGTTTATCTCGAGGGTTGACTTGTCCTGCCCCATTCGCGTACTGTACCCTCCTGCAAGTATAGCACAGGTGATATTCATTATCGGGAATGTATCATTTTTTGTCCTTTGAGTAAAGGAACAGATTTGGAGGTTATCCATGTTCATTATGGTGAACCTTCAATGCCTGCTTTACGTTTTCATTAATAATAATCGTTGACAATTTTTTTTTCATTTACTATACTTGCACAAATATCAATACACAGTGCTGAACAAGCTGAACAACCATGAACACATCAGAGCAAAAATCTATTTCAACTAAAATTTAGGAGGAGGTATGGCAGGTTTATTTTGGTTTACTGAAAAACTTAGCAAACTGATGAATGTCATCGCTTACACTGCTTTGACCTTTATTATGCTGCTTACCGTGGCAGACGTTGTCCTGAGATTCTTTGGTCATCCCATTGTCGGGACATTCGAGATTGTCGGGCTGGGAGGTGCGGTAGTGATTGGCTTCGGTATCCCTTTCACCTCTTGGTTGAGGGCCCATATCTATGTTGATTTCGTTATTCAGAAGTTCCCGAACTGGGGAAAGAATGCCATGAATATTCTGACACGGGTTGTCAGTATTGCCCTTTTTATCATCATCGGCTACAATTTGTTCATCTATGCAACAGACCTCTACAAATCCGGTGAGGTTTCCTTGACCAGGCAGATTCCGTTCTACCCTGTAGCATATGGCATGGGCGTTTGTTGTTTTATTCAATGCCTTGTGCTTATCACCGACATCCTCAAGGTCATTGGAGGTAAATATGAATGAGGTAACAATTGGCATTGTAGGGCTAGTGATTGTACTTATTATGTTTCTTACAGGCATAGAGCTGGCCTTTGCCATGATTCTAATGGGTTTCCTCGGCTTCGGTTACCTTATATCGTGGAATGCAGCATTCAATCTTCTTGCCAAAGATTTTTATGACGTCCTCAACTCCTATAGCTTTACCGTCATCCCCCTCTTTGTCCTGATGGGTCAGGTGGCATTCAACTCCGGTATTGCCAAAAGACTTTTCGACTCAGCACATAAATTTATCGGCCACATCCCTGGAGGCCTTGCCATGGCAACGGTGGGCGGCGCTACAGTTTTTAAGGCTATCTGCGGCTCCTCGCCTGCAACAGCAGCGACGTTTGCCTTTGTTGCCGTCCCTGAAATGGACCGCTATGGGTATGATAAGAGGCTTTCTACGGGTATTGTTGCGACTGTCGGTACACTCGGCATACTCCTTCCGCCGAGCGTTACCCTTATCATCTATGGCATCATCACAGACCAGTCGATCGGCCGGCTCTTTCTCGCGGGCATCTTTCCCGGTTTGCTCATTGCCCTCTTCTTCGTAGCTGTTATTTATGGCTGGTGTAAAATAAATCCTGCAATAGGCCCGAAAAGTGAAAAATCTACCTGGGGTGAGCGCTTCAGAACGCTGCCGGATGTAATAATGGTCATGGTTATCTTTTTCCTGATTATCGGGGGGATTCTTGGTGGTATTTTCACCCCTACAGAGGCTGGCAGCGTCGGTACGTTCCTTGTTTTGCTGCTTGCATTTTCTAAAAGAGATATGAACTTTAAGGGATACATCAAGTCTGCAGGGGAATCTATCCGAACGGCCTGCATGGTACTTATGCTCATTGCCGGTTCCACTGTTCTCGGCCATTTTATCGCCGTTACAAAAATCCCCATGATCACTGCGGATTGGATTGTCGGTCTCCAGATGCCCTCATGGATCATCGTTATATTAATCTCCTTGATTTACCTTATCGGTGGTTCCTTTATTGACGACCTTGCGTTCATGATCCTCGCAACACCGATCTTCTACCCTGCCATTACTCAACTTGGTTACAACCCCCTCTGGTTCGGGATCCTGGTTGCCGTCACTGTTATGATAGGCGTTGTCGTTCCGCCTATGGCTATATGCGTCTTTGTCGTCAAGCAAATTACCAAGACGCCTTTTAGTGTAATTTACGCGGGTGTATACCCGTTTTTAATCAGTCTTGTTGTTGGCGGCATTCTTATCTTCCTGTTCCCGGGCATTGCAACGTGGCTGCCAAACTTGTTGATGCCGGGCTGAGAACATCACTGTAAACAACCGAAGGGCTTCCCATTGCGGGAAGCCCTTTTAATTTTCTGTTTACTTTGTATTGTTTTATCGTATTGAAAAATGTCAAGCAACTTCGAGATCATCTTGTTATTCAACTGTTGCTGCTTGTCACTCATTACCATGAATCTCAAAAAAGATGACAAACACCGATATAATGAAGTATCTTAGAATAGATTATGAATAAGCTGATTGCAATCATAGATGATGAGCCTGACATTTTAGAGCTTGTTTCCATCAATCTTAAAAAAGCGAGTTACCGGGTTAAGGAGTTTCCCGATTCGGAGTCTTTTTTCAGATCTCTCGCCACCGAAATCCCTGATCTTATTATACTGGATCTCATGCTCCCCGATATGGATGGATTCGAAGTATGTAAATTCCTTAAAGGCCAGGACAAGTATACCTCCATCCCTATAATCATGCTCACTGCGAGGGCAGAAGAAACCGAAAAGGTTCTCGGTCTGGAACTCGGTGCCGATGATTATGTAACAAAACCTTTTTCACCGAGGGAGCTTGTGGCAAGGGTAAAGGCGGTCCTGAGAAGAAATATCCCGAAAGAGGAGACAAAAAGGATCAAGATCGGGGACATTCTCGTTCTTGATACTGAAAAATACGAAGTTGAGGTGGAGGGTAAAAGGATAGAACTTACCACGACAGAATTCAAAATATTACAGATTCTCTCAACGAAAAAGGGGTGGGTATTCTCACGGGACAAGATACTTCAGCATCTCTGGGGAGATGACAAGATGGTGATAGACAGGACAGTTGATGTGCATATCAAACATCTCAGAGAAAAGCTCGGCAAGGCCTCGATATTTATAAAAAACATCAGGGGCGTAGGGTATAAGTTGGAAGAGTAAAAACCAGATGAAGATACCTTTATTTTCGAAGATATTCGGTGGATGCCTTCTCATTATTGTACTCCTTTCTATCCTTATCCCCTTGCTTTCATTCAATTCGATAAAAACACAGTATGTTAATACCTTTGCAGACAACCTCAAAAACCTTGCCATTGCTTTAAAGCCGGATATAACTTCACTTCTGGAAAAACAAAGATTTCAGGAATTAGATACCCACGTAAAGACCCTAAAAAATCTGATTCACTCAAGAATCACTGTGATTGACAGGGAAGGAAAAGTCTTAGCCGATTCGGAAAAAGACCCAAAAACCATGGAAAATCACAAAATAAGGCCGGAAGTATTGGATGCCCTGTCAGGTGATGTCGGCAAATCATTACGATTCAGCGTAACAGTTGAAGAAGATATGTTGTACGTTGCCCTCCCCATCGAGAAAGACGGCAGGGTATCAGGAGTTATAAGGATCAGCACCATGCTCAAACAGATCAACTCTTTGCTTAATGAGCTGAAAATACACATTTTGTGGATAGCCCTCATCATGACAATCCTCTCCCTTGTGATAGCCTTCATGCTTTCAAGGGGAGTGTCAAGGCCGGTAAAAACACTGGTTCAAGCCATAAAGAGACTCTCCACGGGCAATTTCGATACAAAGGTCTTTTTGAAAAATGAGGATGAGTTAAAGGAATTAGGGAACTGCATTAATGAAATGGCAACAAAGATGCATGATGTTTTTGATGAGATATCGGCCCGCAGCGATGAATTGAGAACGATCATCTCTTCAATCCAGGAGTCGCTGGTAGTACTGGATAAGAATGGACGGATAAGACTAAGCAACGACAGCTTCGGAAGGCTCA
>JAPLKD010000120.1 GCA_026388245.1 Pseudomonadota bacterium | reverse complement strand
AGGTTTGAAATATGTTGAAATGCCTAATGCCGATATGTGCTGCGGTATGGGCGGTTCCTTTAGCGTTTATCACTATGATCTTACAAAGAAGATAGCGGACAAGAAGATGGCGGGTATTAAAGCCACGAATGCCGATATCGTCGTTACTGCATGTCCTGGTTGCATGATAAATTTAATCGACAATGTTCTGAGAAATAAGATGCCGCAGAAGGTGTACCATTTTCTGGAGCTTGTTGAGTAAAGGCAGTTTTTATAGAAGCAATTTATCATTAAAAAATAATCGTAGGAGGACGAAACATGAGGAACGGACGCTGGTTAACAGCAAAAGACGTTGTAAGGGTAAATGCCTTAAAATTTCCTAACAAGATCGGTATTAAGGACTTGTACAAGGCTTATACATTTAAACAGTGGGACGAGAGATCATGCAGGCTTGCAAATGCACTTGCCGATATGGGCATGAAGAAGGGCGACAGGTTTGCAGTACTTGCATACAATTGTGTAGAGTGGTTGGAGATTTATGCAGCGGCTGCAAAGGGCGGATTTATCTGCGTACCGCTTATGTTCAGGCTTGCGCCTGTAGATATGGAATATATCACGAACCACTGTGAGGCTAAAGTTTTTATCGTACAGGGCGGAAAAGACGGAGCAGACGGAAAAGAATTTCCCTGGATCAACCAGATTAACGGAATGAAGAAAAACCTTACTACTGTAAAGCATTATGTCTCCTTTGCCTTGGATAACGAGAAATATGACGGCTTTGTTTCTTATGAAGAAGCGCTTGCAAAAGCGAGCCCGGAAGAACCGGCAACCGTAGTAGATGCCGAAGATCCATGGGTTATCATGTATACAGGTGGAACAACGGGCAGGCCAAAGGGCGTCGTAAAGAGCCACGCAAATCTCTTTGCCCAGTATTTCATCCAGATATTTGATCACCAGTTCAATTATGATGACTGCAATCTCCTCGTCATGCCATGCTGTCACGTAAACTCTCTCTTCTATTCATTTGTTGCTACCTGGGTCGGCGGTACTGTTATGGCATACAACATGGTGAGCTTTAACCCTGAGTATCTGTTAAAGACCTTCTCTGACTACAAAGTCACCTTTACATCGCTGGTTCCAACCCATTACATCATGATGCTTGCACTACCGGATGATGTGAAGAAGAAATATGATCTGTCATGCGTTAAGAAACTACTTATCTCCTCTGCCCCGGCAAGAAGAGATACAAAGCTTGGCGTTCTGAAGATGTTCCCCAATTCAGAACTTAATGAAGCATACGGCTCTACAGAATCAGGCATTGTAACAGTTCTCAAACCAAATGAGCAGCTTACAAAACTTGGCTCATGCGGTCGCGAGGTTATCGGTACCGACTATATTAAATTCTACGATGAGGATGGAAACCTTGTAACGAAACCAAACGAGGTGGGCGAACTCTACTCAAGAAGCCCAATGCTTTTTGAAGAATACTGGAAAGAGCCCGAAAAGACAAAAGCAGCAATGAAGGGAGAATACTTCAGCGCTGGCGATATGGGATACCGCGATGAAGAAGGATATATCTATCTCGTTGACAGAAAGGCAAACATGATTATCTCCGGCGGCGAGAACATCTTCCCTTCAGAAGTAGAGAATATCGTGGGTGGCCACGAGAAGGTAAAAGATGTTGCAGTTATCGGCGTACCTCACGAAAAATGGGGCGAACAGGTAATGGCAGTCGTGGTATTACATGAAGGTCAGACCTCAACACCTGAAGAAATTACAAGCCACTGCAAGGGCAAGATCGCAGGCTTCAAGGTTCCAAAAAGTATTGTCTTTATAAAAGACGAAGAAATGCCAAGAAGCGGCGCAGGCAAGATACTCCACAGGATACTGAGAGAACAGTTCGGAAAATGGAGCGATCATCAGTAAAAACATAGAATCAGGATAAAACGGAAAGGCGGGGTTAAATCCCCGCCTTTTTTTATGTGAATTTATGAAAGTCTTTATTCTTATCGTACAGGATCTTTAAACCTTTCAGCGTGAGGAATTCATCTACCTCATCAAGCGTATTGGATTCTTTGTATATCAAGCTTGCAAGACCCCCTGTAGCTATAACGTAGGGATTTGTTTTAACCTCTTCTTTCATTTTATACACTATCCCGTCCACGAGGCTTACATAACCATATGTTATGCCTGATTGCATGGCATGTACCGTATTTTTCCCTATTATGCTCTTGGGCCTGATGAGTTCAACCCTCGGCAGTTTTGACGCCCTCTCGAAGAGCGCTTCAAGAGATATCATGATCCCGGGGGCAATTGCGCCGCCCATATAATCGCCTTTGGGCGTTATATAATCAAAAGTTGTTGCTGTGCCGAAATCAACAATAATAAGAGATTTTTTGTGTTTTTCGTATCCTGCAATGGCATTCACTATCCGGTCTGCGCCTACTTCCTGGGGGTTTTCATACTGGATGGGCATACCCGTTTTAATGCCGGGTTCCACTATAATGGGTTTTATAAAGATGTACTTTCTGCAAAGTATTTCAAAAGGTATAAGAAGGGGAGGCACCACGCAGGAAATAATAGCACTGTCTATTTCGTTGAGTTTAATCTTTTCAAAGTAAAGCAGGCTGTTAAGAAGAATAGCGTATTCATCAACGGTCTTCTGAATTACGGTACTGAGCCTCCAGTGATTTACCAGTTTGTCGTCATCATAAACACCGAAAACAATGTTTGTATTTCCTATATCAATTACAAGCAGCATGTTTACCTCTCCTTTATAAAAATTCGTAATTCTAAATTTCTCATCCTTTTTCCCCTTTGAGCTTTCACCTTCCCATGCTTAACTCACTTAACTTACTTAACTTACTCAAACCACCTTCCCCTGCCTTTCACTTTTCACCTTTCACAATTTAAAAGGATACATCCCCTGCGATTATCCTTTTTACTTTACCATTAATGTTTATTAGCATGGCACCACTTGTATCTATACCTTCCGAGATACCGCTGTGAACTTCACCCATCTGATTTATTTCGAGATATTTCCCTTTTATTTGTGCCGTCTTTTCCCAGATGTTGCATATTTCCTGTTCTCCCTTTTTCCGAAAAATAGAGTAATATTTATCAAGGTTGGAGAGTAAAATGCCACAGACCGAAGCCCTTTCATATATTTTATTTGTTTCAATATGAAGGGAAGTCGCTTTGTTTTTTATCAGTTCGTCAATCTCTTTTTCTTTCATATTGATATTAAATCCAATCCCGACAACAATGAACCTTACCATGTCCGCTTCGGTTGAGATTTCAAGTAAGGTACCGCACACCTTTTTCCCGTGGATTAATACATCATTGGGCCATTTTAATGTTGGGACTATCCCTGTAACCCTTTCAATTGTATCATACACGGCAAGGGACGATATGAATGTTATAGGATAGACCCTTGTGGGGTGTATAAGGGGTTTCAAAATGACCGAAAGATATAAATTTTTCCCGGGAGGAGAAAACCAGACCCTGCTGAGTCTTCCCTTTCCGGTTCTTTGTGCTTCCGCAACTACACACGTGCCTTCCGGTTTGCCGCCAAGAGCAAGTTTAAAGGCGTAAGAGTTTGTTGAATCTATAGTATCCTGATAGATGATCTCTTTCACAATAGAATGGGTATCGAGGTACCTGTAGACTTCCCATGGAAATAATTTGTCAGGTGTATTAATGAGTCTATACCCCTTGCCTTTAAGCTTTACGATACCGTATCCTTTATACTCAAGCTGGTTAATGTATTTCCAGACTGCTGTTCGGGATATGCCGAGTTTTGCAGAGATCATATCTCCGGATATGTAATCATCTACACCCCTTAAAAATGTCAATATTTCGCTGATCCTATCCATTTTCAACCTTATCGTAATGAGAGAAGTACATGGTAAAAGAAGCACGGCCCTGTGAAAGTGAACGCACGTCAGTTGAATAGCCGAACATTTTTGTTAATGGTGCGTTCGCATGGATTATCGTGATTTTGTCCTTTGTCGTTAAATTCAGAATTTGGCATTTTCGACTATTCAAATCACCGATAATCTCTCCCATAAATTCATTCGGTACGGTTACTGCGAGAGACATGATCGGGACCAGAAGGACAGGCTTTGCCTCAGCGCATCCTTTCCTGAATGCTTCAAAGGAGGCTATTTTCAGGGTTAGACGGGCAAATTCAGGATTATTATATGAGGCATCATTAATATCCACTTTGATGTCCGTCAGGGGAAAACCTTTTAATATCCCGATATTGGAAGCTTCCATAATACCTTCCTCAATGGTGCTAAGGAAAGGAAATGCGGGGTGTTCTTCTACAATATGTGGTATTATTACGATGCCGCTGCCCCTTTTGTTCGATGAAACATCAAGTGAAACCGAACCTTTGCAGGGGGTGTTGTTAATTATTTTTTCAAATGCATGTTCAATCGAGGCGTTTCCTTCAATGGTTTCCTTATAAACTACCTGAGGTTTCCCCACGTGAAGTTCAACGCCGAATTCGTCCTTTATCCGTCGTGCGATGACGTCGAGATGCAGTTCTCCCATGCCGGAAACGACTGTCTGATATGCATCTTCATCAGTTTTAAGGATAAACGTGGGGTCTTCGTCAGAAATTTTCTGGAGTGCAATCATAAGTTTATCCTGATCTATGTTCCGTTTCGGCTCAACTGCGATGGAAATTACAGGCTGATAAATTTCAATAGGCTCCAGAAGGATAGGACTTTTCTTTGTCAGTGTATGGCCGGTAGAGGTTTCTTTTAATCCTACCAGTCCAACAATAGCCCCGGTTCTTGCCTCACCTATCCGCTCTTTGTGGTTTGCATGGATTTTAAATATTCTTGAAATTTTCTCTTTCTTTCCAATATTTACGTTGTATACTTCATCTCCTACTTTAATTTGCCCAGAATAAATCCTTGTATATGTGAACTTTCTCCCTTCCTCAATAACCACCTTGAATGCGAGCGCAGAGAGATCTTCATCGCTTCTTGCCTCTCTCGATTCCATTTCACCTGTTTCCGGGTTTTTACCCTGTACCGGAGGGACTTCAAGGGGTGATGGGAGATATTCAATTATTCCATCAAGTAAAGGCTGTATGCCTTTGTTCCTTAAGGCAGCGCCACAAAGCACGGGTACACATTTCAGGGCTATTGTACCTTTTCTGATGACATCACGAATAAGGGTTTCATCAATATCTTTTCCGTCGAGATAAAGCTCCATAAGCTGGTCATCAAGAAGTGAGAGTTTTTCGAAGAGTTTTTCCCTGTATTCCTGTGCCATCTTTTTATAGTTTTCCGGAATTGAGATGAAGTTGTACGTGGCGCCAAGGTCTTCATCGCTCCAGACTATGCCTTTCATTTTTATTAAATCGACTATACCGTAAAATCCATCTTCCGTGCCGAGTGGTATTTGCAGAGGAATAGGATTTGCACCGAACTTCTCCACCAACATATCCATCACATTAAAAAAATTGGCGCCGACCCTGTCGAGTTTATTAATAAATGCGATCCTTGGAACCTTATACTTATCGGCCTGATGCCAGACTGTTTCTGATTGCGGCTCAACCCCGCCAACACCGCAGAAGACCGCCACCATGCCATCGAGCACACGGAGTGAGCGCTCAACTTCTATGGTGAAATCCACATGGCCAGGGGTATCGATGATCTGAATTTCGTGGCCATTCCAGTCACACGTAGTTACGGCAGAGGTAATGGTAATGCCTCTTTCCTGCTCCTGCGGAAGGTAATCCATTGTTGCCGTTCCCTCATGCACTTCACCTATTTTGTATGTCTTTTTTGTGTAGTAAAGGATACGCTCTGTGACGGTTGTTTTGCCGGCATCTATGTGTGCCGCAATACCGATATTTCTTATTTTTCGTAGTCTCTGTGCCTCTTTTTTCATCAGGGTAAAAATATGCACCTATTATGCCGGAAAAGTCAATAAAATAGCCATAAGAGTAGCTGTGTGAAATGAGCTGATAATGGGTTTGAGGATTCGAGGGTCCGAGTGAATTTTACTTGACCCCTTGAACCCTTGGCAAAGAACTGCAACAGCGTCTTAGCCCTGGCCAAGACCGACTTCGCATGGTTTAGCAGGGCAGGCCTCGACCCCTGACTTATATTATCCGAATCGCCCCGTGATATAACCTTCTGTCTTTGAGTCCTGGGGTGATGTGAATATTTGTGAGGTTTCACCGAATTCTATCAGTTCACCGAGAAGCATGAATCCGGTATAATCGGATACCCTTGCGGCCTGTTGCATGTTATGGGTTACTATGAGGATGGTGTAGTCTTTTTTGAGCTCTATCATGAGCTCTTCCACCCTCATGGTTGCGATGGGATCGAGGGCAGAGCATGGCTCATCAAGGAGAATAATTTCCGGCTCAACGGTCAGCAAACGGGCTATGCAGAGTCTCTGCTTTATCTCCTCGGAGAGGCTCAGTGCAGATGCATGAAATTTATCTTTCAAATCTTCCCATAGGCCGACGGCCCTGAGACATTTCTCAACAATATCGTGGTTCTTCCTTCTGTGGTCCATTCCGTGGATCTTAAGGCCATAGACCATATTTTCGTACACTGAAAAAGGGAAAGGATTCGGCCTCTGGAATACCATGCCCACCTTTTTTCGCAGCTCAATAATATCTATGTCATCAAGATTTTGTCTGTTTACAAATATATTCCCGGTAATCTTTACATCATCAATCAGGTCGTTCATGCGGTTAAAACAGCGGAGCAGGGTCGATTTTCCGCACCCGGAGGGTCCTATAAGTGCGGTGATTGAGTTCTGATATACACTGAAATCTACGTTTTTCAATGCATGAAAAGTTCCATAGGTCAAGTTTAAGTTTTCTGTGGAGAGAACAAAATCATTCATCATCCGAATTTCCCTGATATGTAGTCTTCCGTCTGCTTCTGAGACGGAAAGGTAAACACCCTTTCTGTGGGGCCATACTCAATCAGTTCGCCCATGTAAAAGAAAGCGGAATAATCGCTGATTCGGGCTATCTGCTTTGTATTGTTCGAAACCAGTATAATGGTGAATTCTTTTTTTAACTCGTTCAGGGCATCCTCAATCTTTGCAGTTGAAATAGGGTCAAGGCCTGAGCATGGTTCGTCCAGAAGAATAATTTCCGGTTTTAAAGCAAGGGATCTTGCAAGACAAAGCCTCTGCTGCTGACCACCTGACAGCTTTAATGCAGACATGCTCAGCCTGTCTTTCATCTCGTCCCACAAAAATGCCTTCTTCAGGCTGTCCCTTACGAGCTCATTCAGTTCTGTCTTGTCGGTAATGCCCTTCAGGCGTGGGCCGTAAGCGATATTGTCAAATACCGAACGTGGAAGCGGTATGGGAACCGCAAAAACGGTACCAATCTGCCTCCTTAAAGAAACACCATCAATATCCCCATTGATTATATCTACACCGTCTATATAGATTTTTCCTTCAATTTTCACATCTTCTTCAAAGTCTATCATTCTGTTGAAAGCGGATATGAGGGTAGATTTTCCACTCCCGGCAGGGCCCATGAAACCGGTGATTCGGTTTCTGTAGACGTCTATTGAGACGCCTTTTAGAACTTCGTTTTTATCAAAGAAGATTTTTAAATTTTCGACTTGTATTTTAATGTCCATATTTATCTAAGAATATTTTGATATTACTTTGTTCATAATGTAATAAGCAATTATATTAATTGAGAGTATGCTTAAAACCAGTACCAGTGCCGTAGCGTATGCCTTTTCCATTGATATCCCTTCGCGTGCGAGGATATAGAAGTGAACGGCCAGTGTTCTGCCTGAATCCATAAGCGATGTGGGGAGCCTGAGAGAACTTCCCATAGTAAATATTGTTGCTGCTGTTTCACCTACCGCCCTTCCAACGCTTAACATAATGCCCGTTAAAATACCCGGGAAAGCTGAAGGCAGCACGACTTTTGCTACTGTTTCCCATTTAGTAGCGCTTAAAGAATAGCTTACAATCCTTAAATTTCTTGGTACAGCCTTTATTGCCTCTTCACTCGTTCTGATTATCGTAGGAAGGATCATGATGGTAAGTGTGAGCACGCCTGCCAGAAGTGACCACCCCATTTTAAGTTTTATCACAAAAAATATAAAACCGAAGAGACCATACAGAATTGACGGGATGCCCGCAAGCGATTCTACACCAAACCGGATGATTTTCGTCAATCTCGATTCCTTTGTGTACTCTGTCAGGTATATTGCTGTTCCCACCCCTAATGGTGTGGCAAGAAGTATTGAAAGGAGTGCGATAAGTATAGTACCCACTATTGAAGGGAATATGCCGCCATGCCTTCCCATATCTTCAGGGAAGGAGAAGATGAATTCCATATTGATATTGGGGAAACCTTTGAAAAAAATAACAGCAATAATTGCCACTAAAATGCCGACGGTAAAAAATGCCTGTGAAGTTAACCCCACTTTGACAGCTTTATCTATAATCCTTGGATTTATCCTCATTTTATTACCCTTCTCTTTATCCCAAAATTTGCAATATAGTTGAGAATCATGATAATAACGAGGAGAACAACCCCTGTTGAAAATAGGCCCATCCTGTGGTCTCCCGTGGCATAGGCAAGTTCAAGCGCGATATTTCCGGTGAGGGTTCGCAGGGGATCAAGAATGCTTGTTGGTATTTTCAGCGCATTACCTGCAACCATGATAACCGCCATGGTTTCACCTATGGCCCTGCCCATGCCAAGAATGAAGCTTGCGAGAATCCCCGACCGGGCAGAAGGTACTACAACTTTATAGATTGTTTGCCATTTAGTGGCGCCCATGGCAAAAGAACCTTCCCTGTATGTTTTCGGAACACTCATAATTGCATCAAAGGATATACTGATTATTGTAGGCAAAATCATTACACCGAGGATAATAGAGGTAGCGAGGAGGGAAAAACCAGCGCCACCAAAATTATTTCTTATGATAGGAACAATGTAGATAACACCCAAAAATCCATAAACAACCGAGGGGATGCCTGCCAAAAGCTCGAGAGCAGGCTTTAAAAACATCTTCATCTTTTTACCGGAATATTCGGAAAGGTAAATTGCACAGGAAAGTCCCAATGGCGCACCGATTATAAGTGCCCCGAAGGTTACGAAAAAGGAGGATATTATCATGGGGAATATCCCGAAAGAGCCTTTTGTAGGCGCCCATTTGAAGCCAAATATTATTTTTTTCAGACCGACTTTGAGGAAGAGCGGCAAGCCTTCAAAGAGAATAAAAGAAAAAATGAGAAACAAAAAGAGTAGAGAAGAAAAGGCAAATGTTGTGAGTATTATCTTTACAATAAACTCTTTGTCAATTTTCGTTTTAATCATGTATGCTTATCAAACCTTCTTTACTTAATATTTTCTGCCCATCCTTGGAGAGGACAAAATCGATAAAAACTTTTGAGCTGTCTTTGGGCTCACCGTTAGTCACGAATATAAAGGGTCTGATGATCTTGTATTTTTTATTTTTTATGTTTTTAAGATTTGGTGCTACACCATCGACAGAAAGAGACTGTACTCTCTTGTCCACAAGGCCCATTGATATATATCCGATAGCGTAAGGATCGGTTGCAACGACCTCTCTAATCGAACCATTAGAATCCTGCACCATGATGCTGTCATCGATCTCTTCGCTTTTCATAACCAATTCCTCAAAGGAGCCCCTGGTTCCCGAACCTTCCTCTCTTGACACTGCATCAATTCTTCTGTCAACCCATCCCAATTCCTTCCAGTTTTTTGTCCGGCCATTAAAAATGTCCCTTACCTGTTTTAATGTAAGCTCCCTGATCGGGTTTTTTGGATGAACTACAATAGAAATTCCATCATAACAGATGATAATTTCTTTTAATGCCATTTCCTGTTCTTTGAGCTGCCGCGATGACATGCCAATACCAACAGTGTTATTCATACATGC
>JAPLKD010000035.1 GCA_026388245.1 Pseudomonadota bacterium | reverse complement strand
GACGAAGGATCAGCCAGCCTCCTGATATTGCCGACAGAGCCCTCAGACGGAAGTATCCTGAGCGTTATGCCGTCTCGCCCAAGTATCTTGGCATATCTTTCCGCTATTTTGTGGAACTGGCTTCCATCAGGCCCGCTGGTTATGGTGATGGTGTTGGGCGGCGCAAGGTAATAAAACAGGAATATGCCGAGCGCGAGAACTACAAAAATCAAGATAATTGCGCTTAATACAGCAGAGCGTCCAAGCCCGAAAAATTCTGCGAGCATAAACTGGAGTTTGATAAAACCTAATTTTTGATTCACTCTCATGGCCTGCACCTCTTCAACTGTTCACCGTTCACTATTCCCCGCTCACCTGTTCTTCCCCCTCGACCCCTTTCACCTTTCACCTTTCACTGCCTTTTTCACACCTGTGGTGGCCTTTTCTTCTCCGGCGGAGGTTCAGGGGCAATCGGTATCCGCAGTTCCACTAAAGCACAGAAAACACGCAGCTCATCAAGAAGCGTTACAAGGTCAGGCTTTGTGTATTTTGCAATACCCATTTCAATGCGTGACTCTACGGATCGTAAGCTTGCAATCTGCTTCTTCATAGGTACGAGCCTTGTAACACCCGGGACTGGCTTGACCTTCTTGTATGCTGTGAGCAGATTGTTCAGGGTGGCATTGGTTACAGGTTTTTGTATGACTGCGGTGAAGATGTTCATAAGGTCGGGGCATTCGAGGTTTGCGGCAAAGAGATACCCCTGAGAAACGGGGAGATTTCCTGATCGGATTTCGGCTTGAATCTCAGGAGAAAGTTTTAAAAGTGAAATCATGTTGAATAGCGTCTTTGTTGACTTTGCAGAGATTTTTAAAATCTCCGCAACAGTTGCGGAGAACCCCTCCGCAGCATATTTGGAACCCCTGTCATAATTTACAAGTTCAGTCATCACCCCGTCCACATCATAGTTTTTATCAGGGTGTTTTACTTGAATAAATGCCAGTATTCCCTTAGCCTGATCCATGGGGTTTAAGTCTTCCCTCTGGAGATTCTCTGTCAGTTGGAGGGCTATGGTTTCACCTGATTCCTTACCTGCTTCTATGATCCGCACCGGTACTAATTCAAGTTCGAGTTGCCGGGCTGCTTCCAGACGCCTCTCACCGCAGATGAGGGTGTATAGGTCGCCGTCTCCTTTTGTTACAAGGAGAGGCTCTAAGATGCCTTTGTCTTTGATAGATTGTATGAGTGACTTGAATGAGTCTGCTTCAATATTGATATTCGATCTGACCTGTTCCAGCACCACGATATTCCCGATAGGGACATAGAGAAATTCAGGATTTACACTCGTCTTCGTCGTCGCCATATTATTTCCTCCCCTTTTTTTATGTTGCTATTTATCATAACATTGGGGACAAAAGTGTCAAGATTATTGTGATTTTTTTACGGGGCATGAGGGCCGTCATGCAGCGTAACCAGCCAAATGAAAATGATGGGTTTGAATTGGATAAAAATGGATAAGGGAAAACAGGGTGTAAGTACACAATATTAAGAGATAAAGCAAGATATGTTACGTCTATCACCCCCGTCTCAAGGAGAACAATCCGGCCCAAACCTCTTACTCCGGCCACTTCGTATCCGGGGATCAGTCTGTGGCTACCATCACGGCCGATGCTTTGATTACTGCGTAGACATCTTTACCTGCCTTGAGATCGAGAGCTTCCGCCGAGGCCTTGGTGATGATGGAGATCACCTGTGCACCACCCGCAATTTCGATGACGACCTCTGAGTTAACCGCACCTGCGGTGACACTTTTGACCTTTCCCTTTAACATGTTACGTGCACTGATCTTCATACCGTGTACCTCCTTTTAGAGCATAACTTAAGTATAGTGCATAAACCACCGATGTCAAGTTCAACAGTAAAGCCTGGAATGATCCACGAAATCAAATGAACTCACCCGTATTGCTGTCTGTAAGGAAATTGGGGGGGGGGAACGCGAGGCATCATGGTTGCCAATTATAATGTTGTATTTCGGGCATAGGTTCTAAAAACCGTTTTCAGGAAGGATTGCTCAACCGCGGAATATAGTGAGCTTGTACCGCAAAGCGGAATTTTTATTATAGAATAGTTACTATAAGATAGTAACACAACTTGACATATAGTCGGATTATATGTAAAGCATGGTTACCATAAGTCTATTGCTTTGATACAGGTTTTGTAAGCCTCTATAGGCAGTTTGATGTGTCATCGCTCAAGGCATTCCGGAATTATTACCCCGGGGGGAACAATTATCTTGTATGCCCCCTTTCAGGGCCAGGATACATGAAGAGCATTTCAGGTTTAAATGTCTATATCTGCAATCCCGGAGGATTATCATTCACGTGATAAATAAATAACTGCCCCTTTTTGAATTATGTTTTCACCTTCCACCTTTCACCTTCCACCTTTCACCTGTCTTCACAACGTTATCTCCATCTTCTCCAGTTTCAGCAGTCTGTCACGCAACTGCTGCGCCTTCTCAAAATCCCACCGCTTTGCTGCCTCGTTAATCGCTTTCTTTAATTTTTTTACCATCCGGGATAGCTTTTTCGGCTCTATGCCGTTTTCCTCAAATTCATCGAGAGGCACTCGCAGATAATCTTTTTCATATATAGAAGACAGTACATCCACGATGGATTTCTTGATGCCTTCAGGGGTAATGCCATTTTTTAAGTTATATTCCATCTGGGACTTTCTTCGTCTTTCTGTCTCTGAGATAGCCCTTTTCATGGATTCCGTAATTTTATCCCCGAACATAAGCACCCTGCCGTTTATATTTCTTGCTGCACGCCCACATGTCTGGATGAGGGCTGTCCCGGAACGTAAAAACCCCTCCTTATCGGCATCAAGTATGGCAACAAGCGATACCTCAGGCAAATCAAGACCTTCCCTGAGCAGGTTGACACCCACAAGGACATCAAATTTGCCCATCCGCAGATCCCTCACTATGGCAACACGTTCAAGGGTGTCGATATCGGAATGGAGATATTTCGTTTTAATCCCGGCATCGAGGAGAAAATCCGTCAGGTCTTCGGCAAACCTCTTGGTAAGCGTCGTAACCAATACCCGCTCTTTTAATGATATAACCTTTTTGATCTCATCAAGTAAGGTGTCAACCTGGTTTTTTGCCTCCTTCAATTCAATAGCAGGATCCATAAGGCCTGTCGGCCTGATAATCTGCTCTACAATATTGCCTCCCGCCTTTTCCAGTTCATATTTGGCAGGGGTAGCAGAGACATACACAACCTGTCCTATTCTCTCGTTGAACTCTTCGAATGTTAAGGGCCTGTTATCGAGGGCAGAGGGGAGCCTGAAACCGAACTCCACCAGTGTCGACTTCCGTGACCTGTCTCCCCGGTACATCCCCGTGAGCTGCGGCACCGTAACATGACTCTCATCGATCATCACAATGGCGTCATTTGGAAGATAGTCAATGAGCGTAGGCGGCGGTTCTCCGGGTTTCCTTCCCGTAAGATGCCTCGAATAGTTTTCTATACCTGAGCAGTAGCCTATTTCCTTTATCATCTCAAGGTCATATCTCGTCCTCATCTCAACCCTCTGGGCTTCGAGGAGCTTATTCTGCCCTTTCAGAAACGTCAGATGCCCGGTTAGTTCCTCCTCAATCGATGTAATAGCAGATTCCAGTGTTTCCCTGGGGGTCACATAATGACTCGTAGGGAATATGGTGCACTTCTTAAGTCTTTCCATGGTCTGGCCGGTTAAGGGGTCAATCGTATAAATACGTGTTATTATATCATCGTCGAGAATAATCCTGAATGCCCTCTCTTCCTCATAGGCAGGAAAAATGTCAATATTTGCACCCCTGACCCTGAACCTGCCACGATAAAAATCCATGTCGTTCCTCTCGTATTGACACTGGATAAGTTTATCGAAGACTGTTTTCCGCTCTATCTTCTGCCCTTCTTCAAGGTATATAAGCATACCGTAATATGCCTCGGGCGAACCCAGACCGTATATGCATGACACGCTTGCCACAATGATCACATCATCCCTTTCGAAGAGTGCATTTGTAGCAAGAAGCCGCAGCTTGTCAATCTCCTCATTTATTGAGGAATCTTTTTCGATATAGGTATCGGTGGTGGGGACGTACGCTTCGGGCTGGTAATAATCATAATAACTTACGAAGAAGTGAACTTCATTTTCAGGAAATAGTGTCTTAAATTCCGTATAAAGCTGGGCGGCAAGGGTCTTATTGTGTGAAATGACAAGCGCAGGTCTCTGCACCCGTTCAATTACATTGGCCATAGTAAATGTTTTACCCGAACCGGTCACGCCAAGCAGAACCTGGTGAAGCACGCCTTTTTCGATGTTCCGCGTGAGTTTCTTGATTGCCTCAGGCTGATCGCCCTCTGGTTTGTAATCGCTGACTAATTTGAACCGCGGCATAATGGTATATTGTAATGCATGATGGGTTAAATAACAAATTAGATTCACTCATTTTTTGGTAATTTGTAGCAACTTGTGGTAATTTTAGGTCGGAAAAACGTACTAAGGAAAACATATGGAAAAGATAAAGATTGGAATCAGCAGGTGTTTGCTGGGCGATAAGGTTCGCTATGACGGAGGGCACAAGCATGACCGTTATATCACAGACACCCTGGGTCAATACTTTGAATGGGTCCCGGTATGTCCTGAAGTTGAATATGGCCTTCCCATTCCAAGGGAGGCCATGAGGCTCGTTGGGAATCCTGATTCACCCCGCCTTTTGACAATCCGTACAGGTGTTGACCATACAGAGGGTATGCAAAAATGGGCCGAAGAAAGGATTGCTGAACTCGAAAATGAAGGGCTCTGCGGCTTCATTTTTAAAAGCAGGTCCCCAAGCTCAGGGATGCAGGGAGTGGAAGTCTACACCGAAAACAATCCCCCCTCGCCCCCCTTTTCTAAAGGGGGGATGGGGGGATTTGGCGCACCCAACCAGAGAGGCGTAGGTATTTTTGCAGGCGCCTTCATGAAACATTTTCCCCTTCTCCCGGCAGAGGATGACGAAAGACTCAACGACCCGAAACTCAGGGAAAATTTCATCGAAAGGGTCTTTGTATTCCATAGATGGCAGGAGGCAATATCAGCAGCTACAGGAAGTTCCGCATCCGCTTTCTTTCTTGGAAAGTTCTGATTGTACCTTAAAGCCTCCACCCATCGCTGATTGAACAAAATCTACGCTGATTGGCTGTGTTTCTTCATAAAGGTTTTTATCAATGACAAATTTTATACCTTTCTCGTCGAAAACCTGATCGTTTCCTTGTGGCTCATCCAGAGCCATGCCCAGAGAGGGCCCTGATCACCCGCCCTCCATTAAAGTAATCCTCACAGCATTAGGACCGTCCTTGCCCTCAAGAAACTGCTTTATAACTTCGCCTGCCTTATCAGATACCTCAAACATTCTTTTCTCCTTTTTTTTAAAATTTGTATCGCCCTCGATACAACAACAGCGTTCTGAAATATATACATTAATTTCTCTTTGTCAACCCGTGTATTTGCATTTTCCCGTTGCCCCGGAGGTTGTCGGATTTAGTCTGTTTCCCCTTTACATTTCCCTGCTGCTTTCAATTTATTCTCCTCATCACCAACATGCTTTACATGCTATCAAAGGGGAAAAGGGAATGCAAGGGATAATGAAAAACGGTTGTTTTTCTCACTCTGGTATTTTATAGTTTTAAACGCGGGGGTAAGGAGATAGTAATATGAAAAGATTAGCATTTATTTTTGTCTTTTTTGCATTTTCACTTATTCATCCAATGATCGTATCTGCCGAAGGTCCTCAAAACATGCCGCATATCGTCATCATCGCAACGGGTGGGACTATTGCAGGTGTTGCATTATCTTCCACTGAAACAAAAGATTATAAACCCGGGGTTCTCGATGTAGGGAGTCTCATCAAGTCAGTACCAGGCATCGAAAAAGTGGCAAAGATATCCGGGGAGCAGATTGCCAACATTGATAGTTCTCATATCACTAACGACATCTGGTTGAAACTGGCAAATCGTGTGAATGAACTTCTCTTAAAAAAGGAGATTGATGGCATTGTTATTACCCACGGAACAGACACCATGGAAGAAACTGCCTATTTCCTGAATCTTGTCGTAAAGGGTGAGAAGCCGGTTGTTCTAACGGGATCCATGCGCCCATCCACCGCTATAAGCGCAGACGGCCCGTTAAACCTTCTCAATGCCGTTGTACTCGCTTCAAGCAAAGATGCAAGGGGAAAGGGCGTCCTTGTGGCGCTTAACGAAAACATACACGGGGGGCGTGATGTAACCAAAACAAACACAACAAGTGTTGCTACATTTACATCAAGAGAATTCGGATGCCTCGGGTATGTTTTGGACAGCAAGGTCTATTTCTTTCGGGAGACAAACAGAAAACATACAACAAAGTCTGAATTCAGCATACAGGGACTCACATCGCTGCCCCGTGTGGACATATTGTACGGACATACTCACGACAACAGAGACCTGGCAGACGCCTCTGTAAAGGCAGGGGCAAAAGGCATCGTCCACGCCGGTGCCGGAAACGGGGGCATATTCCCCTCAACCAAAGATGCGCTCAAAGAAGCCATAAAAAAAGGTGTTGTCGTTGTCCGGGCCTCACGGACGGGAAGCGGGATCGTAACACCCTCCAGCAATTACGAGAACGATGGTTTTGTAGCGGCAGGCTCTCTCAACCCGCAGAAGGCGCGGATACTTCTCATGCTCGCACTGACAGGAACGAACAATCCTGCAGAAATCCGGAGAATCTTTGATGAGTATTAGCCATTGTCACCTCAGGTTGCAAACCAGGTATTTGTAAAGTACGATTAATGAGCACGATGATTAAGGGAAGGTTATATGATATTCACTGACTCAATAAAAGTAAATACCAGGGGCTTCGGAGATACTATAGACATTACAAAAAACATTTACAACGCAGTCAATACCTCAAACGTTGGAAATGGCCTTGTTACAGTATTCTGTCCCGGCTCAACAGGCACAATAACCACAATCGAATACGAGTCAGGGGTAATCAGGGACCTGCAAAGGGCACTTGAGAAGATTGCACCTTCAGATATCCGCTATGAGCACGATTTACGCTGGGGTGACGGGAATGGTTTTTCTCATGTTCGAGCAGCTTTAATGAAACCCTCACTCTCTATCCCGCTTGTAAACGGAAAACTCACCATCGGCACGTGGCAGCAAATCGTTTTCATCGATTTCGATAACAGGGATAGAACCAGAAAAATTATTATCCAGATTATCGGCGAATGATGTTAATGCAACTCACCGCCTCTGCAAAACGATTAAGGGGGCAGATATTGTCATCTATCTATCTGCCCCAAGAAGTTATTAGAGTTTAAAGATCAACAATAATGAGACAACGAGAGAATATATAACGAGTGACTCAATCATTGCGAGACCGATAATCATTGGTGTCACTATCTTTCCAGCTGCACCAGGGTTTCTCGCAATACCATCAAGCGCAGAGGCTATGCTTTTCCCCTGACCAAGGGCTCCACCAAATGCGGCAATCGCAATTCCGAAACCTGCAGCGAGAGCCACCATCTGTTTCACCGGTGAATCAAGTCCCTTTGCCTCTTCGGCAGCCATGGCAATACCAAATGAGAAACTCACAAAAATACCAAGTAGCATCATAACTGTTAGAAATTTTTTCATCAAATCTCACCTCTTTCTCTTAATTTTTTTAATGTTCTTCATGCGAAATCGCCCCGGCAAAATATGCCATGGACAACAGCATAAATACAAACGTCTGAACAAATGCTACAAATAAACCAAGAAACATAACTGGTAAGGGAACCAGCAAAGGGA
>JAPLKD010000142.1 GCA_026388245.1 Pseudomonadota bacterium | reverse complement strand
CGGGTCTTTTAAGTCAGATATGTATCCAACCGGCTTATATAATGCAATATAAGCATGCCTTTTTACACTGGTTATGACTTTATTATCGACAGTTACAATATCATCATTAGGATTTACTTGATATTGAGGCTCTAATATATTGATATTATTAACGAAAACCCTGCCATATTTTATTATTTCCTCAGCTTTTCGCCTTGAGGCAACCCCGGAACTTGATAAAAACTTCGACAATCTTTGTGAAACAACAGACATAGTTTATTTGTAACGAACATCTGCATCAGACTTTGATTTTTTTGACGGTTCCTTTAATTGTCTGGCGCCCTTGTAATACCTGTCCGCTTCTTTATCGGTTTTGGCGCTTGCACCTTTATCAACCAGTTCATTAATCTTTTTATCTCTCGAAATTTTAAGGTCTTCCCTCTCTTTTGCCCTTTCATCTCTTGCCTGTTCTTTTGCAATCTTTGCCTCTTTTTCTTCATATTGGATCGATTCGGACAACTTCCGGACCTTTGTATTCCTGTCATCTCTATAATCCTGAATATTGCCGACACCGCTTTTTTCACTGCCTCTCTGCTCTTTTAAAAAACTTCTATACTTAGCCGCATCACTTCCAGATATAGTACCTTGTCTGTCCTGTGCAAAAACGTGAAATGGTAATAAAATTAAAAAAGCAAGCACATAAAGGAAATAATTCATGCTAACCTCCGGTTAATATTAATCTTTATATACGTCTATAGCAGGTCTTTTTTCGACCTCTGTAAAAATCGGCCTTGCAACAAAAGGTTCATCAGACATTTTTCTGAAAACTCTGATATTCGCCTTCTCGTTGCCATAGGTAGGGTCAAGTATCAATTCAATATTAAGGTTGTCTTCCCGGGTTAAATCTAAAATTATCTCTTTCTCAATAGTCTTTGTCTGTGATGTATATGAAGGTTCTTCATTCATAAAAAAGCCCGGCTGAAAAGATAACCATATTCTCTTCATGCCTTTTTCAAATATCTTACTATTGACCTTGCCAGGAACAACGATTATTGGTTCCCCATCTATTTTTAATGTGAAGTTTTCTACGCCTATCCTGTTAAAATCAATCTTTTTTTCCGATACTTTGTATCTAAAGTTTAAATCTTTTCCCGACTCCGATTTGATTATGTCTCTCTTTTCATCCCTTGAAGGAAAATAAGCCTTTGCAATATATGTAATATTGTATAAAACATATTCCTTTTCTTTAATGGGTTTATACGGAACAACTATATCATTCATAATATTAGAAAATCCTTTTGCATCTAAGGTTGAATTCATCTGTTTGTCAAGCCAGTTCTTGTCAACTGCATAGAGCGTTACATTAATATTCGCTCCATTTGTGTTGTATATGCCCATTATTACAACATCAGTATCTGTCCTTTTCATAACCTCCTTAACAATACCTATCGTTTCTTTTCTTGACCTGCCTGTGTCAATATAAAAATATTTATCAGGATATGTAATATAGCCTGAAAGGTCATATGGATTAACAATAATCCTGTTTTTCTGCGAAAATATGTTAATTATCTCTGATCTTATTTTTTCCGAAAGACCTGTTATATTATACTTTTCATCATATATATTATGAACAGTATATTCTAATTTATTGATATACACATAGTCGCCTTTCCCTGCCTCAGCGCTTAATTTTATAACCTCGCACACGCTTGTTGAGTCATATGTCGTTATTACAGCACATTTTCCAATGTGTCCGATTAAGATGCTATCATCACTTTCAACGACTTTTAAAATATCGCCTGGTATGACACCATCATTCTTCCCAAGATTTGTAATTACCTTTTCACCCACCCCAACACTGAGAACATTCTGTGGTGTTGCAATAATAGTTCCTTTAACCATCTCTTTGCTGAAAGACTCCGTGGCAAAGATTAAACAAAAGACTATCAAAAACAGATGAATAATTTTAATCTTCATTTATCCCTCATCTTTATAAATATTTTTTAGAACTGTGGGGGTTACGAATATAAGAAGTTCAGCTTTTTTATCCTTTAAGTGCTGATTTTTGAAGAACCAGCCCAGTCCCATCCTTTGTTACATGGGGAGTAACCTCCAGACTCAACACAGCTTCCATCCACGTAGTGGTTGGTGTAGCGCCAAGCTGTGCAACGGTTTGATAGGGTATGTTGTCACCTTTTTTTATTACTGCTATCATATTGTCAGATGCTACCACCTTCGGGCTGGCTATTGTTCTTACAACCCCATCCGTTTCTCCCGCCTGAATAACCCCATCAAGGAAGAAACTTGCCGCAGCATTCCCAACAAGGAACGCAAATCCGCCGGCTTGAGTAATAGGAAGTGCGGTAACGCTTGGCGTCAAGGTCATGTCCCTGTTCAAAAAGTTACTTGACCCCTGCATGGCAAGGTTCCATTTAATACCCAGGTCTCTTGAAAAATCAGAGTCTGCTATAACGATCCTTGCGTGAATCTGAATCTGAGCAGGAGGGAAATCGTGTTCACTGATAACCTTTTTAATCGTTGCAATATTATCTCTTGTATCTTTAACTATTATTGCATTGGTCCATTCAACCACTGTAACCATACCGTATTCAGACAGCAAGCCTTTTAGTTTCCCAGCAGTTGTGCCAGCCGCAGTAGTAGTAGTGGTCTCACCTTTTATTACTTGCGCTACTTTTTGTGCGGTTGTATAGTTCACGAAGAATGTCTCCGTAACGAACTCCTCACCCTGTTTCAGTTTTTCAAGTTTGTCCCTCTGAAATACTGCCTTATCTTCGAAATCACGTTTTTTTTCATCATCAAACTTCTTTATAGTAATTACCCTGATGAGGTTACCTTCTTCAAATTTTGACAGGTCCTTGCTTTTAATAATAACATCAAGCGCCTCTTCCATAGAGACGTTATCAAGCTTCATAGTTATTGTTTTGTCTTTCAGCTCTTTAACATCATCTCCTATTATGATATTTTTCCCCATTACATCGGCCAAACCCCTGAGGACATTCCGAACGTCTGCATCAACAAAATCAAA
>JAPLKD010000241.1 GCA_026388245.1 Pseudomonadota bacterium | reverse complement strand
GGTACGATCAAATATCAATACAGAATCAGACTCATTCAAGTCGCTTGTGCAATCAATCAAAGACAAAGGCATCTTAGAGCCTCTCCTTGTAACAAAAGGAGACGGCGACTTATACAATCTCATCTGCGGGGAGAGGCGTCTGGAAGCAGCCCGGCAACTCGGACATGAATTAGTACCGGTGCGGGTCATAGAAGCAGGCAAGGAATCAGGTGAAACTATAGCCCTTCAACTGACAGAGAACCTCCAGAGAGAAGACCTGAATCCCATGGATCAGGCTAAAGGAATTCTCGCATTTATTCAGGCGAGACATCCCGATAAGGGGTATGATGTGGCGGGGGCGATGAGTGAATTGATGAGCTACGACCGGGGTTCTGAATATGCTACGGAGGGGTTCTCCGCAACCGTTGCGGAGATTTTGAAAATCTCCGGAAAGTCAACAAAGACGCTATTCAACGTGATTTCACTTTTAAAACTATCTCCTGAGATTCAGGAAGCAATTTGGACAGGAAATCTCCCCGTTTCTCAGGGATATCTCTTTGCCGCAAACCTCGATTGTCCCGACCGTGAAAAGATATTTACCAACATTATGGAGACGCCGGTGACAAACCCCGTCCTGAATAATCTGCTTACAGCATGGAAGAAACCCAAACCGGACCCGGTTGTCATAAAGCTACCATCCATGACGAAGCAGGTTACCAGCTTACGATCCATAGAATCATTTATTGAGATGGGCACCACAAAATACACGAAGCCCGACCTTGTGACGCTTCTTGATGAACTGCATGTTTTCTGTGCTTTGGTGGAACTGCGGATACAGACAGCCCCGGAACCTGCGCCGGAGAAGAAAAAGCCCCCTCAGGTGTGAAAGGAGCGGAGAGCGGAGAGCGGAGAGCGGAGAGCGGGTAGCCGCAGGCTTCAGCCTGCGTGTATGGTGAAGCGTGAAGCGCGGAAAGACGAGATGCAAGGAACGAGATACAGCATTATCGTGAATAGCGAATAGCAATCGTAAAACATTGAACTTTGAGCTTTGAACAGCTTTTCGCAATCGGCAGGCCAAAATGGGATGGGGTAAGGTGACATCCGCAACCGCTCGCTTTCATCATGTCAAATTATTTTACAGATTATTTGACAGAAACATTTATTCCCAATATAATACGAAATGTACGGTAATTTTATATAACTGTGTCTGATATAAGGAGTTTCATCTTTTGTCGGAAACCGGGAAGATTATATTTCGCACTCAATCCAAGCCGTCTTATTCTGGGATGGCTGGAAGGTCGACCGCTACATGTTGTTGCAGCAGATAACATCATTGATAATGAAACAATTGTTATTACCGTTTATGAACCTGAGCAAGACAAATGGAGTCCTAATTTTAAAAGGAGAATCCCATGAAATGCGTCATTTGCAAACACGCCGAAACAAAACCTGGCACAACAACCGTCACCCTGGAAAGGGATGGCCTTACCTACGTTATTAAGCAGGTACCTGCTCAAGTATGCCCGAATTGCGGTGAAGATTACGTAGATGAGAATGTAACAGGTGATCTACTGAAATCTGCAGAGCAGATGGCAAAAGTCGGTGCACAGGTGGATATACGCCAATACATTGCCGCATGAATTCAAGTCAAATGAAAATAAGGTTAAAAATCTCAAGTCACTATGCACTGTTCCATGTCATTGCAAGATCCCTTTTGCTTTTCCAAGAGGAACGTCAAACAGTTTCCTGCTTTTTAAAAAACCTCTCAACCTTCACCCCTAACCGAATTGCCTGATAGCGGGAGCACACATCCCCTCGCACTTCCGCACTACTCTCCCGACCATTGTAGGGCTTGCATCGCTTGATGTGCAAGGGCGGAGGCTACCCGAAGATGTTTTTACCTGCAC
>JAPLKD010000003.1 GCA_026388245.1 Pseudomonadota bacterium | reverse complement strand
CATTACTTCAAAGGGGTGCCAGGATCCATCAAACGGAAACAGTAAGATCTATGCTTGCATTGGGGCATGGATGAAACAGAGGTAAGTAAGTTGAGCAAGGTAAGTAGTTGAGTAAGTTGAGTAAGGAAAAACCCACTCAACCTACTCAACCAAGATAAAGGAGGATATTTATGAAAGAAGTTAAAAAATTGAACATAACGAAAAGTCAGGAGCTTTTTGAGGAGGCAAAAACATTAGTTCCAGGCGGAGTTTTGGGTGCCAGAAAACCCGGTGATTTTATCATGGGAGAGTATCCGATTTTTCTTGAATATGGCAAAGGTTGCAGACTGACCGATGTTGATGGAAATGAATTTATCGACTTCCTCTGCGGCTATGGGCCGATTATTCTGGGTTACAGAGAAGAAGAAGTTGATGATGCTGTTATCAGGCAGATAAAAGACAAAGGCTTCTGCTTCTCGCTCACACAGAGGTATCAGAATGAGCTTGCAAAAAAACTCAACAAACTTATTCCAAGTGCAGAATTGAGCATCTTTTTAAAGACCGGTGCAGATGCCACTACAGCGAGCATCCGTATTGCAAGGGCATACACAAACAGGATTAAGGTTATGCGCTGCGGCTACCACGGCTGGCACGACTGGTGTGTTGAGATGAAAGGCGGCATTCCTGAAAAGTTCTACGAGGATGTATATGAATTTCATTACAATAATCTCGCTCAACTCGAGGACTTGATGGCAAAATATGGCAATCAGACAGCTGCCATCATTATGACACCTTTTGGGCATCCTCTCCATCAAAAGATGGAAGTGCCTGCACCAGGGTTCCTTGAAGGCGTTAGAGAAATCGCCAACAAATATGGTGCAGTTCTGGTCTTTGATGAAGTCCGTACATGTTTCAGGCTCAGAATGGGTGGGGCGCAGGAACTTTATAAAGTCACCCCCGACTTGACGGTCCTTGGGAAAGGAATGGCCAACGGATACGCGATAAGTGTTGTAACCGGAAAAGCTGACGTTATGATGGCTGCAGCATCTAAGCTTTTTATCTCTTCAACCTTCTTCCCGAACAGTGACGCGTATATTGCCGCTCTAAAAACCATTGAAATCCTGGAACGTGACAATGTGATTGACAATATATGGGAAAAAGGCGACCGTCTTCTGAAAAAGATCCAGGACATCATTAACAAATATGACGTTGGAGCCGAGTTAAGCGGTGTTGCGCCGATGTTTTTTATAACCTTCAAGAAGGATGAAGCAAATACCCAGAAAGGCAGACGGGATGATTTTTACACCCAGCTTATCCGTAGAGGCTTCTTTTTTACCCCCCATCATCATGCATATATCAGCTACAGGCACACCGAAGAAGATCTGGATTTAACGGCAAAAGCAATAGATGAAGCCATGGCCTATGTAAATGAGAAATATCATACATAGGGGGCGACCCTTGGTTTAGTTATTTACTTGAAAATAGTATTAGATCATAATTATACTGTATAGGAAAAACTGTACAAAAATGTATATTCAAGGAGGGAGTAATCCATGAAAAAGTTTATTTTATTTACCATGATTATTGTATTGCCATTCGCAATTTTGTCTTGTGAATCAATAGGAGGTATGAGCGATACTACCAAAGGCGCTGCCGTTGGGGCTGGCCTTGGTGCAATCGCCGGTCAGGTCATTGGAGGCAATACTGCGGGAACCCTCATAGGCGTTGCAGGAGGTGCTCTTGTTGGTGCCGTTGTGGGTCATGAGATGGATTATCAAAAACAGAAAAAAGCGGATGATGCCCAGAAACAGAAAGCTGCCTATGCCTCTCCGGATACGACCCAGCCACCGCCAGGTCGATGGATGGAAGTCCCCGGACAATGGGCAAACGGAAAATGGGTGCCCACCCATAAAGTCTGGGTACCGGTTAATCCATAACCATTGAAAATAATACATACCAGATTTGAAAAATATTTCAGGGGGTACTCATATGAAAAAGATATGTAACATATTATTTTTTGTCATCATTTTATCTGCTTTTGTTTTTATTCAACCCGTTTTATCTCAAGGGGCGGCAAAGGCAACAAATGGGGTAAAAATATTTCAGGAAAAAGGTTTTGGATATTCCATTCAATACCCTGCCGACTGGATTTACAACAAGCAGGCTGCACATATATTGTTGTTCAGCAGAAAAGAGGGGATAGACAAATATGTCCCGATAATAGGTATACAAAACCTGTTGTCAACGAAAGTCAAGGAAGGTAAATATCAGAATATCAGCGCTGTTATAGAAGATTTTCAGAATCAATTGAAGATAACAAAGCACGCAAAGGTTTTTCCTGCGGAACTTGCAGGGCAACAATTCCTGGCCGAATATAACTATGACGGTAAAAACAGTAAACAGTGGCTTATTGTTCTTCCAAGGGCCAGTGGGGATATCTTCTATGTCTTTATATATTCAGCCCCTATTGAACAGTACGATAAATATCTTAGTGTAACAAAGGCGATGCTCGATTCATGGATAATTGAGAAATAATCCTAGTTTTATAAGCAGTGTTGAGTTTTGAGTTTTGAGTTGAAAAAACCCAATAATATGCAGCATTGTCCGGTTACGTTTTTGCATATAAACCGCCCCCATCATCATACTTATCCTCCTCAGTATCCCATTCGTTACCGTCCGTCATCATAGCCGCCTCATTTTTAATCTTTATCCGTAGTTCCCTTACTCTTTTGATGCTTACCTTTTTGCCATGGGTTTCATGACAGTAGATAGCAAGGAGAAGGTAGGTAATGAACCCTGCCAGCATCTGCACCATAAGACCGTATGGTGTCCGGGCAATGAGATGATATACCTTGAGATGCTGTTTTCACCACCCGAAGAAGGTTTCTATGTTCCAGCGGAGTTTGTAGATAAGAGCAATTTGTTCTCCTGTAAGATCATGCCGGTCTGTGGCAATCCAGTGGTTTTTCCCCTCAACACGATAGACCACAAGTCTGACCTGTTTTTCTGCTTTGTTGATCCCTGTACCGAGGTATACAAAGGCATCGTAGAAAACAATACTGCCGGGAGAAACTTTGTTGGTAGTGAATGCCCTCTTTCTGCCATGTATCGAAGTTCTTATGGCCCTGATATCCCCGGTCGATAACTGCTGTCTGTCCTTTTGCCACAATCTTTTCGACAAAGGGACGCTCGTCTTCATTCCCGTTGGTGAGGAATATCTTTGAGGGGATGGATTGATTAAGATTAAATCCCACATGCGCCTTTGCCTTTTTTGCCCCTTTGCGGTAATCGGCCCATGCCATGGAGAGAGTGGCATTTATAAGGGAACCGTCAACGGAAATGAGATCTCCAAGGTCTGTATGTTCTCCCGGAAGGAGAGTACGGGATTCCTGTACGAGGGCATCAAAAACCTGGGTCAACTGTTCCAGTCCTCTTGAGTTTATGGCCTTGAAGAAACTGCTTTTTTCGATGCCCTTCTCAGGGGCAATATGCTCCCGGAGGAATTCATCTTCCTTTAAAGCCTGGATAAGGCCTCTCCCTGATGTATGGTCCTCCAGATGAAAGTAAATCAGTGCATGCAACTGGTCTTCAAAGGTCATCTACAATTTCCTGTTTCCTCTCGATACAAGCGGAGTGATTCCCTTCAGGATCCTTTTGAGCGGGGCGATGAGTTTCCGGAATGATACGGTCTTTTTTCTTCTGCATGGTTTCAATGTTCGCGGCATATTTCATTCCTCCGTAATATGAGGTACTTACAAAGGTGCAGCTTGGCTAAAATCTCCTATATGTCAAGTAAATTCGTATCGTTTTGATAATTATTCCTCATCGGTAAAACCCTTAACCCCTTC
>JAPLKD010000200.1 GCA_026388245.1 Pseudomonadota bacterium | reverse complement strand
CTGATTTGGGATAGAGCGGCAAATCAGGTAAAACAATCAGCACCTTAGGCGCTATTGTTGAATGGATTACCGTATGATGCGCTTAACCTGTACTTTCTGTTCCGAAGTTGATCAGCAGACATAGCGTGAGTCCTGTGGCTTTGAGATAATGAATACATTGTGCTTTATGGATGTTTTCAATATCTTTAGCAGCTTTAAGTTCAACGAGAACGGTTCCTTCTACCAACATATCTGCAACATATTCCCCTACTACAATCTGGTCATAATATACCGGTATTGTTTTTTGCTGTTCAACTTGAAGATATTGTTTTTTTAACTCATGGGCAAGGGCATTCTCATATACCCTTTCAAGAAACCCATTGCCAAGGGTATTGGCAACTGTATATGCACAACCGATGATCTTTTCAGTTAATTCTTCTGAATGCATTTTTTGGCCACTAATAACTGCGGATGGAATATTCTTTTATACTTCTGCCCTGCAAGGGCATGAAGTGTGGACTGTATTGACGGTTTATCATAATACAGGACACAGACTCAATCATCGTATCGTATTCATCTGTGTACATCAGATTTATATCTGTGGTGAAAAATACTTTTTTTATTTTTACTCATTTGCTGTAGAGCTTGCCTTTTTCATAGGTTACAGTTTGTGATTCTTCCATTTTAATTACCTCCCTTTTTGAAAAGCTGAAAACTATTTTTTTTGCCGCCCGCTTCGCTCGACAAAGGCGGACAAAGGCTGGACGGTGTTTTTATATCGGCTGCCGACCTGGCACCCGATATACCCTTATGCCCTTTCGGGCAGGGTGAAAACAATCCTTTTAATCTCTACTTTCGGATACTTGAAAGAGATTCAGCTATTCAAAAAATCATTTTGATCAATTCCGGCTTGTTTAAGGATTGCCCTTAGTGTTCCCTCCGGCATATCACCTGAGTGGTTGGGTATCGTTGTGTAGCGGTTAGTTGATTCGTTGTACCAGATTTCATGGCTTCCGGCAGCCTGTCGGTCAAAATTGAAACCAAAAGCCTTAAGTATCCGGACAATATCCCTATAAGTAAAACCTGATAATCTTCCCACCTAACCGCCTACGACCAAAAGGCAATCAAACTGCCTATCAATAGTCGGCAACAAGGGCTCCGATTTTCGTTCCGCCTGCGCTTCGAGCAGTTTCCTCGCCACATCACGGGCTATTTCAAGAGTCTCGGCTACCGTGCGACCTTGGGCAACAAGTCCCTGCACATCCTCAGATGTTCCAAGGTAGAGCCCTTCAGGGAGTTTCTCCACATGAATCCTTATTATTTTTTCCATCATTACTCCTTATTTAATAGGGGTTATCCTTGGCAGCATACAATAAAATCTTCGGGGTGATGGGTCATAGGTGAAAGGTAAATTTACTTCTGCCCTGCAAGGGCATGAAGTGTGGACTGTATTGACGGTGTATCACAATACAGGACACAAACAACACATCTATCAGCATTCATCAGATTTACATCAGATTTCTATCTGTGGTGAAAAAGTGCTTTTTTCTTTTGCCCAGCGGAATCTTGTGTTGCTGTCCTTTTCCATCTCTTGGCTCTTTGCTCTACGCTCTCTGCCTGCATTATAACTTCTCGATAACTTCTCGCAAAGCTTGTTCCGCATGTGCAGGCTCAAGGATATCTTTTTTCGCCTTTTGGTAAGGGTTTTTGATTATTAAGGGAATATGGCTCTGCTTGTCTGGAAACATAATACGGTAGTTGTGATCGGAGAGTATAATGATTTCAGAACCTTCAAAAATGCCGTTTCGCTCCATTTTGTTTATCAACTCTCCCAGCAAATGATCCGCATATTCAAGTCCTTTTGTATAATTTTCATCATTCTGGAGAAATGGTTTTTTGTTCTCATAATATCCATTGCGATTGAATACAAATGGCAAATGGGTGCTATAGATGTGTGAAAACATAAAGACAGGCGCTTTTTCATCAAGTGTCTTTAGCGTCAAATGAAAGACCTGCTCGGTTTGCCTTCTTTGCCATGGGGATATTGCCTTATTTTTTATAAAACCCTGAGGTCTCTGTCGCGGCCAAATGATCAAGGTTGTCATAATCGGATTTAATAGAGAAAACTGTGTTTCGACAGTGGCATAATTGTAGACACTGAATGACCGGCACCCATCAAGAGATTGATCGAACATTTCACAATAGGGCAGAAAGGTGCCATAAGCGAAGGTTTTATAACCTTTGTTTTTTGCGACAGCAAATAAGTTGTCGGGCTCTATTTTGAGATATTCTTCCTTGTTGTCCTTCGTAATCCTGTAGATATTGTCATATTTCATGGCAATATTCTCGTAACGACGTCCCATAAGCATGCCAGGTATGGCCGTCAAGGTTGCACTACCCGGCGATGTTGCCGCATGGTAATTATCGGATTTGGAGGAGAGCTGCTGGAAATTTACATATTGGGGATTGATTGAACCGTCTTTATAGAGGTACTCGTAAGACAATTCATCGAAGAGAATGACGATCAGACTGTGCTTTGAGGTCTTTACTTTTTTTTCGTAATGATCTGGGGCATTGATGACGATTTTCGTGTTTACATGCCTTGAGTTCCACAGCGTCCAGCCGGCAAGGAAATTCAATGGAGACAGAGCAAGCAATACTATGATTAGCGCATACGTCATTTTGCGCGGATAGCGTATGATCAGAAATAAAAAGAGGGCGCAGCAGAATGCTCCAATTATCACCACTATAAAGCGATTGCCATGTGCATATTGCCCTAAATTAATGAGTTCACCCTTAAATCCGAGCTGCTGCAGGAAATGAACGAAGAAGGAAATGAAAGGGATAATAAAAATCAGGAAAAGGGCGCTGAATCGGAGTTTGATATTGGGGATTTTGTCAATTAACCACAGCGCCCCGGTTAAAAGTAAAGTGAACAGTGCAATCGCGGCGATCAGTTCCAAACTATTCTGGATGCGCCACTGAAGGATGATATCGTTATCGTGCAGGGTCGCAAAGAGGGGATAGAAAAAAAGGCAACTTAGCGTCAAGGCGAGCCATGCATAGAGAAAATTTTTGTGTTTAATTGGCATTTAAATTTTCCATCAGATACAGTGATCGCTTTGTATCTGCGATTATTTCATACTGGAGGATTGAAAAATTATCTCCGAAGGAAGCTTCGAAATGATCCTGGGTTTGTGAATAGTTCATAGTGAAAGATGCCCGGGTCAGTTTAAAAAACTGAGCCCCAATATTTGTTTAGGGGACAACAGTGCCGTTACTTTACTTTCCAATAACCGTCGCGGTCACTCCCGATTCGTTCCACCCGATTTTCAGATTTGAGAGCAGCCATATGGTCCTTGATAGTATTTTGACTCTTCCCCAACAATTGCGCCACCTCACCACGGGTAAGCTTTGGATTTCCTCGGAGGATATCGAGAATCTGGTCCTTCGTTGATGTTTTCTGGGTGGTTTTCTGGGTGGTTTTCTGTGTGGTTTTCTGGGTGGTTTTCTGTGTGGTTTTGAAAAAGGTTACCCGAAACCCATCCTGGATCTCCTCAAACGACGGATCCTTTAGCCCGTATGACCTTATAGATTCCAATACCCGTTTGATGCCGGAACCGTATTTCTCAATGATCCCGGCCTCTTTAAAAAGTGTGGCGATCTGTTTGTTGCGGATGGCGGAGACGTAGTTGCCACGCACCAACTGCTCTATTGAGAGCCCGGCCATCAGGCGACCGGGATTGAAGCATTCTATCCGGTCGTCAAATATTCTGATCATGGAATCACTTGAACTCATGTAGTCACGGTGGACAATCATGTTGACCACGATTTCTCGAAGCGCCGCAAGGGGATAGTCCCAGCGTTCCTCCCGCTGTTTGTCTCCGGTAATGATGTAAGATCGATTCATATGTTTTCGAATAAACGAGAGCGCCACATCCACTTCACCAAACAGGTCCGATCGAATTGTTGCACTGTCCTGAATGAGCGTGTCGCCGGCAAAACGCCCCATCTCTATCGTGGATAAAAGGACATCCTCCGCTGAAAAAAGCAGATAGCAGCCATTCGTAATCGATGTTTCCTTGATTAACTCGAATTTTTTAAGCACCATGAGGGAATCGTCCAGAATGGGATAAGGGCGAACCCGATTTGATATTTCTATGAATTTACTTACTTTCTCTAAAGAGAGATCCCCCAGTCCATGGCGGGCGTCAGGATAGAAATCCCAGCTTGTCTGATAACTTCGCAAATGAAGATCGGATATCTCGTGAATGGACATCTGATGGTTTGCATTCCTGACTCTTTTCAGATATTTTCCTCGGCAGCTCACGGGCTTGATCGGAAACTCGTCGACCATAAAGATCACGACGTCTTTATGGTCAATGTCAGCGGTTGCAACATCCGGTATAAGAGTTGGAAACGTGTTGGTTTTTATCTGATTGAGCCATTGCGGGATCGTCTCGTTGCCAAGCTGGACGCCGACAATCTTTCCGGAATCTGCAACACCGACAAAAACATACCCGCCCTTTGTATTGGTGAAAGCGGCAAGCGTTTCAATAGCCGCCTGATCGAAGGCAGATTTGAACTCGATCGTTTCGGATTCACCTTTCTTTATAAAATCCAGGATGGTTTCTTTATTCATTTTCTATTTTTTGACGGCGTCCTTGATGCGCTTAACGTGGCCACGGCCTGGGGTGGGGCGTTCAAATAGCAATAGTCAGTTATTGGCATTATTATTTTCCATAAGATATAGCGACCGTTGAGAATCCACAATTTTTTCACGATTGATAATTGAAAAATGATCTCCGAAGGCAGTTTCGAAATGCTCCTGGGTATAATCGGGAAATATATCCTCCCGGGAGCGGAGCAGTCTTTGCGCCTGCGAGTCGTTCTTGGGGACAAATTCGATGATCAGAAACCTGCATATTTGGCTCAAAAAAGCGGCGATATGGCTGAAGGGGAGGTTGTTGGAGATGGCCAGATGGTGAACCAGGGCCAGTGCAAGGACCGTATCGACCGGTCCCCTTTCGATCAGAGAAAGACGTTCTTCGTTTGCCCAGCCGATCGAGGGACTGGGGTTGGTCAGGTCCAGACATAGCGGTAATATCTTCGTTTCTTTGTTTTCCCGCATCTGTTGGTAATTCTTTTCCACTGCGGCGGGATCAACATCAAAGGCGATCGTGTCAATGTCCTTGGCCGTTGCGGTTCGACTGAATACACCGGTATTGGCGCCCAGATCCCAGACAGTGCGGGGATTGCTTTCGCTGAGATATGCTTCCACCAGTCGTTTCTTGTGCTTCATGGCTTCTTGCGAATAGTTCGTATCTTCATAATATTCGGCCCATTCTGTCCCTTGCGGCTGCCATGTAAGTTTCCCGATGGTAGACTCTAAATTATCAATTATACTTAGAAGAGACTTTCTGCTGATCGTGCGATTACTTATATTGACCTGTTTATTTGCAAAATGTCTCTGACTTTTTGAATGAAGATGGATGTGCGATAATAAAGAAAATCTGAGCCAGCTATTCACAGGTAAAAGCTTACTGGTTAAATCTAAGGGGATGCCATCTATGTGTATCCTGAATAATTGACTCAGCCTGACATCGGTATGTGCCATCAAGGCAAGGGGTGCAAGGAAATGCTGACAGAATTGCCTGTAAGCAATCCATGGCTGGCCTTCCTGGTATTTCTCGAAAGAGAGGGTATCAATCAGGAGGGGCTTGCCATCTTTGAATTGGATATTATAGGCGCTGCTATCCTTCAGGGACATCCCAAAATCGAGAGCAATTTTCTGAATCTTAAGAGTGGTGAGGGCAGCATCTTTTAACTGGCCGAAACACCATTCATAGGGATAGGATATGAAGGGGATAATCTTCGGCTGAATGATTTTGTAGAGATTGCCACGGCGTACATGCACCTCACAATGACCGGGGGGTTCATTGTCTCTCTCTTCAGCAGGGGGCTGGACTTCCTTGTGGGGAATCAGCAACCCTTCTGCAACCAGTTTTTCATACAGACCTGATTGCATCAAGAGATCATAATCGGACCTGTATGAATCATTTATCTGGCGATAAAGGGTGCCATTGCGCCTGAAGAGAAAACCACTGGGGTCTCTGAAAGAGCTTGAGATTTTTTGACTGTTATTAATGGCAGGAATTATTCTTTATCCTTGTTCTCTTTTGTGGCAGAGCGTATGAAGAGTGCTTTGATTTTTTTCCAGAATACTTTTATGCTAAACAAACCACCTATCACAACGGCCAGCAAAACCTGCAAGATATAACTGCCAGTGCCGGGGTCGAGATAGGCATGTGCAATATCAGGACAAAAAAATAAAAAGAGTAATAACAACGTTTTCATTGTTTGCCTACGAAAGCCTTTTCTTTGTTTAGCCACAGACAAGGGCGGACAACTGCGGATGGATATATCTTTACCTGATTTGGGATAGAGCGGCAAATCAGGTAAAACAATCAGCACCTTAGGCGCTATTGTTGAATGGATATGCTTTTTATTAGATTTCTATCTGTGATTGAAAATGCTTTTTTATTTTTACTCATTAACCGTCGGAAACCTTATATCTTTTTTCATGAACTTCGGTATCGGCGCGGTGAGCAGAAAGGTCGGCTGCAACATTGTCAATTTTTCCACTCAGTTCTTCACGAACATTCTCTATCTTATCTGTCAGTTCTTCACGAACATTCTCAACTCTCTGATGTAACGTATCTACTTTGAAATTTACCAGATCAAGTTTTTCGTTGAATTCCTGGCGCGTCTCTTTGATCTCTTTATGTAAAACACCGTGACCCTCTATGACCAGATCAAACTTTTCATTAATGTTTTCCAGCAGAATTTCTAAATGATCTTTTTTCATCTATTACCTCCTGGTTCTATGTTGTTAGGTGTAAAGCGTAAAGCGTAAAGCGTGAAAAGCAAAAAATAAACACTTTACTTTTTACGATTTACTCTTAACGGAATTGTGAAACATACCAATTGATTGTCTTTCGTAATCCTTCGGTAAAAGGTGTTTTTGCTTCAAAACCAAACTCTGTCTGAGCCCTTCTCACATCAAGCATTCGCCTTGGCTGACCGTCTGGCTTTGTTTTATCCCAGACAATTTGACCCTTAAAGCCTGTTAGTTCAACTAAAAGACTTACTAAATCTTTGATGGAGATTTCAAAACCAGCGCCGATGTTGACAGGTTCACTTTTGTCGTATCGCTCAGTAGCAAGAGTTATTGCCTCGGCAGCGTCTTCGACATAGAAGAACTCACGGGTGGCATAACCGGTACCCCAGATTTCCACTATCGTCGAGAGTTTTGAGTTTTGAGTTTTGAGTTTTGAGTTATCAAACGGTTTCTCTGAATAGTAAATACCATAATATTTCAATGCTTCTATTAAATCTTCTTTTGAAAAATTACCACTAATTACCAATTTCGAGTTACGAATTACGGTTTCTGTATCGCTGTTGCGGAGAAAATCATGAACTATCCCATCGAAGTCGCTGCGGGAGAGGAGGTTAGCGAGGTGGAATTTGCGAATGAGCGCCGGGATAACGTGAGAGGACTTGAAGCTGAAGTTGTCGCCTGGGCCGTAAAGATTCACAGGGAGAAGGAAGATTGAGTTGAAGCCGTACTGTTGGCGGTATGCCTGGGACTGGACGAGCATCATCTTCTTTGCCAATCCGTAAGGGGCGTTTGTTTCTTCAGGGTAGCCGTTCCATATATCGTCTTCTTTGAAGGGAACGGGAGTGAATTTCGGGTAGGCGCAGATAGTGCCAAAAGCCACAAGTTTTTCAATCTTGTGGAGGTAAGCTTCATGGATGAGTTGTATGCCCATTATGGCATTCTCATAAAAAAGTGAGGCGGGGTATGTCTGGTTGAAACCAATACCACCCACTTTTGCGGCAAGATGGATGACAATATCGGGTTTCTGGTCGGTGTACATGCGTTGGATGTCAGCGAGGTTAACCAGATTATATTCTGGCAGGTCGGCAATGGATATGTGCTGACAGCCGCTGGATTGGAGTTTACGGATAAGGTGTGTGCCGAGAAAACCTTTCCCGCCGGTGATGGTGATCCTTTTGTTGTTCAAAATGCTCATAGGTTAAGGGTGAGGTTAAGGTTAAGTTCTTTTGTACAATGAATTTATAAGAGAATTAAGTTCTTTCCAAACGTCTTCAATATTTTTTGCAATATAATCGAAGTCAATTTGAGAAAAATAATTTATTTTGTGTCCATATATTAAATGGCTTTTAGTTTCTGAGAGCGACCCACGAGAATCATAGTAAAAATTCAATTTATCTTTCGTATGTTTTCTCCCGAAGCCTTCAGCAATATTTCCTGGCACTGATAGTGCTGACCTCCGTATCTGAGAGGTTAAACCATAATCTTCTTTTTTCGGAAGATTTTCAGTCAGTCTGAAAATATCTACTGCCATCTCCATAGCTTTTTGCCAAATTGGCATTTCTTCAAAAGTATTGTAGCTCATATCAGAGTAAAAGACTAAGGCTGAGGTTTAGGACAAAAGTAGGTCGAAGCAAAACCACTTTACCTTAGCCTAAACCTCAACCTGCATCTCTTATTCGTTCGTTAGTAGCAAAGGCATGTTCAGTATAGCAGAAGTTTTTCGCCTGGCAGATTTTGATGCCGTCGCCGGGGGGTGTTAAGCCGACGAGTTTCAGATCGTAATCGACCATAATTTTCACAAGTTCAGAGAATGTGATACGTGGCTGCCAGCCGAGTTGCTTGCGGGCCTTGGTGATGTCAGCAAGTAGAAAGTCAACTTCAGTGGGACGGAAATAACGGGGGTCGATTTCGATTAAAACAGTTCCCGTTTTAATCGAGTGTTGAGTGTTGAGTGTTGAGTGTTGAGTTGATTCAGAGTCAAAGGATTTAACAACACCCTTTTCGCTGATACCAGAATCAACCCATTCGATTTCAATACCGGCATAGTTGAAGGCATTCTCTACAAATTCACGGATTGAGTGGCTTTCGCCGGTCCCGACCACATAGTCATCAGGCTTTTCCTGCTGAAGCATGAGCCACATCATCTCCACATATTCAGGAGCAAAACCCCAGTCACGTTTAGCGTTGAGGTTGCCAAGATATAGTTTTTTCTGATGACCGGCAAGAATATTGGCAATGGCTCGGGTAATCTTACGTGTCACAAAGGTTTCTCCCCGGCGGGGTGATTCGTGATTGAACAGGATGCCATTACAGGCGAACATGTTGTAACCTTCTCTATAATTTGTCACCATCCAGTAAGCATATATCTTTGCTGCTGCATATGGACTGCGGGGATAAAAATATGTTGTCTCGCTCTGGGGAGGCGGAGAAGCACCAAAAAGTTCAGAAGAAGATGCCTGATAGAATTTTGTTTTAATGCCGCTTCTGCGTATTGCCTCGAGAAGCCTTGTTGTGCCAATTCCTGTTATATCCCCCGTGTATTCCGGCATGTCGAAACTCACCTTAACATGACTCTGTGCACCGACATGGTACACTTCATCGGGTTGGATATTATAAATGAGATTGATGAGCTGACCAGAATCGGAGAGGTCGCCGTAGTGTAAAAATAATTTTGTTCCCGCAATGTGAGGATCAGTGTAAATATGGTCGATCCTGCCGGTATTGAATGTGCTTGCACGGCGGATAAGGCCGTGGACTTCATACCCCTTTGAAAGGAGAAATTCAGCGAGATAGGAACCATCCTGACCTGTGATACCGGTGATGAGGGCTTTCATGGGAACTCCATTTTTCTGGTCTGTTGGGTTTATGGTGTTTATGGCGTTTGTTGTGTTCATTGAGTTTGTTGTGTTAACTGCGTTTATTGAGTTAAAACCTCTTTCCTAAAGCAGAGAGTGGAGAGCAATTCCATATTTTGGGGACATCCATAATTAGGAATCAGTGGCGGCTAACCCGAATTCATAAACAGGTGTTTCGATCACTTTGACCGGCTTTTTTTGTCCCCAGATGATCTTCTGAATTTTTTCAACCGTCTCCGGGGCAAAATACTGTTCCCCCGTCTCCAGGCACACCCTGGCTGGCACATGCTCTACAATGTAGAATTTCCCATCCAATTCTAGTGTATACGTTACGTACTGCTCACTGTATGTTTCCTTGATTGCACTTCCCATCGTTACTTCCTCCTAATCTTATAGTCGATCCATAGGTCTTTATCAGGTTCATAGGTGGTTATGATTTTAACCAGCGGTCGGTCGGGATAGCTGCACTGGATATGCAGCGGACGACCTGTTTCCGTAACGCCGAATGCCAAACAGCTCGGACCGTACTTGTCATCTGGATAATCCTCAATGATCAGGCTTTGTGACGCGATGGCCTCGGCTACCTCATGGTCGGCAATGCGTCTCTTGATGGTCTGATCAACCGCATGTTTTGAATATTCATACTGTCCGGTTGCGACCTTCTGCTTGATGTCATCGATCATGGAATCAATTTTCCTATTGATTATATTTGTATCAAGAATCGGAATTGTCCCTCCTGAGTCGGGATTGAACCGTATGAGTTTTGAGTTGAAAACATCAATTCGTATAAAACAACACTTAGAACCCAACACCCAAAACTGTATTTCAGGGGGCTTAAAGTGCTGTTTTTGCCCCCAAAAAAGGTGCCTTTAAGGAAAGGACAGGTGATGGGTCATGGGTGATAGAAAACAACAGCAATGCGAAAGCGGAAAAACTGTTTTCTGCCGCCCGCTTCGCTCGACAAAAACGGACAAAGGCAAAGTGAATATATAAACATATGTCTTCGTGAGGGGTGAAGAGTGAGAAGTGAGGGGTGAAAAGTGAAAGGTAATGAGTGAGAAGTGAGAGCTTGAACTGTTAGTTATCACCCGTTGTTTCTCTGTCGATAATTTCGATCGTCTCATGGAGCGGTGGCAAATCACTCCGGATTACATTCCAGACAATCTCCAAGTCAACCCCGAAATATTCATGTATCAAAAGGTTACGAAAATCCTTGATATCCTGCCAGGCAATATGCGGATAATTCTCTTTTACATGGTCCGCCAGGTTGCCAACCGCCTCACCGATGAGTTCAAACTCGCGGATGACGGCCGAGTAGCGCATGCGGTCAAGCTTGAAGTCATCAAAGGTGATGTCCCGCGTATAAGCAATTATGGCCTCAATCGCCTCTTTTATATCCCGAACGTAGAGAGCATCAGAACGCTTAGACATAGACGATCTCCTTTTCAATGAATTTCCTGGCCTCTGGCTTCAGCGCGCTCTCTATACCCAGATCAACCTTCCTGCCGAGTTCTTTTTCCAAGTGCCGCTTGAATGCGAAGAAGTTATGGATGTTCTTTTTTTCAGGCTCCATTTCTATGGCAATATCTACATCGCTTGCTTCCGTTTGTTCTTTTCTGGCGAAGCTTCCGAACAGACCAATTCTGTGGACACCGTATCTTTCATGAAAATCATCTTTATGGGTTTTAATAAAAGAAAGAACCTGTTCTTCTGTAAGTATTGGCATACGTACACCTCCATCAAATGAACCAGTGAAAGGGGAAACCAGTGAAAGGTGAAAAGTGAGCAATGAAACCCGTGAGGAGTGAGGAGTTAAACGGTAATTACCAACTCAGTGTAACGTGCAAGCATCTTATCGGCTGTCAGCAGTTTCATAGGCTCACAGATAGCCTGCGCAATCAGCAAACGATCGAAAGGATCGCGATGGTAGGACGGAAGATCATATGTTTTGGCTGCATGATGCGTAGTAATGGCAATCTCCTGGAAACCGCTCTGGCTAATCGCTTCAGCAAATTCATTTGGATTTCCTGCAAAGCTGATTGGGGTCGGACCAAGCCTTTTAAAAACAGTGTTGAGTGTTGAGTTATGAGTTTTGAGTGTTGAGTTGAAAACATCAATTCGTATAACTTAAAACTTAGCGGTTAAAACTTAAAACTGTATTTCAGGGGGCTTAAACCGCCCATTTTACCCCCAAAAAGGTGCCTTTAAGGAAAGGACAGGTGATGAGTTCAGGGGTTTTTGGGTTCATTGGGTTTGTTTTTTTCTTTTCGGCTATCGCCTTGAGTTCCTCTATATGATTGTACCGGAATGGAATCGCCGTGCCGGTAAGCCCTTTCGGGACACCTGCAGGATTTAAACCCGATATGAGATGCTCCCCCAGTGCGTTTTCAGTTCCGAGGTTGGCAGAAAGATACCAATCATGCCACCCGTGGTATCCACAAAAGGCGATTTTGTCTTTGCCCGTATAGGCCCGAGCAATTCGCACAGCTATAGCCATGGATTCCCCGCCGGTCCTCGCATACCTAACCTTTTCGGCCCATGGATGGATTTCACAGAGGAGATCAGCAAGTTCCACCTCTTCGGGACAATTGAGGGAACAACTTGTGCCATTCTTGATAGCCTCTGCCACGGCAGCATCCACGTCCGGATCTGCATATCCCAATACATTTGCACCAATCCCTGAAATGCTCATATCTATATAGCGATTGCCATCAAGATCCCACACTTCGACGCCCTTTGCCTTACTGAAATACCCCGGCCATACACCGGGCGCAAACATATCAGGGCGCTTTGATAATAGCTGTGTCATACCTGGAATACGGGATTTAGCCCTGTTTTGCATATCAAGGCTTTTAGTTATATTCATAGTTGTCCTTTTGAGAGCGAGACCTTTGAATTTTGTCATTTCGGGTGTAATGGCAGAGAACAGGTTTGCGTACTATATTTTTTTTAAATTTCCCAAACTTTTCTGTTCTTAACTTTAGTATTTCTATTCTTGTTGCTCTTGATAAACTCATTTTCAATTTTCTGTAATTCAACAATAATTTTCACTTTTTCCCCAAATGGCATTTTGGCGCGATTTTTATGATAATTATCTTTTGCTTCGGCAATATGTAAAAGATAATTTTTATCCATTTTCTTCACCACTGAATTTTTTATGTAATTCTAATAAACCAAATCGTTCTAAAATATCAAAATATTTATTTTTATTATAGTCGGCTTCAATTAAAAATTTTGCTAATCTTTGCTTATCTGTCAATCTACCAGTTTGGAGCATAATTGCCATCAAGTATTCCGGTTTTAGAATATATGTGACTTCTTCATATAGCATAATTTCACTGGAATTTTCTAATGCTTCTTTTACAAGTTCATTGTAGGCTAATAAAAACTGAACAGGAATTCCTTCAATAACAATATGTTCTTCCAAGGGTGGATAATTATTGTTTTTAGCCCATTCATATATTTTTGATAGCGGGGTTAGATTACTTTCTTCACCTGAAATATTCACAATCAAATCTAAATCATAAGTAACAGAGGGTTCTATATAATAAAATTGAGCCATCCCGCCTGCTATAGCGTATTTTGTTATTATACCCTGATTTAATAAGATGTTTATTTGTTCTAATGTTTTTCTCATACTATTTTATTCATACTTTCAGTTATTTTTTTATCCATAACCCCCCCCACTGGTGGAGAACATTGCAATTGTGACACAGTCTCCTTCGCCGGTATGACGGTAGAGGCTTTTTTCGAGATTGAGTTTCATCGTAGTACCATCTCCTTTATTTCATAAATCACTCGTTCGACGTCTTCGTCAGTCATTAATCTTTCTTTATCTCTTACATCACCAAGAATATATTTTATGGGATGTTTCGTGGGATTCCATCTTTGCGCCATCTCAAACTGTTTCAGCTCATCACGACTAAATATAATCAGTTTTCTGGGTTTATAATTCTCGAAAATAACTTGTGTTAGCTTCTTTCCGAGTGAACCTGTGCCGCCGGTAATTAAAATTGTTTTTCCATTAAACATTTTTTTGATCTCCCATTAAAATTGATAGCTAAGCTTATCCTACTTCGGAGCTCCGAAGTAGTTTATCTACATAATATTATTGAGAAAATGTAGATGGTTCATAACATTTGCACTGTGGGTATAAGCGTAGAACTGAGGGCGGAGAGGATAAGCTAAGAGCTATTTTTTGCCGCCCGCTACGCTCGACAAAGTCGGACAAAAACTGGACGGGCTATATTTTCCATATTGATTACCCCGCGGGCCCATACCCCGAAACTTGCCGCGGGATAGTTCATTGCTCTGATTGCAACGCTTTCATGATGTTGTTTTTCAACGATGGCAGGTTATTCTTGATCGTATCCCAGACTGATTCAAGGTCAATACCAAAGTAATCATGGATTAAAACATTTCTAAAGCCAATTGCTTCTTTCCACTCTACAAAAGGATATTTACTCTTTACCTTTTCCGGAACATTTTTTGAGGCTTCGCCGATGATTTCTAAGTTTCGTACTATGGCGTCGATTGCCATGTCGTTTTCACAAAGCTTTTCAAGCGTAAGATTTTTTGTGTAGCGTTCGATTTTCTCGATGGCGTTCAGAATATCTTCCAGAAAGAGTATATAGTCCCTCTCTTTCTTAGACATATATTACCTCATTGTAGATTTTTTCTCTGAGTCTTGGCTTAACCGCTTCTTTTATTACAAGATCCACATTTATTCCTATGGCCGCTTCGAGGTAATATTTCAGCCTCATGTAATTGAAAAAATCCTTATGTCCTTTTTTAAATTCAACAAGAATATCTACATCGCTTTTCTTTGTCTGTTTGTTCTGAACAAAAGACCCAAAGACGCCAATTTTTTTCACATGAAATCTTTTTTGTATATCTGTTCTCTGTTCAAAAAGTTTACTTTTAACTTCTTCAATATGCATATTTACCCTCCTCGGTCTATCTGGTTAGGCCGGCTGGCAAGCCAATGAAATACCTACTTCGGAGCTCCG